>JBJONV010000001.1:0-7032 GCA_046051665.1 Chloroflexota bacterium
TGCTCGGCAATAACCGTTCCAGGCCCCGTACACGGTTGATTTTCCCAATCGACCACCAACGACGCACCAGACGCAAAAATCAATCGCGTCGCAGGTGGGAGCAGGGTCAACGATGGGATTCCCGCGAGCATCATATTTGCACCTAGCCACTCCGGTCGAATTTCGGGCAATGCCAGTGTGGTCGCGACCTCGGCCAGTTGATCTGCAGCCACAATCGTGACTTGGCGTTCGTTGCGCACCGTCGTCCCGCGCGGATAATGCGGGATACGCACATCGGCGCGACGTGTCAGCCCTGCATGGCTATCGCCGACCACACCGGTCCAATCGAACGCGAGTTCTTCGACCGGACGGGTCACGAGTGTCCCTTGGATATCCCCGATGGCGAGCCAGGTGACACTCGCTTGGAATGATTTAGTCGGCGTCATGAGACGATTCCTTTCCGTATGGCGTGACGAATCGGTAATCGGCTCGCCTGTATTGTTGTCAGTTCCCCACAGCCAGCGTATGCACACGAAACAGCAACAGCATTCACCTTATGCACGATGCCAGGCAACCAGCGTGCCCGCTACCCAGGTCGGGTCTGCGGCCTTATAGAGGGCGGCAGCATCACTCGCGATGAGGTCGATGATTTCGGGCGTGATGGGACCAAGGAGGGCACGCATGACCTGTCCGGCATCGCGATGATCACTCCGTGCATCGACACAATGCTGGTTATAGGCGGCATATTTGCCAGCGGATAACAGTGCAGCACCTTCAGAAATCACGGCACGGGCGCGTTCCAATCCACCCTGATCGGGGTACAGTGCCTGTTCGACCGAGTCACCATAGCCAATCCCGTGATGGAACATATCGGCGGTCGAAATAACTACTGCATTGCGAGCGAGTGCTTCGACATCGTGGAAGCCCGGCATGATTTGGGGAAAACCGCCAGCGAGCCACGGATAAATCTCTATGACACGGGGCATTTTTTTGCCGTAATAATCCGCGGCAATCTCCCAGAGATAGCGGAAGCTGAACATCGCATGGTCATACGCCCATTCGTCGCCACGGCTGAATTCGGGGCCTTGAATGCCCCAGGCGCGTTCGTCGGCCGGGTTACCGCCCGCCGCCACACGACGCCGGGCCTGCTCCATGTCGTCACTGAAGGCATGCAACACGCTGATGGCGAGAACGGTATCCGCCCCAGAATCAATGCAGGCATTGACCACCGCACCAATCTGCTTGGCACACTCGTGGACGCCCGCATGGGGGAACACAAGCCCACCACGGTTGGTCAGGACGGACGCCAGATCCCATTCACGGGCAGCGGCCAGCATCGCACGTGCACCGCGGATACCCAAAGAAGCATGCTCTTGGGCGTATTGATGATTTATGTCGATGCGCAATTGGTTGCGATCCATGGCACATTCCTTTCCGTGTCTGTATGCCCCTAGTATACCGCTATCGTGTGTGGTGCCTGCTCTCTTCCTTAGAAAACCGCGGACCTGACGGTCCGCGGCTGGGGCGAACTGCGCTAGCCAATGAATGGCAGCACCCGCACGTCGGCGCTTGACTGGACCCCCAGGTACGGCTGTGTGCTAAAGCCAATCACGGGTAGCAGAATCTCTGCCAATACGAGATTGAGTATGACCGAGCCGACGGAGTCTGATGTACCGAAGGAACGGAGCAGCTGGCGCATGACGATGTATGCCACGTACAGGCAGACCAGACCCGATAAGCCAAAGCTGACCGGCGAGAGGACCGCGCCAATGATGAAGTACCAAAACCAGGTCTTTGGCAGTCCGGTGATTTCGACGAGCGTCCACAGGTTCAACAGGGGGACGATTGCATAGATGCCGGGTTTGCCGGCCTTGGCAAAGAGCTTCCAGACGCCGACGACGACCGCAACAGCCACAACGAGACCAATCAGACTGCTGACTGCGCCGCCCAAAAAGGAAGCGCCTGCGTTCCCATCCATACCATACTCACCCATTGTGACCTGCCACGTAAAAATGCAAAACTGCGTCTGTATCTTACTACAGATATTTTGCATCACAAGATTTTTTAACAAAATAGCAAATCTTTGTTTTTTGGTTTTATTTTAATCCTGGAATATAAAAACAAAATCATTAGCGTGATTTCTTTTGTCATAGTTCTTCTGGTTTTTAATATATGTTCTATACGTACAAACACAAAAAAACGAGCCATGCAAGACGCATGGCTCGCGAGAGTGATTCCTAATTGATCCAAGGCAACGTCGGTACGTCATTGGTTTGCTGTGGGCCGCGATATTGGGCATCGCTCATCCCGAGCAGCGGAAGCGTGATGTAGGGGAAAATCAGGTTGATAATGACATTCCCTACGCTATCGCTTTTGCCAAAGACACGCAACAATTGGCGGAAGATGATGAAGGTTAGGTAGAGGTTCACCAACCCGACGATTCCTCCAGTCCAGGTCGCCAAGATACCGGCAATAATAGAGTACCAAAACCACACAACGGGAAGGCCGGTTATTTCGACCAATGTGTACAGATTGAGAAAGGGGATGACGGCATAAAAGCCTGGTTTGCCAGCTTTGCCAAAGAGCTTCCAAACACCGAAAATCGCTGCGAGAGCAAGCACAAAGAAAATGACACTAGTAATCCCACCAACGATCAAACCGCCAATAATGGCATTCGTTCCTGACTCGTCCATAGGGTCCTCCTCATATGTAGTTTTGACTCTGTGGGTATGCGCCGAGTCTAACGATTTTGGCAAAAAAAGTCAATACCGCAGTGAATCCGCTTCTTGCTACAATATGCACACACAACACAAAGGAACGAAGATGCAACACCAACCGACCTTGGACCATCGCGATGCCGATATCGCAATCCGTACCATTTTGGCCGAACTGACTAAGCGCAATGCATTAGGAGTCGTTGCCGTGGCAGACAAACACGGGGAACTCATCGCCATGGTGCGCATGACCGGTGCGCAACTGCAGTCCGGCACGATTGCCATCAACAAGGCGTATACCGCAGCCCGTGCATGCAAACCGACTCGTGACATCGGCCGAAAAATCCGGAGTGCGGACCAGGGTTTTGACATTGCGTACTATGGCGATCCGCGCTTCATCGGATGGGGTGGCGGGATGCCGGTCATTGTCGCTGGGACGTGTGTGGGTGCGGTAGCGGTGAGCGGGTTGTCCGAAGACGAAGACATCGAGCTCGCGAGTATGGGGATTGCGGCAATCCTGCAGCAGAGCGCTACCTAGAGGAGGTTCCGATGTATATCCCCTATGCGAATCGGATGGACGATCGTGCCGTGCTGGTACCGTTCATGCAGCAAAACGATTTTGCGACCATTATGAGCAACGGGAGCGATGGCATCCCGGCGGTGAGCTACGGACCGGTGTTGAGTCATCTGCGGGATGACGAACTCTGGGTCGAGTTCCACCTGGCCCGCGCCAATGGGCATACCACACTGCTGGGTGCCGGGGCACCGACGACCTTGGCGTTCCACGGCCCACATGCGTTTGTGCATCCCGGCTGGTACGCTGCAGAGCATGCCGTTCCGACGTGGAATTACGCAGTCGTGCATGCGACGGGTACTCCCGAAGTCATCGAATCGATACCCGCAGCGCTCGCGATGGTCAATGCATTAACGCACTTCTATGACGCAAGTCATCCTGGCTACACCGAAGAGAGTGTGGCTGCCATGTTACGCGGCATTGTCTGCTTCCGGATGCGGGTGACGACGCTCGAGGGCAAGTTTAAACTCAGTCAGAACCGCTCCCTGGCTGATCGCATCGGGGTCCGCGACCAGCTCGCACAGTCCCCACGCGAGCGCGAACGCGAGCTTGCAGCGCTGATGCGTGCCTCTGAACCAAAGCCGGAGTAACCATGCAGGTTACTTTTCGAACCGGTTACATCCCCGGGGTACTGGGTTGGATGATCCAGACGCAGACCGAGTACTACGCCGGGCACGTCAATTTTGGCATGCCGTTTGAATGTACGGTGGCGGCAGGTCTGACCGAATTCGCGCCACGCGCCGATGCATCGGGAAACCTGCTGTTGACCGCGTGGGATGGCGCAAAGCTGGTGGGGAGCATCGTTATCGACGGTGGAACGACGCCACCGGCGCGGTTGCGCTGGTTTGTGGTCGACCCGATGTACCATGGCCGTGGCATCGGCACGGCGCTGTTGCGTCAGGCGCTGGCTTTTGCCGACAGATACCATACCTCGGTGTGGTTGACCACCATCGTCGACCTGGACGCGGCGATCCACCTCTACCAAACGCATGGATTCCACCTGATGGCCGAACACGCTGATGCCACCTGGGGACCGGTCATGCGCGAACAGACCTGGCAACGAGACCGCACCCCACACCCATAGGTGGCGAAGACGCCACAAAGGAATGACATGCAGTCAGCAGCGAGTGGTGCACGACCCCGGATAGCGTTGTTGGCGGCACAGACGACCATCGGCCTCCGCGAAATAGCCCAGAGTGCGTTTTTGTTGTTGTACTTGCAAGCGCGTGATATGACCCCGTCGGCGATTGCGCAGGTGGTCTCGGGGGCGCAGGTCGCGGGGATGTCGATTGCCTTCTTTGGTGGGATGTTGACGCGGTATTTTGGCAGCAAATGGGTCTATATCATCGGTTTGGTGCTCAGTATAGCGAGCAGTGTGGTCTTTGTGGTGGGCGATATCTGGGTGATTGCGGCGGCCTGGATTATTGGCGGCGCGGGCGCTGCACTCTACAACATCGGGAGCTCGGGTTACCTGACGCGTATCGGCCAAGCAGGCGGATTCGGCACGTTGAGTGCACTGTATATTTTGAGTAGTACGGTGGGTGGGGCATTGGGCCACCCCTTGGCAAGCGGGATTATCACGACGTGGTCGTACGCCGGGTATGGCATCGCAATGCTGGCAATGGTCTTGCTGACGATTGGCATCGCAGTGGTCGGGATGCCCAATCTGCGTGATACGCCAGACGTCGCAGTCGTTGCATCGCGCAACACGCTGGGGTTGTTGCGTTCGCGCACGGTCGCCGCGATTATCGTGATGCGTGGCTTGGCGACGGTCAACTACGGTGCAATGCTATTGGTGGTGCCGTTGCTGTTGAATAGTTTGACGAACGACACGCGCTTGGTTGCAGCATACGGTTCGGCGACGATGGTCGTGGCGTCACTCGCACAGTTCGTAGCGGGTCGCGCGGCCGACCGCTGGGGGGCGCGCTGGCCGACGTTGGTCTCGTTTGTGATGATGATTGCGTGTGGATTGTTCTTGGCAGTCAGCCATACGACGGTTATTGGATTGTTTGTGGGGGGCATTGGGAGTATCGCTGCGGCCTGGGCACTGGCAACGCTGATGTTTGTCTGGGTCGCCGACGGGGTGCCACAGGAGGATCATGCGACCCTGTTTGGCCTGCTCTATGCGGTGTGGAGCATCAGCATGATTATCGGCTCGATCCTGGCCGGTCGCCTGGTCGAAATCGCTGGCGCGTTGCCGTTTTTGGTGGTGGGATTGACCACGGTGGCAGCGGCAGTGGTAGGCTGGCGGTATTATGCGGCGGATGGTGGGGGAAAAACCCATACAAACGGATGATGCAGCTGTACATTCGCTCCAATACGATTATCAAAGTACGCCCATCACCCCAAATCCGATAATCACGCACCCTGCGATGCCACGGAGCCAACGCTGGAGCTGTGGATGACGGAGCGTGTCAGCAAAATACCCGGCGAGGCTCCCGATACACGCATATATCGAGAGTGTTAACAGTGCATAGATCCCACCGTGGAGCAGAAACTGTGCTCCCACGGGTTGTCCCGGCTCAAAAAACTGCGGCAAAAAACTGACAAACAACACCAGCGTTTTGACGTTGGTCATGCTGGAAAAGAGCCCTTGGAAAAACGGCGATTGCACACTCGCTGATACCGGTGCGTGACCGCTCTGGGTTGGCCAGAGTTGGCGATACAGTAGCTGCCCACCAATCCACACCAGCACGACACCACCACTGATTTGAATCACTTGGAGCATAGCCGGCCAACGGTGGAAGGCGTATGCACCGCCACTGGCAGCCAACGCGGTATGACACAACACCCCGCAGGCGAGCCCTACGGCAGCGCGGCGCGCGGCGTTGCTGCCATGCTGACTCGCGAGTGCCAGCATGAGCATCATATTGGCGCCGGGTGCGAGGATGAGCAGGCTGGTTGACAGTATGTAGACAGGAAGCATGGTATTCTCGTAGGAGCTCTGCAATCTATAGTAGCCCAAATCCATCGACAGTACCGCGCGTATTCGCTTTACCTAGACAAGGCACGTAATGAGTCAGTTTTGTGCACTCCATGATGAACATGCCATCCGCACATATTTGTACCAAAATCCTCTGCGGCACATCTATGAGCTGGGCGATCTCGATCCGTTTTTTTGGCCGCATACGAGTTGGTATGGGTGGGTCGAAGGGCAAACGATACAGCAGCTTGCGTTGCTCTACATACCTGGCGGCGCGCCGGTGTTGTTGACGCATGCCAATGAACGGTACGGGAGTCATCCGGCGTTTGTTGCGTCGCTGATTGATGTGTTGCCCAAGCGATTCTACGCGCACCTCGATGCCGTGACCAAGGAGCTGTTGGGCGCCCACTTCGTCGCCGAGCCACACGGTGCCTACCAAAAAATGGGGCTCGCAGAGCGGCACCTGGCCTTGCGTGCCGATTGTGGCGCAGCGCAGCTCTTGCGTGTCGACGATATCCCAGCCCTCGAACAGCTCTATGCAGAGGCATACCCGGGCAATTGGTTTGATGCGCGCATGGTTCAGACGGGGTGTTATGTCGGGCTGTGGGAGGGGAATCGGTTGGTGGCCAGTGCAGGCATCCATGTCGTGTCGCAACGCGAAGCGGTGGCTGCACTAGGCAATGTCACCAGTCACCCTGATGTACGGGGCAAAGGATATGCGCGGCAGGTGTGCGCCCGGTTGATTCAGCACCTCGATGCACAGGGCATTATGCATATCGGCCTGAATGTCGCGGCAGCCAATGCACGTGCCCAGCACCTGTATGCAGGGCTGGGCTTTGTGC
>JBJONV010000002.1:0-7498 GCA_046051665.1 Chloroflexota bacterium
TGCAGGATCTGTGTAGTCGAGGGGGACATCGATGACGGCACACTGGAGGTCTGCTTCTTCGGTTATCGACGCTGGGCAGGTCTTCCAATCGACTTTTTCGGGGCGAAAATCCGGTACTGCCACAGCGGCCGCGGGCGTTGCAGTCGCAGGGAGTGGGGCTTGCGTCGGGGTTGCGGGCACGGGCAGGAGTGCAGTCACCTGTTGGGCACACGCAGTGAGGAGCAGCACCGCGATGAGCGTGACGGCCGAGAAGCGTTTTTTCATCATACCTCGCAAAAAAAGCAATTCCGACAGTATTACGTTGATGGTGTTAAAAAAGTTGCACGGGGGTCCTTGCGGGCTCATCGCTCTGAGCCCCGCACCATTCCCAGCCGTGTAGATGGGGCTCTTTCTCATGGGCTCATTGCTATCAGGAAGGGGGGTTCATCCTTGCGGGCTCATTGCAATGAGCCCCGCACCATTCCCACCCGTGCACGTGGGAGTTTTATGTCAAAAAGCCAAAAAAATGGTGCCCCCGAGCCGACTTGAACGGCTGACCTGCGGTTTAGGAAACCGTTGCTCTATCCACTGAGCTACGGGGGCAATACGGCTATTATACCCCGTCCTGTTTGGCGGTACGGGTCTTGGTACGCGGTGGTTTTTGGCAATATGGGCAAAAATGGGTGCCGCGTTGGCCGACGGTAATTTTTTCGATGGCAGTACCACACCGTGTGCACGGGAGGCCGGTCCGGCCGTAGGCCTGAAAATTGTCCTGCTGTGTCCCTTTTGCACCATAACTATCACGGTAATCGCGCAAGGTGCTGCCGCCGTTGTCGATTGCCTGGCGCAAGACGTCGCGTATCGCCGCCAACAGTTCGGTGGCTTTTTTCTTGGTGAGTGTGTTCGCCGGCGTCAATGGGTGTACGGCGACGCGGAAGAGTGACTCGTCGGCGTAGATATTACCGATCCCCGCAATCCGTGACTGATCGAGGAGTGTCGTTTTGATGACGCGGCTGGTGCTCTGGAGCGTGGTATACCAGCTGGCAGCAGTCAGGGCAGGGTCGAACGGCTCGGGGCCATGATCGGCATCGAGGCTGGCGAGCTCGCCCGCTGAGAGGACGCGTATCCGCCCGAATTTGCGTTGGTCGATGAAGCGCACCTCACGCCCATCGGTCAGACCGAAGGCGACGCGCTGCTGTGGGTCGTCTGCCTCATCCATGGGGACGACGGCAAAGCGACCGGTCATCCGCAGGTGCGCCACCAGAGTCAGTCCAGTATCGAGCGGGAGGACAATCCACTTGGCACGGCGCTGCCAACCGGTGACAGTCGCACCTGCGAGGCGTGCGCCGAATGTATCGGCGGGGATGTCGTGAATGGTACGACTCCAGGCGACGCGCACGGTACCGTCGAAGGTTGCACCGCTGATTTGGGCGCCGAGCGTGCGGGCCGCTTGTTCGACCTCGGGCAACTCAGGCACGGTCGTCTGCCTGCCAATCGGCACGGGCCAGGCGCTGGCGGAGCAGGTGATCTGCCAACACCAGCGCAACCATACTCTCGGCGATGGGCACGAGGCGCGGGAGGACGGTCGGATCGTGGCGCCCGTGGATTTCGATTTCGCTTTCGTTGCCGTCGCGGTCGACGGTGGCTTGGGGTCGTGCAATAGAAGCCGGGGGCTTCGCGGCGATGCGCATGACAATCTCTTCGCCGGTGCTAATCCCACCCAAAATCCCGCCGTGGTGATTGGTTACGGTGCCGATCGAACCGTCGTCTTTGCGGATGAATCGATCGTTGTGGGCTGCGGCGGTCATGGTCGCGACACCGAATCCTTCGCCGAACTCGAGGCCTTTGATCGCCGGAATGCTAAAGAGCGCTTTGCCGAGGTCGGCTTGGAGTTTGTCGAACACCGGTTCACCGAGGCCGGCAGGGACGCCGCGCGCGCGGATTTCGACCACGCCACCGAGTGAATCGAGGTTTTTGCGAGCCGCATCGACGGCAGCGATCATCTGTTCGGCCGCTACGGGATCGGGGCAGCGCATGATGTTTTGTTCGATGAACGACTCGTCGTATGTTTGCGCAATGATATCGGCGCATTGCTGCACCCAGGCGATGACCTGGATGCCCGACTGGGCGAGAAATGCCTTGGCGACGGCTCCGGCAGCGACGCGGCCGATGGTCTCGCGCGCGCTGGAGCGACCACCACCGCGATGGTCACGGAAGCCATATTTGGCATCCCAACTGTAGTCGGCGTGGCCGGGACGATAATGGTCTTTGATGGAGTCGTAGTGGTGTGATTTGGCGTCGGAGTTATAGACGACCATCGCGATCGGGGCACCGGTGGTGCGCCCTTCGAAGACGCCCGAGAGGATTTGCACCAGATCGGGCTCTTTGCGTTGCGACGAGACCTTGCTTTGGCCGACGCGACGGCGCTCGAGCTCCACCTGGACGATGGACTCATCGAGGGCGATACCGGCAGGACAGCCATCGAGGATACAACCGACTGCCACACCATGTGACTCACCGAAGGTCGTGACGCGGAATACCGAACCAAAACTATTACCTGCCATCGTCTGTCCTTTGTCGGATGAGGGCACCGCCTATGGGTGCAGTTGTGCGAGCACCGCACGCGCCACATCGGGGCGATCGGTGATGATACCGTCGACGGGGATCTGCGCGAAGCGGCGCATCTCGGCTTCGTCGTTGACGGTCCAGACATTGACGGCATACCCGGCGTTGCGCACTTGGGCGATCGAATAGCGTACCCCAGGCAACTCACGCGAGGGATGCCATGCTTGACACCCGTATTGCTTGAGCGCGGGGATGGGCCAGAATTCACGGGCGCGGACGAGCGGATTCCAACTCTCGGAGCCCATCAGATATGCCATGGGGATGCGTGCGTCGAGGGCACGGAGCTCATGCAGCGCTAATGGTGCAAACGACGACACAATCACGGCTTCTTGCATGTTTGCATCTGCGATTGCGGTGAGCACCTGCGCAGCGACGCCGGCGTGCTTGAGTTCGATATTGAGGCGCATGCGCCGGTTGTGTGCCAAATCGAGCACGTCAGCCAGCAGGGGGACCTTTTCGCCACCGATATCGAGGGTCTGCATATGTGCAAACGAAACCGCCCGTACATCGTGATCGACGGATTCCCAGCGACCGGTGGTGTCGTCATGGAACACCACGAGCTGCCCATCAGCAGTCGCAATAACGTCCAGTTCGGCCATATCGGCACGCATATCGGCTGCCATGGCAAAGGCTTTGAGTGTGTTTTCGGGCGCGTAGGCAGAGGCGCCGCGGTGTGCAATTACAATGGTCATCGCGTTATGCCAAGTGACTCACGATGGTGTCATCGTCGAGCGGATTGACGGCACTGCGGGCTTGTTCCGACAGCATCGGAGACAAGACTTTTTGGATGGCCATGACGTGTGCACAGGTCCCATGCCCGCGGAAGAAGTCGCAGTCACAGTGCCAGACACCGGCATCGACGGTGATGTGATGGTCGTTGTTACCGCCGCGGAACGTAGCGGTCAACGTTTGGATGGCAATGCGCTCTGGCTGACTGGCGTATTGCCGTGCCTTTTCGATCTTGGAGATGAGATCTGAGTGCATGGTGGTCCTCCTTATCTGACGGAGCAGAAAAAGAACGCAGCACACACGGGTGCTGCGTCGCCAGTGGTGGGGACGGAGGGAGTTGAACCCTCACGGATTGCTCCACAAGTTCCTAAGACTTGCGCGTCTGCCATTTCGCCACGTCCCCTCGATATTACCGTTCATCATAGCACACGGGTGCACCTCGACGCAACAGTACGCCCTAGGCGACAGCACTCCGGATGCGGGTCAAGATTTGCCGTGCCCGGTCTACGTCGTCCCGCAGTACGGTAGTCAGCGCTCTGCCGACACGCACCGCATATGCATGCGCACCGTCGGGATGGACCTCCATACACGTGCGTACCAGTGCAACGATGAGCTCATCGGCGGGCAAATGGGCTGCCGTGATGAGCATGCGCACGTACCCGAGATCCTCTGCAAATCCGCGGATTGCATCCACATCTGCGCTGACAACGGAGTAATGGACGGGTGACGCCTGCGGAGGGATGCGTTGTACCACAGTCGTGCCACGCCGATAACCCAGTACATATACTGAGAATTCCGTTTGCAGGACTTCCTTGAGGTCGGGGTGCGCCTGGTAGATTTGCTCGTTGTACAACTCACGCCCTGCGTAGCTCTGGCCACGCACAATCGCCCTTCCACCCGGTTCGCGGCTCGTGGTGCGCACGTCGGTGACGACACCGTAGATTTGGACCTGGGGGTCAGTCGTATCTGCCAGCACCAATGCCCCAAACGCCGGTGCCGCCAACAGCGTATAGGTCCCGGCGGTATAGCTGAGCGTCGAAGATTCGATGATTTCACCGATGCGTGTAGCCATGGCGACTCAGTTCTGTGTGCTGTGCACCAAGGCACGTGCGATGTCGGCCCACTCGTCGGCGAAGCTGACGTTTGCCGCCGGCATCGGTTTGCGGGCACGCCGATACCAATATGCGGCATTGGGTTGATCGCCTTCGACGCGATGGAGGTGCGCGTGGACCCAATCTGCATCGGCGCCGACCGCATCCTGCAGAGTATCGTGCGCGCGCGTCCAGTCGTTTTTGCCTTGATGCCACAGGGCGATGAGTGCATCACTCCACTGCGGGTCAGGGGCAGGACTGGTGCTGAATTGGTGAAAGTCCATTGTGCCTCCGTATATTGTTAGACGACGGTCATATCGGGATCGAGGAGATTCCGCCAGGCGAGTAAGCCACCACGCATACTAACCGCGGTGCGTCCACTGCGCACCAACATATCACGGGCCCGAGCGCTCCGCATCCCACTCCGGCAGTAGACGATGATATCGGTGTCGGTTGGGATGGCTGCCAAGGTTTGTGCTAATGAGTCTACGCCAATCCGGACGGCTCCAGGCAAGTGACCTGCGTCGTATTCGTGCGGCTCACGGACATCCAACACAAACGGCCGTGGCAGCTGTTGGAGGCGGAGCTGTATGGTATGCACAGACTGCTCTTCCGATTCGGACGGGACCGCACACGCGGTATCGTCTTCGAGTCCAATTGTGGCCAGGGTAGGCGTATCACCACAACAGATACAGGTAGGATTGCGGCTGGTTTGGAACCGATCGATGTTCTGTGATAAGGCATCATAGAGCCACAGTGTGCCTAAGAGAGGCGTCCCAATGCCCAGAATGAGCTTGACCACTTCGCTTGCTTGGACCGAACCGACGACCCCTGGCAACACACCAAACACTCCGGCTTCGGCACAATTGGGCGCTAATTCTGCACTCGGTGGGGTGGGGAAGAGGCAGCGATAGCAGGGGCCGCCCATGTGTGGGGCATACACACTCACCTGGCCTTCGAAGCGAAAAATCGCCCCAGACACGAGGGTCTTGTGCAGGCGCACACAAGCATCATTGAGCACATAGCGCGTCGCAAACGAATCCGTGGCATCGACGACGATATCGTAGTCTGCAATCAGTGCAAGCACGGTATCGGCATCGACGCGGAGTGCGTGGGGGACGACCGTAATCTCGGGGTTGAGTGCACGCAGATGCTGGTAGGCAGAGTGCACTTTGGGGACGCCGACGTCGCTGGTCGTATGCAAAATTTGGCGCTGTAGATTACTGACATCTACCACATCATCATCGGCGACACCGAGCGTCCCTACCCCTGCTGCTGCGAGGTAGAGGGCGACCGGTGAACCGAGCCCGCCGGTCCCTACCACCAAGACACGAGCGGCCTTGAGCAGGAGTTGCCCCGCGACACCCACGTTTGGCAGGGCAAGATGCCGCGCATAGCGCAGGTATTCGGCAGTGGTTAAGTCCATTCGACGTCATCCTCGATGAATTCTAAGCCATCCCAATGCCAACCACGCACATCGCCCAACGCGCCTGCACGTACCTGCACGATCAACCAAAAAAGCGCCCGACCGACGTCACTGGCGTTACGAGCATCGTTTTCTGATGGTATCGCGGGGCTGTCGGGGTGGGTATGGACGATCCCGAGCATCGCGGTACCGGTTGCTTCGGCCTGTGCCTCGGCGGCGAACCAGCCCAGCGGGTCCAAGTCAAATGCATGATTGGGCTCGTTCGCCAGATTCCGCACCGGGACAAGCTCGGTCACCGTGGCCAAGGTGGGCAACGGATGACCCAACACAATCCCGACCGCTTCGTGCGGGTAGGCAGCAGAAGCCCATGCAGTCAGCGGCGCACGGAGCGAGGAATCGATCAGAATCATGCAGAAGCCTCGTATGGAGCGAGATAAATCTGGTTCTCGTCGGTGGTGACCGTGTAGCGGGCGACATCTGCGACGGCAGGTAGGGTGAAGTGTGCACCAGTCTTGAGGTCGAAGCGGGCGCCGTGAAGCGGACAGTCGACAGTACAATCGTCGTCGTCGACATAGCCATCGTGGAGCTCGGCATAGGCGTGCGTGCAGATGTTGCCAATGGCGTATATGGTACCACGGACGTTGAATAGCCCGACCTGCTTGCCATCGACAATAACCTGTTTGGTGGCGCCGATGGGCAATTCGGAACGGAGGCAGACGGCGGTTAGCATGGGTGACTCCTAGATATGGAAAAACCGAGTCGCAGGGATTCCTGCGACTCGGACCGGGGCAAGAAGCCATCGGTTAGCCGACGGAACCTTCCATTTCGAGCTGGATCAGGCGATTGAGTTCGACGGCGTATTCCATCGGCAACTCGCGGGTGAATGGCTCCATGAAGCCCAAAACAATCATCGACAAAGCTTCTGCTTGCGAGATACCGCGGCTCATCAGGTAAAAGAGCTGCTCTTCACCGATGCGGCCGACGGTAGCTTCGTGGGCCAATGTGACATTGGCTTCTTCGACTTCGATATATGGGATGGTGTCGGATTTGGACTTGTCATCCAGAATCAATGCGTCACAGTTGACGTTGATTTTGGAGCCCGTCGCACCGGGGTGGACTTTGACCAAACCACGGTAGGTGGTTTTGCCGCCAGACTTCGAGACCGATTTGTTGGTAATAACGCTGGTGGTGTCGGGGGCATTGTGGACCATCTTGGCACCGGCATCCTGGTGCTGGCCTTTGCCTGCATAGGCCACCGACAAGACTTCGCCACGGGCGCCACGACCCATCAAATAGACGGACGGGTACTTCATGGTCAACTTGGAACCGATGTTGCCGTCGACCCATTCCATGCTGGCGTCCTCGTAGGCGACGGCACGTTTAGTGACCAAATTGAAGATATTGTTGGCCCAGTTTTGGATGGTGGTGTAGCGGAATTTGCCGCCTTTTTTGACGACGATTTCGACTACTGCTGAGTGGAGTGAGTTGGTGGAGTACTGGGGTGCGGTGCAGCCTTCGATGTAGTGTGCCGACGCGCCTTCGTCGATGATGATGAGGGTGCGTTCGAACTGACCCATGTTTTCGGCATTGATACGGAAGTATGCCTGCAACGGAATGTCGACATGCACGCCTTTTGGCACGTAGACGA
>JBJONV010000003.1:0-8209 GCA_046051665.1 Chloroflexota bacterium
GGAGTTATGCGCGTGAGGAACATAATGCGGGCGTGGTGCCCCTTCGCGTGGCATGACGTCCTAGGCCCTGCAGGTACCACCGCTGCAGAGGAGATTTTCATTGAGCGGGGCTTTGTGCACAAAGCCCCGCTCACCCGCACCCCGTCATGGCATGTCGACGGGAGAGGAATGACCGTAATGGAGTGCGTCTGTCGACATGCCATCTTGTACAGATGCGAGGGATGTTGCCGGGTAGGCCGCAGATGCGTGCCAACAGGTGCGCGGGACGTGTTGCAAAACGCCCCGCGCAACTCCCCCACCCCGTCATGGCATGTCGACCGGAGAGGATGCGCACTATGGAATGCGTGGGTCGACATGCCATCTTGTACAGATGCGAGGAAAGTTGCCGGGTAGGCCACAGCAGACCAAAAACACAAGGTTTTCCATAAACATGTCGTGAGGCTCGATGAAGCGAAGGCGGTAATCTCTTCACGAGGAAGACGACCTGACCTTTAGCTTCACTGCTTTTTGCCTTTGATGTCTGGTTTTTCGACAAACAGTGGCGGTTGTACGGCGATTGCTGGGTGCGCGGCATCCGCATCTGTCCGCGGGTCACGGAACGCTGGATCAATGGTCTGCATTGTCGTTACGTACTGCGGGTAGGCAGCGCTCGCGCAGTGTGCATACGCTGTGATGAGGTCATGGATTGCTGCGGTAACCGCCTGTTGGGCGTGGTTTTGGGTGGCTTGGGCGTCGTCGTATGCCTGCTGCGCTTGCCAGCGCATCGGGTTTATCATGCTACCCGCGGTTTTATCTACTTCGATGAGGATTTTGGTGGCATCGATGCACGACTGTTGCGCTGTGTACAACGCGCGCTCGGCTTTTTTCAAGGTCGCTTCAGCAGCATCGATTGGTGCATTGCGTTGTGCGTGCGCGTTGCGTAGTGCAGAGAGTATTTTGAGGGGCGAAACAGACATCATGGCACCTCATGGGTGTATTTTATCGTTACGTCACATCATATCGTGACTTTGGCGTTCTCCGTCAAAGAGAATGCACGTTTGGTGAAATCGGTTTTCCATCTGTACATACCTGGTCTGAGACCATAGGTTGTTTTGCTGCTCTGATGTCTGTGGATAAAAGCTAAAAAAGATGAAGAAATGTGCGCTGAACCCGCTATACTAGACACATATGTGAACGGAAAGGCAGCAAACGTGAGACATCTCTACCTACGCATCGTCGCACTGTTGGTACTCGGATTGGCTATCCTCAGCGCCACGCTCGGCGCCACGGTTGCCGCTCCTGCCCTTCCTCGTGCCACCATCGAAGCAAGTTTGCTCTTACTCGAAGCAGACCGAGCTGTTCCCGTGATTATCACACTCCGCACCGCGGATGCAGAGGCAGATATTGCATCGTTGTCGGCCACCGAACTCAGTGCCCGGGCGCAGCGTATCGGCATCGCGCGGAAAGTGGTGTTCACACGCAATGCATCGATCCTCACTATCACCAAGGCGCAGCCGACGTATGCACCGTTGGTTTTTGCACGGATGACCCCGCGCCAGATGGATGCGTTGGCGGATGATGCTGCGATTGCGTCCATCCATCCCGATCGGCTGTCCAAGCCAGCGTTGTATGAATCGACATCGATTGTTGGGTCTGCCACGGCTAACGCCGCTGGGTATACGGGCGCAGGCACTGTCGTTGCGGTGCTGGATACAGGGGTGAAGAGTAGCCATATTTTTCTGGATGGCCAGGTTATCGCCCAGGCATGTTTTTCGACGACAGATAGCGGTCAAAAATCGACGTCTGTATGCCCCGGCGGGGCGTCGCAAGCGTTTGGTGCGGGAGCGGGTGAACCGTGTCCGAATGAATGCGATCATGGCACCCACGTGGCCGGTATTATTGCGGGCAAACAGCTGACGTATGGCGGTCAAACGTTTTCGGGCGTGGCACCTGCTGCCAAAATTATCGCGGTACAGGTATTCAGCGAATTTGCGAAAAGCGAGTGCGGTGTAGGTGCGACAGGCCCATGTGTGATGTCCTTTGAATCCGATCAAATCAGTGCGCTCGATTGGTTGTACAGCGAGCGGCTGACGGCGGGTTGGGGCAACCTTGCATCGATCAACATGAGTCTCGGTGGAGGTTCGTACAGCACGATGGCATCCTGCAACACAGACCCACTCAAACCATCGGTCGATACACTACGGGCTGCCGGCATTGCCACCGTCATCGCGAGTGGCAACGAAGACTATCTCACGTCGATTGGCTCACCTGCATGTATTTCTTCTGCAATTGCCGTCGGGGCATCGACGTCGGACCGGACGGGGACGCTGGATGCACCAGCAAGTTTTTCGAACCGACCAACTGCAGCCAACAATAACCCGAACGCCCTTGGTGACCGGTTGCTCGACCTGATGGCGCCGGGCAACAAGATTATGTCGTCGATTGCTGAATCGACCACGAGCTTTGATGATTACCCTGGTACCTCAATGGCCACACCGCACGTGGCTGGTGCATGGGCGGTCATCAAAGGAATTGCACCGAATGCATCGGTCACGCAAGTCCTCGGTTGGCTTCGTGAGACTGGTAAAACCATTGTCGATAGTCGCAATGGCGATCCGCTGTCGATTCCACGCATCAATGTCAGTGCTGCTGCCGCCAAAGCAGTAGACGCACTCACGACGTCACCGACGGCGACGTTGACCAAATCGAAAACACCCACCAAAACGCGAACGAGTACACGGACTGCGACTCGTAATCCGAAGCAGTCTGCAACCAAGACCCGCACCAAGACCAGGACGAGCACCCGTACAGCAACGGCAACTGCAACACAAATCCCGACGATGACGCCGAGCGCGACCGCACTGCCTGCGTGGTCGACGAGTGTGACCAATGGTGGCTTTGAATCAATGGGAGCAGGGTGGACAGAGTACTCCGCATTGGGATACGCATTGGTGTCAATGGCAGATCCGAGTGCCGGGGTCTACCCGCGCCATGGAACCTACCTCGCGTGGTTGGGTGGTGACGACAACGAGACGTCCACGCTTAGCACGAGCCTGTCGATTCCCGCAGCTGCAAGCTACCTACGGTTGCATACATGGGCACGGTCACAAGAAACGAACTGTTCCAACGATGTAGCGACGGTCAAAGTGAACAGTATCCTTGTTTCGACCATCCCGCTCTGCTATGCGACGAATTCGACATTGAGTTATATCCCTTTCTCGATAGATGTTACTGCTTTGCGAGGACAATCATCCATTCCACTCGAGATAAAAGTCGTCACGAATAGTTCACTAGTGAGTCACTTCCTCGTCGATGACATTGGCTACGTCAGTGCTCCGACCGACAGTATCTATCGCATCCCGTACGGTGTACTGACGTATCGCACTGCGAACGACAGCGTGTTGCCGAAACGTCCATAAGTAATGGCAAACCACCCGATCGCACAGGCGGTCGGGTGGTTTTTTGTGCGCGCGGGATGCCCATAATTCGATTCGTGTTCTTCTTGTCTCTGCATGCGTGTATCGTAGAAAAATCCATGCCGATGCGGATTTTCGCTTGCTGTAGTGAAATCATTTATACTCATCTTCTGTTGAAAAGAAAGTAACACATGCATATCCGAATGTTTTTGCGCGTGGCGGTGATTTGTGCACTGACCGCGAGCGTGTTGTTGATTACGGGTGTTGTGACTTCGGCAGCGCCGACGCTCCCTCCTGCATCGGTAGATGCCGCGTTGTTGGCGCTCGCTCCCGACCGCGCGGTCCCGGTGATTATTACGCTCCGTATGCCAGACGCACAAAACGATGTCAGTACCCTCACGGCTGCGCAGATTGATGCGCTCGTCCCGCAGATTGCACTCCAGCGTGAGCGTGTGTTGACACGCTATGCAACGGTGCTCAAAACGGTGAAGGCACAGCCAGACATCGTTCCCATGGTCTTTGCGGTTTTGGCTCCGCAGGACATTGCGTCATTGGTGAACGATCCCCGCATTGCAGCGATTCAGAGCGACCGCCTGTCGAAGGCCGAATTGTATGAATCGACGACCAATATCGGCTCGGGAAGTGCCAATGCTGCAGGCTACGCCGGTGCAGGAACATCGGTTGCGGTACTCGATACCGGCGTCATGAGTACGCATGAATTATTGAATGGGCAAGTGGTTACACAGGCGTGTTTTTCGACGACAAATTCCGGAGCATTGGCGACGTCGTTGTGTCCCGGCGGAGTCGCGCAGAAGGTTGGTGCTGGTGCCGCTGAGCCGTGTGCCGATTTGTGTAACCACGGCACGCACGTCGCCGGGATTGTCGCCGGCAAGCAGTTGACGTTTGGTGGACGGACGATTTCGGGCGTTGCCCCTGCGGCCAAAATCATCGCGGTGCAGGTGTTCAGCCGATTTGAAGTCGGAGCATGTGGTACTGGCGCGACGGGACCGTGTGTGCTGTCATTCGATTCAGACCAAATTCTGGCGCTTAACTGGGTCTATACCCAGCGCAACACTGCAGAGTGGGGGAATGTGGCAGCCATCAACATGAGTCTCGGTGGTGGGTTGTACACCGATATTACCTCGTGTAATCGCGACACGCTCAAACCATCAGTCGACCTGTTGCGCACCGCCGGGATTGCGACCGTCATTGCGAGTGGCAATGATTCATACACGTATGGCATTGCGTCGCCAGCGTGTATTTCTACCGCGATTGCGGTGGGAGCCACGTCGTCGGCACGTACGGGGACGTTGGATGCGCCGGCCAACTTTTCGAATCGGCCGATGGCGTTCAGCAACACCGCAAATGCACAGGGCGATCGCCTCCTCGATTTGATGGCTCCTGGTCACAAAATCACCTCGGCCATCACCACGTCGACGACGAGTTACGACGATTACCAAGGGACGTCGATGGCAGCGCCGCATGTGGCAGGTGCGTGGGCAGTGCTGAAGGGGATTGTCCCCGATGCGTCGGTGCGCACGGTCTTGGGTTGGCTTCAGAGTAGCGGCAAAATCATCACCGACACCCGTGCAGGAGATAACTTGACGATTGCGCGGATAGATGTCGGCGCAGCGGTGCAATTGGCTGCCACTGAGGCATTGATTACCCCCACCACGACCATGACGAGAACCAAAACGTTGACCAAAACACGCACAGGGACGCGCACTGCCACGCGCAATCCACGCCAGTCTGCGACACGGACGCGCACCAAAACGAAAACGGTCAGCCGCACCAGTACATTGACCCCGACTGCGTCTGCGACTCCATCCGAGACTGCCACGATCACGACGACACCGACTGTGACACCGACTGCCACGGCATTGCCGGGATGGGCCACGTCGGTGACGAACGGCAACTTCGAGGCAGGGATAGCACATACGGGGTGGACGACGACATCGGCATTGGGCTACGCACTCACGTCCGTGGCATCGGGTAACTATCGCCCGCGTTCGGGGAGCTACTTTATGTGGCTCGGTGGTCTCGCGAGCGAAACATCGACACTGGGCGCGAGCTTGACGATCCCGGCAGAAGCGACATATTTGCGGATGTACACATTCGTCTACTCACCTGAGAGTGTCTGTGGCAATGATGTGGCTACCGTCAAACTCAATAGCGTGCTGGTGAGTACAATCCCGCTGTGTTATGCCACAAATACGGTGTTAGGATACATACCGTTTTCGATCGATGTGACGGCGTTGCGTGGCCAATCGGGCATCCCCCTCGAAATCAAAGTGGTCACCAACAGCCTCAAAAACAGCCACCTGCTCATCGACGATGTCGGCTATGTGAGTGCACCGACGGATACGATCTACCGCTTCCCCGGGTTCATGGGTGTAACGAACGCAGTACCAGACACCACACGCACGCCGTAACGAGCAGTGCTTCACCCTCGATGCCACTCCCTTCTCGTCGTGGCATGTCGGGGTTAATCAGGGGCGACGTATACGTCGCCCGTAGATGCAATTCCACACATTGCGGGCGAGGTGTACCTCGCCCCTGGCGTTTTGACCGTGCATAAAATCTGTTGAGCGGGACGTATTGCAAAACGACCCGCTCAACTCACCCACCTCGTCATGGCATGTCGACACGAAATCATTCCTCACATCGCAATGGCTCAGTCGGCATGCCATTTCTTGCAGATGCTAGAATTGTCGCCGGGAAGGCCGCAGAGGGGTGTCCATTCCCTGCACTCCACCCAGTCATAAGCAGCGCACATAGCCTCATGCCAGCTTGTGTGGTAAACAGCGCATCTTGCACACGATGGCATTCCGACGAATGTACCTTACATGCTGGGATGCCCGTAAGTCTGCATGCCATGACGGTGATGCGGGGTATGCCGCATAGCCATACCCCCGACAATAGTAGGAGCAGCGCAAGTTACCCTGTGCCATCTTGTGTAAACCGCAAATGAGCGCTTTTTGCCACGATCTGGTATCTACTTTACATATCTTGTTGGTCTACCTAATGAGACGTCCACGATTGCAATAACCTTGATCATTCCCTTACAAGCGAAGTACCTACGCTTGCACGCCTACGTTTAGTCCCCCGTGTCCGTGTGTGGCAAATATGTCACGACAGGGATGCTCAACAATGTATCGATGGCAACAATCCCGCTGTGTGATGAGACGAATTCGACGATTGGGTAACTGAGTGTGCCGACCGATAGCATGTGTCGGATGCCGTTTGCGGTGATGTCGTATTGGGCATGGATGCCGATACACGGAGCCAAAAAACCCCGTGAGGAATGCTGGAGAAATCATGTTCGTCATACGGGGAAAACGCCGGCTAAAGTGACGAAACAGCCCCGGCAGGAGTCATCCTACCGGGGTGGTGCATGTACTTGTGGCACGCAATGACTAGATACTATTAAGAATGTCTCTACGCTTTTGTTCGAATTCTTCGTCAGTCAGCATGTCGGCTGCGCGCAATTTTTGGAGCGCAGCGATGCGGTCGTCAATGGTTTCTGTCTTGGATTTTACTTGTACGGCCGCGGGGGTATGTTTTGGATTATGATTCGAACTCTGCGATGCATTTGCTGTCACGGCTCGGATGTCGTTGGCCAGAGCGGTTTCGTCAAAGAGAGTGACGCCCGTTTTGTTGCGGGTTGCACTTGCATATGCACGGCCGGCACGGAGTGTTCTTTCATGAACTTCTGGGTCTGTTGGTCTACTCCGGAGAATCGTAAGGCTGTTTTGGTAAGTCTCTAGGAGTTGTGCTAATTCTGCCCGTTTTTTCAACACGAGTATAATCCAGACTCCGAGTATTGCTACAGAAAAGAACACAAAAAGACATGAGATGCCATCCATTATCCGACCCCCTTTTGGATGTGGTTCCCTGCTGATGCAGGAAAGTTCATTTGATTCGAGTTGATATTATATTTCTTACGTAATTATATCTGAAGTTGTTTCGTGGTAATGGTCTGATTATTTCTGAAATGAAGAAAATTCCAGAAAAGAGGCTGTTATAAAAAAATGCATTTCTGCACTAATTCTTCAAGTTCAGTACCTGAATAGTCTCCCATATGGCGCTGGGGCAATATGAAATAAACGCGAAAAATCATTTTCCGCGCCACAAAAAGCAGTATTTGACGCGTTAATCAGTGCCCGTGGCTATTCCTCACCAACTCGCCACATCACCCACCCCAAATTCGCGGATGCCGTTCTCATCGCTGACAACGTCGCTTGTCTGTGGCGCTGCGCCTATCAGCGTGCTCAGCTCCCCCAGCAGCGCCTGCGAAATACCCGTTACCCCTGCACCTGGATTGTCGATAACATACACGCCGATTGCCTGATCATTACGGAATGCGACGATCAACGTGACGCCTCGGGTATAGCGAAAGATGTCTGTCTCGCTCGTAGACGTACGGTCCTGCCGTACCGACCAATCGCTGAGGAGGAGATCCACTTGTGCTTTGGACGAGCCGAGAATCATGCCTACTGGGGTTACCTCGACTGCAGGTGTGTCTGCAGTGGGTGTGTGGTCAGAACCGTAGGGCACAACGATGATTGTGGGCTCCGCAGAGGACCGGGGAGCCGTCATACAGCTACAGAGCGACATTCCAAGCAGTATGGTGCAGAATGTCCGGCATATGGTGCGTATCAGATGCACGTGGTAATCCCTACGTGGTGCGAATGCATCCATTCAATCAGCTCTGTGTATCTTGGTGCGGCATTACCTCACGTTGCATCAGCCATACCGCATGCGCACCTTCGCTGTTGTGTGCCTTGACCGTATCAACGAGTTGGTAGCCACTG
>JBJONV010000004.1:0-19826 GCA_046051665.1 Chloroflexota bacterium
TGCCAGTGCCACTGCAGTCGCAACATTGGCGCGATTATGCAGTCCGGCCAGGCGTACGTTTGTTGCCGTGGCTACCGCGATGGTCCCTTCAGCGCGCACTGCAGAGAGCACATCACCCTGCCAATAGACGGACCCGATCGGCGGGTTGTTCAGCGCAGCGATACTCGACCACACCACGGTGCCCGGCATGGTTGGGGCAATCGATCGTAATGCGTCGTCTTGTATGTTGAGAACCAAGAAGTCATCGGGACGCTGATGAGCACCAATCGCAGCTTTGGCGGCAATATACGCCTCCATGGTGCCGTACCGATCGAGATGGTCGGGATGGATGTTGGTGATTCCCGCTATCGCGGGGCTCAAGCCTGCAGCCCCAAGCCCTTCGAGGACAAAGGACGATAATTCGAGGACGACCGGTGTATTGGGTGTAATCAAGGGGAGTTGTGCCAGCGCCGAGATGCGCATATTGCCGGCCAATATGGTATCGGCTCGCCATGCGCTGAGCAGATGCGCAACCAATGTGGCCGTTGTGGTTTTGCCTTTGGCACCAGTAACGGCGATGATGGGGGCAGGGCAGGCGCGGAAGAAGAGGGTCATTTCCATTTCGATGGCGGCACCAGCCGCACGTGCGATGGCGACAAAGGGGGAGGTTGCAGGGACAGCTGGGTTTTGGACCAAGATGTCACAGGTGCGGAAGTCCTCCTCACGGTGTTCTCCGAGCACAAAGGTAATGGGGAGATCTGCCAACGCAGCAATGGAATCGTGCAGGAGTTCGGCAGAGCGCAAATCCGTAACGACGACCGCTGCTCCCTGCTCGGCACAGTAGCGGGCGACCCCGAGGCCACCACCGTGTACCCCGAGGCCCATGACAAGGACTTTTTTGCCGCACAGTTGCATAGTAGGTCCTATCGTTCTGGTGCGATACGCGCAGGTGGGGTACGAACGGGAGTCTGTGCGGTTTGGGCTTCTTTGTGGAAGGTCAGGGCAAGTGATACGCCCAGGAAGGTTGCGACCATCGTTATCATCACAAAGCGCTGGGTAATCTGTGTTTCGGACCAGCCACCCAACTCGAAATGATGATGTAATGGCGCCATCCGAAAGAGTCGCACGGGTGTACCGGTCCGCCAGCGCGTGTACTTATAGTAAAACTTTTGCAATGCCGAAGACGCTGCCTCGCCGACAAACACAATCCCGATTACAGGGAGCAACAACCACTGCTGTGATTGCAGTGCGATTACTGCAAGCACGGCACCGAGTGCCATCGACCCCAAATCACCCATGAAGACTTGGGCAGGATGTGCGTTGTACCACAGGAACGCAACGCATGCCCCGACAAGCGTAAAGCTCAGCGTCATGAGATTGGTGAAATCACCAGAGAGGAATGTGATGACACCGTAGGCACCGAATGCGATTGCCAGATTCCAACCCGCTAACCCATCCAAGCCATCAGTCAGATTGACCGCATTGCTCGTGGCAACAATGATGAATGCAGCTAACGGAA
This sequence comes from Chloroflexota bacterium, assembly GCA_046051665.1. Classification (GTDB taxonomy): domain Bacteria; phylum Chloroflexota; class Chloroflexia; order Chloroflexales; family Roseiflexaceae; genus UBA965. Next base: position 1,499 of record JBJONV010000004.1, read on the forward strand.
AAAACCAGAACCCAATATCGTATGTGCCGACAAACGGTATCCGAACGAGGCCTGAGTTTGCCAGGCCGAATGGTTCGGGGAGATACAGAAAAAGACTGATGATCAACGCGATGGCGATTTGCAGGATGAGTTTGATTTGTTCGCTGAAGCCGTATTGTTCTTTTTTTGAACGTTCCAACGAGAGATAATCATCAACAGCACCGAGTATGCCGTACAACACCAAGGTCATGATGGGTAGAAGCATCGACCAGCGGTCTACCAGATTGAACGCGATCGTCAGTACAACGACGGGCGCGATAATCATCATGCCACCCATGGTGAGCGTCCCTGTTTTGACGAGGTGACTCTGTGGCCCATCAACGCGCACACGCTTGCCGATCCGGTAGTGGCGGAGCACTTTGAGCCAGAAGTACCCAAAAATCAGCGTGACGACGAATGCCCCTGCAGACAACAACAGGGCACGCGACATATCGCGGACCAGCAGACTGCGTAACGCTTCTTGCATCGGGTTCTCCCCTCATCAACGAATCAACCTATGCGCATCGCCAATGCGATAGCAATCATGGAACAGGCCATGGTGATGACCACAAAACGCTGGGTAATCTGCGGATTACTCCACCCCGTGATACGCAGATGGTGATGGAGTGGTGCCATTTTAAAAAGACGTACCGGCGTCCCTGTGGTCCGTCGCGTGTATTTGTAGTAGCCCATCTGAATGAACGACGACAACCCTTCAACGACGAAAATAATGCCGATAATCGGGAGCAACAGCCATTGTTGTGATTGCAGCGCAATGATTGCGAGCACACCACCAAACGCCATGGAACCGAGGTCGCCCATAATGACCGGTGCGGGATGCGCGTTGTACCAGAGGTACCCTGCACATGCGCCGACCAACGTGAAGCACAGTGCCATCAGATTGGTGAAATCCCCATTGAGAAAGGCAATCACTCCGTACGCACCGAATGCCACCATGAGTGTCCACCCTGACAATCCGTCTACCCCGTCTGTGATGTTGACTGCGTTGACAGTCACCCAAATGATGCAGGCAGCAATGGGAATGACAAAGATTCCGACGTCGATGGGGCCAACAAATGGGACAAACACCAATCCCGAATGGCCAAGCCCGTACGGCGCCGGCAGAAACAAGATGACACTCGCAATGACTGCAATAAGCCACTGCAATGCACCTTTGACACGTTCCGTCAGACCATAATTGCTCGATTGAACGACCGAGAGGGAATAGTAATCATCGACCGCACCGAGGATTGCATAGCTCACCATGACTGCCAGCGGGAGGAGCATAGACCAACGATCGATGAGATTAAAGACGATGGTCAGCACGACAACCGGGATGATAATCATAATCCCGCCCATGGTGATTTGCCCGTAGGCCACCATCGTGTCGCTACCCTCATTGCGTGCACGTTTGCGTATGTTGGCGCGTTTGAGCAACGCTATCCACCCGCGGCCAGTAATCAACACGATAAGTGCTGCAGCTGCTGCGAGAAGCAGTGCACGGGCCATATCTTGGATGAGGAGCGATCGTAAGGCTTCTTGCATACTCTCCTACTTCGCCTCATCGCTCTGAAGTGCTGCGACGATTGCTTCCATCGCCATTGCGCGTGAACCTTTGATCAAGACACAGTCTGAAGGTAGCAACAGCGTTTTGAGGAGTGGAATTGCGTCCGCTGTAGTATCGGCTTGGTACACCGCAGCCATGCCTGCATGCCGCGCCCCTTCAGCAATCCATCTGCCCCGGGCACCGACCGCAATCAGGACATGCGCTGCCGTCGCGACGTGGGTTCCCACATCGTGATGTGCTTGGACTTCGATGTGACCGAGCTCACGCATATCACCGAGGACGGCGACCCTGCGGCGGTCGACCGTGGCGAGGAGCTCGAGGGCAGCCCGGACAGATGTCGGGGCTGCGTTGTAGGTGTCATCGATGATTTGGGTATCGTGTGGACCGGCGTGGACCACAAATCGGAGTGTGGTCAGGCGGTGGAGCAACGTATCGCGCATGCTCTCCCACGGGATGTGCGCAACGACGCCGACGGCGATTGCAGCCAACGCGTTGCGTACCTGGTGCATCCCTGGTGCGGCGATGTGGATGGGGGCGTCAATGCCCGGTGCAATAATCCGTACATCTGTGCCTCCAAGCCCGTGACTCACGACATCAACCGCACGCACATCTGCTGTAGGTGCCGTTCCATAGGTCAGGACGCGTGCCTGCGTACGGCTTGCAAAACCTGCCACAATCGGATCATCTGCATTCAAAATGACCACGCCTGTGGCGGGGATGGCTTCGACAAGCTCTGCCTTCGCATTAGCGATTGCTTCGATACTCCCCATCCGTTCGAGGTGTGACGGTCCAACGGTCGTGACCACCGCGATATTCGGTTGTGCGATGGTGCACAGTGTGGCTATTTCGCCCGCGTAGTACATACCCATCTCGAAGACGGCCGCGCGGTGCAGTGCAGTCAGCTCCAAAGCGACGAGTGGTAACGTCGATTCGCTGTTGTAACTTCGGGGCGTTTTGAGCGTCGACATGGCGTCCGCAAGCAGTGCGCCGACGATTTCTTTGGTGGAGGTTTTGCCCACGCTGCCGGTAATCCCGACAACGTACGGGGGTGTATAACGGGCACGATGCCAGGTCGCCCACCGATGCAACGCTGCTAACGGATCAGGAACTGCGATAAGCAACATTCCCTGCCAGCGCGACGGCGGCTGTTGTCCGATGGCGACGACCGTGTACCCGTGCGCCTGTGCGAGTGCGTCGGCTTTCTCGACAGATACGAAGGCTGCAAGCGCTCCTGCTTGCGCTGCGGCTGCCACATACGCGTGGCCATCGACAGTCATGCCGACCAGTGCGACATACAGCGCCCCCGCTTCGACCAAGCGTGAATCGATAGTGACTTGTGTGATGTTCGTCGTCGCAGCCTGACCGCTCACCGCGATGGGCATGCGTTGATCCGCAGGTTGGATGCCGGTCAGGACATCAGCGAGGGTGTGTGTGCTATTCGCCATAGACGACCCCCGCACGTTGACCGTCGCCGACGAGGTTGGGGTTGGGCGCGATACGGTCGTATCGCATCAGTTCGGCCACGATCCGGCGATAAACGGGTAATGCCGTTGCAACACCCCAAATATCGTCGATGGGGCGATCGATCTTGACCAATACCGCATAGTGCGGTGCTTCGAGAGGTGCCATCCCGACCACAGAACCAATGGTCTGGCCCGTGTAACCGCCATATCCATCGGGGATCGACGACGTACCCGTCTTGGCACCGACGCGGAAGCCCGGAACGAGCCACAAATCGTCGGGTTGGCGTGGATTCACATAGTGGTTCGCAGAGCGCATCAACATGCCACGAACCTTGAGTGCGACGGGAGCACTAATGGGTTGGCTTTGCATGACTGGCTCGGTGTCGACACACGTACCATCACGATTACAGCGCTTTTGCACGATGTACGGTTGCATCATGACGCCATTGTTGGCCACAGCGGCAGCCATCCGGACAATCTGCAATGGCGTCACAGCAATACCTTGTCCGTACGAATTGGTATTGAGGTTGATCGGTGTGTAGTTCGCGGTACCGGGCTTCCAATAAATCACGGCAGTCTCTCCAGGGAGCTCAATACCGGTCATTTTGCCAAAGCCAAAGTCATCGACCGCACGATAAAAAACCGACTCGCCCATTTTTTCGGCGAATAACAACGCTCCAATATTGCTGGAGTAGTACAGCACTCCGCCTGGGTTCATCAAACCGTGACCATTGAAGTCATAATTCGACAAGTTGTAGTCGTAGCGGCGGATGGTGCCTTCGTCGACGACTTGCGTGTTTTCGTCAAACGCATTGGCTTGTAACCCAGCGGCAACGGTCAGGATCTTGAAGGTAGACCCAGGCTCATACACCTGTCCGACGGCGGGATTGGTATTGTAGACCTCTGGTTCGACATCGGCATAGTCGTTGGGATCAAAATCAGGAAAGCTGGCCATGGCCCGTATCGCACCGGTTTTGACATCCATGACGATTACCGATCCGCCGGAAGCACCGTGTAAGTCAATTGCTCTGCTCAATTGGTCTTCGGCAAGATGCTGGATGTACGGATCAATCGTGAGTTGTACCTGGCTGCCATTGACGGGCTCGGTCCGTTCGTATGGTCGCGACCAAATCGGTTGTTGGTGGATATCGACTTCGGCAGTAATAACGCCGTCTGTGCCACGCAACACGTCGTCGAAGCTGGCTTCGACTCCGGCAATTCCCATGCCGTTGAGGTTTGTTGCACCAATCACATGTGGCGCAAAGCGCCCTTGTGGGTAGAACCGGTGCGGTTCGTAGACTAGGTACAAACTCTCTTGATTGAGTCGCTCGATTTTGTCTGCCTGATCATCAGGAAGCCAGCGCGCCACTGGCACCCAGGCACGATTGGTATCGATGAGGAGCGCCAAGATTTTTTCGGAGGGGATTTTGACGATTTCGCTGATGCGCATCGCGAGATTGGCTGCATCACCGGGATCGATTTGGGCAGGTACCACATACAACGAGCGGCGTTCGACGTCGACCGCAAGGATATTGCCGTGACGATCGATAATGGTCCCACGACTTGCCGTAATTGGGATGCTTTGATTGACCTCGCTACTCGCCCGAGCGGCATAGCCGTTGCGATCGAGCAATTGCACATCGGCGAGTTGTATCGTCACACGCGCCAAAAACGCCATCGCTAAGCCAAATGCAACAAACAACCGCCATGGACTCGTTGCACTACTCGGTGCAGCGCTGATGGCAGCGGGGATGCGCTCATTGCCGGCTACGGAACGAATATCTGTATTGAGGCTCATGGTGTTTGCTCTAGTGCTTTCGTCACAACGACTTGGCCTTTGTCGACGCCGAGAATCATAAAGCGGACCGTCGTGTCCTGGACCGGTATCATCCCCGTTTGTTCGGCGTACCGTTCGATACGCTCCATTGATTGTGCATCTGCGGTTCGGAGCATGAGCGATTTGTGGGCTCGGATAAGTTTGGTTTGTTCCGCGATGAGCTCGTCGATTTCGTGGCCGGTTTGTGCAACACGGACGGTCTGTGCGATGGTCGCAATCCCCATCACCGCGAGCAACAACGCAAATGCAATTACCGCGCCATTCCGTGAGGCAATATATGCGCGTGAATTATGCAGACTCTGTTGCAAGACGCTCATACGCATAACGACACCCGTGCATCGCAAGAATATACGATGGTATATAGTACCACGCTTTGTAATCGGATTGTCAGCTCATCGCGAAACATATATCTTGTTGCCCGTCAACGTATTCATCGTGACATGGACATTTTTGGGGAGCCATTGACCATCCGACGTCTGTACCAGTGACGTCATCGAAAACCGTACATCCGGCGCATAAGAGCCCTTGCTCTGTATACCGGGATTGGTTGTTGCGACAATCGATAGGCGACCACTCTGACTCGTCGGGATGTACTGATGCAATACATCGCGGGCATGCCGGAGCATTTCGGGCGAAATATCACGTTCGGTCAATAACATCCGGCGAACGGTTTTGGGGACGCGCTCGACCGTTTGGAGCTGCATGCTCCCGGTGCTCGTCGTGTGTCGAATGGTCGGTTGCGCCATCCCGCCCTTCATGGTTGCCCATGGATCACCGAGCAAGATAAACTCGATGAGCGTTTTCATGTCGACATCGTCCAAAAATCCTTGGCGATCATACATGGTCTGTGCAAACTCGAGGCGTGCGTAATGCAATGACATCCCGACTGGCATGCCGGTTGCCAGGTGATGTGTCAGACGTTCGAACAACAAATCTGCACCGAGGAGCGGCGCAACCGAACTTCCGTATGCATTCACCGTCGCACCAACAAAGGCGAGTGCCCCTTGGGAGAGTGCTTTGAGTGGAATCGAATTCCGGATGTTCCGACCCGCCAATTCGGCACCGTAGCAGGCCTCGCTGATGATGATGGTTCCGGCGACCGCACTCCGCTGGATGTGATCTGGTGATAAGGCAATCGGCAATGCGGTAGCCGCCCCCCACGCATCTGCAGGTTGTCCATAAAAGTGTGGCATTCCCGCAGCACCATGCAAGTTCAGGTACAGCACCTCACGACCGGCGATGACTTTGTGGGCGCTAGACTGATTCGTATGCGGCGGCGACAAGATGAGTTTTGCGTCAGCATGCAAGTTCCGGAGCACGAGACGGGATGGTTCTTGCCATACTTCGGCAGCGACCCCACGTGCGAGGCGATCACCGACGCCGCTCCGGATGCGCAACCATGCGGCCACATCGAAGCCCTGCCGACCTTGGTGGTGAGCAGACCGGTGATAGTCGGTCATCGTGGTGAGCATATTGAGCAAGAGGGTCGGATCATCATCGTCGCCCTCCGGTAACCGTGACACGATGCGCTGTGGGATGAGGTACCCTGCGTCATCGCAGGCGTACGGGTTATCCGAAAAGATGACGCGGTCGTCGTCGGGGATTGGATTTTGGAGGCGGTGGAACGGGATACATTCGTCGCCACCAATGAGCACAACCGTTGCTAATTCTACCTGCGCAGCACCGCAGTGTTCTGCGAAGCGGCGAATCAAATCGCGTATCGCGAGCGGTTCCGCAGGAATCGGTTGGCGTACGACCATATCGCCCAGCACCAGCGAATCGGCTTGATCGATGTACCCAGCACAGAGTGTCATCCCTTGGCCGCGCAAGACGGTACATACTTTTTGGAGTTGGTCGTCGATGCGGCGCCAACCGTCAACGCCGAAGCGACGCGTCAACGCCCCACGGTTGCCGAGGATGAGATGTACTTGTCCATCGTTGGCCGCCACTATCGGTGGCGTCGTGGGTATGGCGCTGGGAATGGATGCGCTTGCTGCTGGTGCGGGGAGTTCTGCATTGGCTTCGGCAACTCTGCGCGCTTCTGGTGCTTCTTCGGCTGCCAAGTAGCGTTGCAGGGCAGCGAGTTCGGCATCCCAACGCACACGGGGGGCTGCGGGCAGATGGAACGGGACGTCGTGCGCACCGAAAAACGCACGGGTATAACTGCCATCGGGGTCCATCGCCAAGATTTGTTCTCGGGTCACCTGGATGACATCGAGTGCGGTACTGAGGGCAACGCGCAACAACAACACAGGGAATTCTGGTTCTGGATCAAAATCATGATGCGACAATAGGCGACGGGCTTCTTCGATAAAACCGGCGCGTCGCAACGCATCAATGGCGTACCATCGAATATCGGTGCGGTGTGGTGCTGTTTTGATGGACATCGACAATTCGGTTGCGGCCAATACTGCATTGCCGCGTTTGAGCAACAAGACACCATGGCTATACGGCACTTGGCTCGTTCCATCGCGCGGATTACCGTTTTCTGCGAGCGGGTCGACACACAATGCGCGCTGCATGGCGACGTTACCCGCATGCGCGTTCCCATACCCTGTAAATGCAGTTGCCATGCCAGCCCAGGCTTGAGCGTCCGTGGTGTTTCGTTTGAGCAAAAACTGAAAGTGCTGGACCGACATGGCATATTGATTCCCCGCCAGCAATGCACGACCCAAAAGCATACTCGGGGCTAATGCATCAGGGAAGCGCCGGATGAGAACCTGGGCTACCCGCCAAGCGATTTTGTGGTCGCCCGCTTGAATCGCACGTTCACACGCTTGGCGCACTTGGGCAAACGTCGGTGCTTCTGGCGATTCATGATCAGACGCAGGCACAGCGACACCCAGTGGCGCGCGTGGCGTCACCCCTGACAGTGGTCGTACTGTTTCGCTTTGCCGTCGTTCCATCACCGAGGCTCCTCGTTCGAATGGATTCCGTTACAGGGTGGGCGGTTTGCGCCGCCGGAGTATCGAAAGCGGCCCCAGGACACTCAACGCATTCTGGGCTTCTTTGAGCTCGGGGTTGAGGTTTAATGCACGACGGAAGGAAATCTGGGCTTTCTGTGCATTCCCGGTCAACTTATATGCACGGCCCAAGAGGCAATGCGAATCGGCGTTGTTGTCGTCGATACTAATCGCACGTTCCATCGCGCTGATCGCCTCTGCGGTAATCCCCAACGACATCGCAACGAGTGCAAACCGCTGCAGCACAGCCACATCTGCAGGCAAAGTTTTGATGACTTGTGGGAGAAGCGCAGTACACTCTTCCGGCTTTTTGAGCAGGATAAGTGTCTCGATTAAGCCGATTTTGTGTGTGACGGCGTGTGGTTCGAGCTCACAGGCAATCCGCAGGTGATCCAGCGCCGTTTGGTATTGCTTGGCGTACTGTGCGATTGTCGCTAAACCGACATACGCCTGTACGCAACGGCGATTTTGCTTAATGGCTGTCTCGTACGCCTGACGCGCTTGGTCATACGACCCGAGATGCCACAGTGACAATCCGTAGCGCCAGAGCACATCAGCATTGTGCGGCGCAATCGCCAGTGCATGTGTGAACTGTTCGAGCGCGGCATCGTAGCGTCCTTGTGCGAGATTGACATCGCCCATGGCCAAAAAGACTTCCTCGTCTTTCTGAAATCGGTGTGCAGATCGCTGGATTTCCTCTTCGACGGGCGCAGCCGGGGTTTCTTTGGGTGCGACTTTGGCCTCGAGTTTGGCCAGCTCACGGTAATACTGTGCCTTATCGCCACCATATTGGACTGCTCGCCGATACGACTCGAGCGCAGCCGGCCGATCGCCCCGCTGTTCGTAGAGCTGACCGAGTTCGTAATGCCATCCGGCGTTTTCGGGGTCGCGCTGGAGTGCTTGTTCGAGATTCGCGATGGCCTCGTTGATGCGACCTTGCAACACCAGCAGATGTGACAGCGCGTAGAGCGGTTTGGTGCCTTCTGGGTCGAGTGCGGTCGCACTGAGGTAGGCACTCCGCGCATTGTCGAACATCCCCATTTGCTGACAAATATCACCCAGGAGCATATGCCACGACACGACATCGTTTTTGAGGGCAATGGCCGCCATCACGGAACTCCGGGCTTCACGGAATTGACTGATATCAACGTACAACTTCGCCAACTGGAAGTGATTATCTGCGTTGCCACTATCAAACCGTGTTGCCCGTTGGGCTGCGCTAATAGCACGATCGATGCGGTTTTCGGCTAGGTAGGCATCACGGAGGGCGGCATTAATGGGACCATTGCCGGGCTGCAATTCATTGGCGCGTTCGAGTACTGGGGTGGCCTCTTTGAGCGCCCCGCGATGGAGCAACAACATGCCATACCACTGCTGGACAACCGCAACAGTCGGCATGCTTGCTGCGGCATGCGCTAATGCGGCGAGCGCTTCTTCGTGATCACCTGCCAGATAGGCGATGCGACCATAGATGTATTGATCGTGCATCGAGAGTGGCGCCACTGCCAACACATACCGCATGTCTACGAGTGCATCAGCCGGTCGACGAATCATCGCTAATGACAATGCTCTACGCTGGCGGATATGTGCTGCCAAATCGTTTTTGTCTAACACACTGGCATCGTTTGCATCGCCCGACAACTGGCGTGGATGGACATCCCCTTGCAACGCAGCAGCTGCATCAAACGTCGACACAGCATCGCCGTGCCGATCCAACATCTGCAGGACGATGCCACGTTCAAAGAAGCAACGTGGATTATCGCCTTCGATCATCAACGCCCGATCAAATGATTGGAGTGCAGCGGTCAACTTGACATGGATATCAGCCGGTTGTGGTCCGAATCCTTCGAAGTCTTTGGCGAGGGGAATTTGCTGTCGCAACGCCATGCCGTGGCACATGTGATAGACCGCTTGGGATGGGTCGGCAGCGACTGCAGCAGCAAAGACTGGGACTGCATCATCGGCCAATTCGAAATCCAGTAACAACAATCCATACATGAGCGCCGATGGCGCGTAATCGCGTTCGAGCTCGTATGCGTTGCGCGCTGCGGCCAAGGCCCGTTCGTACTCCCCTTGGCCACGCAACACGCGGGCAAATACACGCCAATGTTCGCTGACTTGTCCCTGCAAATCGACCGCGCGCCGCGCGAGACTGTAGGCTTCGTTTAGTCGGCCTTGCGCAAGGGCAACATCTGCTAGACACGCGAGTGCCGGTGCAGATGTCGGCATTGCTGTGATAACGCGTTGTAACTCGGCTTCGGCGGTCTCGTAGTCACCTGCTTGGAACGACAACACACCCAAGCGGTAGGCCAGATTGACATCATTTGGAACGAGGTCGACCGCATGCCCCATACACTGGGCCGCATTTGGAATGTCGCCGACTGCTTCGTAGTTATCTGCAAGCTCGACCCACCATTCATATTGCTGGTCACGCAAGCGCAACGCGGCAATCATATGGGGGATTGCTTCTCCATCGCGTCCCAACGTTGTGAATACCGTTGCGAGTTGATGCCGCGCCTGTGCATCGTCGGGGTGAACCGAAACAGCGCGTTCGGCAGCATCGAGGGCACGATCCATGCTGTCGGCTTGCACCATAATCTGCGACATGAGGGTCAACGATTTGACGTCGTTGCCGTCACGGCGTAGGGCTTCGATGATATCTGCGGATGCATCATCGACCTGATTATTCCGGAGCAGCAATTCCGCCCGTTTGCGCCACAGGGCGGGGTGATCACCGGCGAGGTCGAGGGCCCGGTCGATTTCGTTGATGGCTTCTTTGTACCAACCGCGTTGTGCATGCACATCTGCCAAATCTGCCCGCCAGTGATGTGCGTCGGGGCGTTGTTTGATGGCATGTTCGATGGCTGCAACTGCGTGTTTGCTTTCGCCCAATGCGAGATGGGCAAGACCCAGGGTGTGTCGGTATTCGGGTCGATCACTCAGCGCAACGGCCTTCTTGAGCGCTCCCACTGCTTCGCGATCGGCACCGGTCTGGTGGAGCAGATGCCCCAGGATGAATTGCCACGGCGCATAATCTGGCCGGCGGGCGACGGCATTGCGATAACTCGCAACTGCAGCGACCCGTTGACCGAGCCCGAGCAACGCATCACCGAGGAGTGCATGATGTTCGGGTAGGCGATCGTCCGCTTGGACTGCGTGCTCAGCACATTCACGGGCTTCGGACCAACGGGTACTTTTGGCATAGGCAGCACTCATGCGGGCGTAGGCAGTGCCACGGAGCGGGTGTCCCGTACTTTTGGAGGATGGTGCCTGACGTTCGAGGTCGAGTGCTTGCTGCAACTCGATGATTGCTGCTTCGGGGACGCCTATGGCGATCAACACCTCGCCCAGCCGCAGGTGGTGTTCTGCAGATTTGGGAGCCAATGCAACCAATCGTTGCGCCGCATCCGCAGCAGTCGAAAAATCATCAGCCAACATCGCTGCATCACGCAGCCCAGCCAATACTTCCGGTTGCAGCGGATCGAGTTGATTTGCCTGTGCGAACAAATCACGGGCTTCGTGATGCCGTTGCACGCCCAAGAAGGCGGACGCGGCAGCCACAATTGCATCGATGGATTGGCTGTCAATCTGCAACGCCGCCCGTGCGACTGCCAGCGCTTCATCCAACAGCCCATGCTGTTGCAAGGCGCGACTGCGGGTACTCAACACATCGACCCTTTGTGGTGCGTGTTGGGTCGCACTGTCCAACAACTCGAGCGCCTCGCTTGCCCGATCAGTCTGCAGTCCCATGCGCGCCATCTGGAGCATGACATCGATATCGGATGAGTTAATCAGGTAGGCTTTGCGGGCCTGTTCATAGGCAAATTCGTAGCGTCCGTTCTGTGCCATGGATTTGGAGTATGCCAAGAGCGTCGGTGCCGAATCGGGATTTGCCCGGATTGCTTGCTCGAACGTACTCGTCGCTTCGTCGAATTTGCCAGCCCCGGCCAAAGCCTGACCGAGCACTTCGAGGGCAAGCGGGTTACGCATGATATTCGATATCGCTCGGACGGCCGCAATCGCCGGCTTCCAAGCGCGTTCCGCGAGGTGCAGCTGTGCAGTCTGGAGCCAGGTGGCATCGTCATGGCGATTCTGCCAGAGCGCCTTCGCGAGATAACTGCGGGCTCGTTTGAGGCGACCACGACGCATTGCAAAGCCGGCTGCTGTGCGCAGCAGACGTGCGTCGTCGCCGTGATGGATGAGCGCACGTTGGATGAGTGCATCGCCTTGTTCGATCTGGCCAAGGTGCTCATAGACCCGGATGGCATCGATAAGCAGTGCAACGTTGTCTCCATCGATGCCGATGGCTTTGTTATATATATCGGCGGCTTCGCGGTAGCGACCGACGTCACTCAAGGCTTTGGCCATGGTGTGCATGTGCGTGGTTTGGTGTGGAGTCAGCGCAATCGCTTTGCGATAGGTCGCAAGTGCCGCATCGTATTCACCGCGTTGCCACAACAACCCGGCGAGATCGCTGTGCAACTCGGCGTCGCCGCTCGCTTGCCCAAGCGCTGCTCGAACAATCGACACTGCCTCATCGCTGGCACCATGTGCCTGGAGTTGCATCGCCAGTTGACGTTGGGCATTGATACTCTTGGGGGCGATTGCAACGGCCCGGCGCAGTGCACCAACCGCCATATCAGACTCGCCGACAGCAGCGTACGCGCTTCCCAATGCGATAGAAAGTGTTTCGTCATTGGGTTGTAGCGCCACCGCACGCTGGTACGATTGCACGGCGCCCTGCAGGTCGCCTGTTGCCGACTGGACTCGGCCGAGTGCGCTATGACTGTATGCATCATCGGGCGAAAGTCGGATGGATTTGTCGAGGTAGTACTGCGCCTTGGGGATATCACCACGCTCGAGCGAGACACGCCCGAGTGCTGCCAACAAATCTGGCTGATCACCAAGGCGACCAATTGCCCCTTGGAGCAGTGCATTGGCATCGTCATACCGACGCATGGCTTCGAGGACTTGGCCTTTGGCGCGATACAACGCAGGATCGTCATGCACTTCTGCGAGTGCCTGATCGAACGCCGTCAGTGCCGCAGGGTAGTTCTGTTGCCGGACATAGATTTGACCCAGTTCGTGGGCGACCGTCGCACTCTGCCGGCGATAAATCCCGATAAGGGATTGCAACGACTGCACGGCAGCATCGAGCGAGCCGAGTTTGCCATAGGCAACGCCCAGCTGGGTGCGTGCCTGCAAGTCATCGGGACGGAGCGAACACAGTAATTCGTATGCTTGGACCGCAGCAGCCCAATCGCTCTGCGATAGTGCGAGTTCAGCGATACGGCGGACGACATCGACATCTTGGCGTTGCTCGCCCGAAATGCCTTCGAGTTGCGCACGCGCATGACCAATCGCACCTTCTTGTTGCAGGATGTCTGCGACGGCGATACGCATACTGGCAGTTTTGACTCCAGCCGATTGGAGCAACGTATCGATGCGTTCGCGCTCGCCACTATTCAACACGGCTTTGACCGCGGGACGAATCATGCCCAGTTCAAACAACCGACGCAATACGGCGGCCCGGTTTTCGCTCATGTCGACGGCAATCGCCAAGGCATCTTCGTCACTGGCAATCTGCGTCAGACTCCACTCCGCAGGCGGCTGGAGAATCCATTGTTTTGCCCGCACGACCGATCGGATCATCGGGTGACGATAGGACAACACCTGATGCTCGTAGTCGAAGTGGATGATGCCGGCTGCTACCAATCCGCGTAATGCGATAATGTCGCGTTCCAGAGCCGGCGCACCCAATATCTGTTGTGCCAGCGTGGCTGTGTTTTGCCCACCGATACGCATCCGCAGGACCACATCCACCAACGCCCAGGTGTCGCTTTGCTCGCCGAACTGTTGATGAAGGCTGACCAACAGGTCGAGTGCCGGCGCAGCCTGTGTATCGACCGATTCCAACAGCGCAGCCAGCCACTCCCACATCCACCGGCTGCGGAATGCCATCCCTGCATAGGCACCGCTTGCTTGCATGGTCAAAAATGCTGCAAACCAGCGTGGTCTGCTTGCGAGGGCAGTCACAGCATCATCGTGCTCGATTTGCTGCGCCATACTCTCGCCACAGCGGCTCCGCACCATCGAAACAATGTCTTTGGGGGCCAAGGGGCGGAGCGTCCGCACATCGGCACTACTAAACCACGGTCGGAACAGCGCCAGCGCCTCACTCCGGCACGACAGCACCCAGCGCGCCTGCGGCCCCATGGTACTCATCAATGCAGCAATATGCGACAACGCCGTCAATTGGATGTCCGATGGGAGTTGCTCGAGGCCATCCACCAAGAAAACTACCGGCAGACTCGCGAATTCTCGCCAAATCGGGGGAGTCGTGACGCCGTAGCAGTCAACGATCGTTTGTTCGAGCGAATCGCGATAGCGCCCCAAATCGAAGTGGAGCGGCACCAAAGCTTGTTGCTTCGTCTTTTGGGTGCGACCATCAGCGTTGTGGGCATCAGCGAGTTGGAGTGCCGTCTGGAGCAAACAGCTACTTTTGCCTGCGCCGGGTGGACCGACCACCAAGACGCGTGATTGTTGTTCGAGGACTTGACGCAACCCAACGGGATTGCTCCGGGTTCGTTCGGTACCTTCGTGCGCCAACGACAACATCGGCAGCCCACGCACTGCACTACTTGCAGGGTGTGCCACCAAGGCTTGAAAATAGGTTTTCAGCCACGTCGTCGTGTCGATCATGCGTTCCTACGGAATAATCTGCGTCGTCATCCAAAAGCTTGCGGTACAAATCGCAGCACCCAACACCGCCAAGAAAATCCCTATCCCGAGTGCGGTATGGAGCAAACGGCTCACCACTGTGGCCAGCGATATCGTCGTTTCGATGGCTGCAGGTACCCCCAGATCAATCAGGGATTTGCCCTGCAACCGACCCGATTGTGCAGACATCATGCGCATCGTCTCGCGGTAGATCCGATTCATGACAATCGCCATCCCGCCGATGAGCATAATCACGCCACACAGGAAAAAGATGCCTGCCATTACCAGTTGCAGCAGTTGGAGCTGTGCCATTAGTTCGCCTGAAGTCATGCAGATCCTTCTCTTGTCGCTAGATCCACAAATCGAGCTGTGACTGATCAGCGTTCGCCCGTGTGCGTCGTCTTGGATGGACCTCACCGGGCTCGGGCAGTATCGCGGTCAAAACGACGCTCTGGAGCGGAGTGGTCGGTGCAGCGGTCTCTTCGATGACCGGTACCGCATCTTCGAGACCCGGGATGTCCAACGTCTCCCACGTCGATGCAGTCGCCAACATCGGCGTGGTCGGTGTCACATCGGTCGCTTCGACGGTCTGGATGGGGACGTCCCAATGTCGCGCAACAATGTGTCCGATGAGACGCAACTGAGCCAATACGTGCGCAGGAATCTGCGCAGGGGGCAGATGGATTGTCAGGATGGCGCGCTTCTGTGCGGCATCACAGACCATCCGCGTCGCATCTGGACCCACACCCCCCATGCGCATGGTGCCGACTTGAATGTCAACCGGACTATTCGCGACGGTGCAAGCATATTGTTTGGCGGCCCGTAACAGCTGATGGGGGTCAGTAATTTTGAGTAATTGCTCAATGTCACCGGCCCAGACAGCGTGGACGTTGGGAGTGGCATGGACTGGCTCCATGCGTGATTCGGACTGCACGCCGGTGCACAGGTAGCGCAGCATTCGTTCACTCATCACACTCGTCCAACCACACACGACGCCCGTCAGGAAGACTGCCAACAATGCTGTTGGCAACGCGGGGGCAACAGCAGGCAAGGCAAATCCGGCTGCAACGAGCACGACGAGCAGGTTCATACAGGCTGCCATTACGCTGCCACGCAGTCCATCGGCGATCATTGCCAGTGGAATCAATGCCACCATGCCGAGTAGATACGGACTCGCGATACCCCCCGTCAGATTCACAAAAAACGCATAGAACAAACAATCGAGCGCGGTCTGTGTCACCCCCTGCAAGCGAGGCGCACGTGTCGCGAAGATACTGACCACAAAGTACAACACGGGGATTACGACATACCAATGCCCCGGCGTCGTTGTCCCCAAGAGCGTCAGCGCGAGTGCCAGCGCCAGTGCCCCACGACCGACCTGCGCCACAAAACCCAATAAAGACGTCGCCCGTACCAACGTTTGTCCGATACGGTAGGGTGGAATGTGGAGCGGAGTCGACGCCGTATCGACATACTGGCCACGGGTCAATTGTTCGATGGTTGCGTTCATTTGGACCCTCCTTTACCCAACGTATTCGATGGCTCGTAGCTTGGCACTGCGACTTCGTGGATTGACCGCAAGTTCTGTATCGCTTGCAGTCAATGGGTGCTTCGTCAAGAGTTTGTAGCGCCGCACCAAATCGTGGCTACAAGCATCACGGAATGCGTGCTTGACAATGCGGTCTTCGAGCGAATGGAAGCTGATGATCACCAACCTCCCACCCGGTGCCAACACATCGAGTGCTGCAGGAATGACGGCTTTGAGCACATCAAGCTCGCCATTGACTGCAATGCGTAACGCTTGGAACGTCCGTGTCGCTGGATGGATCTTGCCGCGCTTGCCCCCTAATGCATGGGCCACCAGGTCAGCCAATTCGGTCGTCGTCGTGATGGGTGCACTCTTGCGCTGCGCAACGATCATTTTGGCGATGCGACGTGATGCACGTTCTTCACCATATTGAAAAATCACATCGGCTAAATCGGCTTCGCTATAGGTATTGACGATCTGTGCCGCATCGACTGGTCCATCAGGATCGAGGCGCATATCTAGCGCAGCAGGATATTTGAACGAAAACCCACGCTCAGGAGTATCGAGTTGATGTGACGATACACCGATATCGAGGAATATCCCCGCGACCCCATCGATCCCAGCGCGCCGACAAATCCCTGCCATATCAGCAAAATTACCCCGGACGATGGTGTACCGGGGGGCATAGGGAGCCAGAACCGCATCTGCTGCGGCAATGGCTGCTGGGTCGAGTTCGATACCGAGAAGACGGCTCGACTCCGGCGCACGCGCCAATACTGCGGCTGCATGGCCGCCACCACCCAGCGTGCCATCGATGTATACGCCCCCCCGCTGCGGATCGAGCAAGGTCATTGCTTCGTCCATTAGCACCGATGTGTGCTGGAAAGTTTGCATATTTATATCTTTATGCTGGTGAGTTGCGCGAAGAGGTGGTCGTTCCCAGTATCCATCGCAGTCACGCGTTCTTGCCAACGCTGCGGGGACCAGATTTCGAAGTATTTGTTGACACCCACGATGATGACATTTGCCGCACCCAAATCTGCATAATCACGCAATGTTTGCGGCAATAAAATACGCCCCTGTTTGTCGAGGTCACATTCTGTGGCCGCCGAAAACAAGAGACGCTGCAGGTTACGGGTGTTGGGATCGCTCGGGGGTAACCCACTCACTTGATCAGCCAACATCCGCCAGACGGACATCGTAATTCCCATCACACACGCATCGAACCCACGCGTCACGACCAGCCCATCACCCACAAGCGTGCGGTAACGTGCTGGTATTGCCATGCGGTTTTTGTCGTCGATGGAATACTCGTGTTCGCCGAGAAACATGCGACCCTCATGAGTGGCCCTCACCATTTGCAGGTGATTTGCCCCACTATTCCCCACTCATCCCCACTTATCAACATTATATGCACAATGTGGACAAATTGCAACTGTTTTTCACCAAAAACAGGGGAGATGGTACAATCGAGAGGCGTTAAAAATCACCCAAAAAGACGGGAGCGTCTCTGATGCCGGAATTGACACATTTGAATGCTGCAGGGCACGCCCACATGGTCGACGTCGGTACAAAACCCGATCAAAAGCGCACTGCCATCGCTGCCGCCCAGGTCATCATGACGCCTCAAACCCGTGATTTGATCATTGCTGGTGGGTTGCCCAAAGGCGATGTCCTGGCCGTTGCACGTATCGCCGGCATCATGGCCGCCAAAAAAACCGCCGACCTGATTCCACTCTGCCATCCACTCGCATTGACTGCAGTCGAAGTGACCCTCACGCCCAGCCCTGAGGGCATCGATGTCCTCGCACGCGTCCAGACCACCGGTCGTACCGGCGTCGAAATGGAGGCTCTGACTGCCGTTTCTGTTGCAGGATTGACCATCTACGATATGTGTAAAGCCGTCGAAAAAACCATGCAAATCCACAACATTCGCCTCGTCAGCAAAGTCAAAGAATGACCGTGCTGGCGAGGCGCGAGAACGACTTAGTAATAATTTATTTATTTCGATATATTTTACGGAATACTGCACTGTCCTGCGCTATTGGCACCCCAACACAATACCGTGCCATCTGCGAGGAAGGCCAGCGTGTGATTTGAGCCGGCACTCACCGCAACAACATTCGTCGCCCCTGCTGGTATGGTTGTTTGTCCGCTTGTGTTGCTCCCCCACGCAACGAGCGTACCGCTCGCTGTAATCACGACCGTATGCGTGGCGCCCGCGGTAACCGC
>JBJONV010000005.1:0-22820 GCA_046051665.1 Chloroflexota bacterium
TCCACTCACCCATACCACGCTTGCCCCCATACCCGTCCAGCTCTTTGCCAGTAACGGCTCTGGTGTTGCTGCTGGTGATGTCAATGCAGATGGTCTCACAGACCTCGTATTGGCCAATATCTCCGGTGACACCACCCTCGCCATCAATACAGGCAACTTTACGTTCCGTGAACTGTCGCTCGACCTCCCGTATACCCGTGCCGTTCAAATCGTCGATGTCAACGGGGACGGATTCCCCGATATCAGCGCAACACACTACAGCGCCGGCATGTCACTCTTGCTCAACAACAACACACCCGACCAACCGTCGTTCCGTCGCGCGCAAATCTCCTTCGGCAACATCCGCGCCTACAGCATGCTCTGGCATGACTTCAATGGCGACCACCTCCTCGATGTGGTCACCGGCTCGTATGACGTCGAAGCAGGTCGCGGCGGTGCGCAAAGTTTGTTTGACAGTCACAGTACCGGTGTTTTTGTCCACACTCAAAACAGCGATGGCACGTTTACGGCGCAGCGCCTCGCAGAAGCGTCCAATGCCTTATCCATTGCCGCTCTCGACATCGATGCGGATGGCCATGACGATATCGTTGTCGGGAATGACTTCGACACCCGCGACATGGTATGGCTCCATCACGGCTCCGAATGGATAGCCACACAACCATTCGATTCGACGCCGCACAGCACCATGAGCTACGATATCGCTGATTTCGATCGCGATGGCGCACCAGATTTGCTCGCTGCCGATATGAACCCATACTCGACCGATGTCGATACCCTGGCAGCTTGGCTGCCTGTCACAAGCAGAATGACCCAATACCACCCCGCAGATGACCCACAACTCATGGAAAACGCAATACTGCAGCGTCGCACCGATAATCGCTGGCACAATGCAAGCCGTAGCGTTTCGGCTACTTCGACTGGCTGGAGCTGGTCCACCCGATTTGGCGACCTCGATAACGACGGCAACCTCGACCTCTATGCCGTCAACGGCATGATTGCCGAGAATTTGTTCCCGTTTTTGCCAGATAATGCCCTCGTAGAACAAAACCAAGCTCTGCGCTTTGATGGCACTCGTTATACACCTGCACCACACTGGGGTCTCGCGACAACAGCCCAAGGTCGGGGCATGACCATGACCGATCTCAACAACGACGGCCGTCTCGATATCGTCGTCAACAACCTGCTTTCGCCTAGCATCGTCTACGAGAATCAACTCTGTGGTGGCACAGCGCTCCGCGTCGTACTGCGTCAATCGGGCACAAATCCCTCCGCCATCGGCGCACAACTCCGCCTCACCACTGACACCGCCATTCGCTGGGGCACAATCACCACAACACGTGGGTATGTATCCGGCGACGCACCCGTAGTCCAGTATGGGCTGGGTACAGAGGTTCCTACATCACTCACTGTGCGCTGGCCTGATGGAGCACTCTCGACATTGCAAAATCCACCGGTTGGAACGACACTCACCATCGAACGGAACACACCATGAGCGCATCCATATCGACCAACCCGCCGTCTCCAGGTGTATTGCACTACCTTCTACCAGAGCGCTTCTGGCTGATGTGCGGGCTTGGAGCCGTCGCTGTGCTGATGGGCATCTACGGCATTGCCACCGGGCTGCCACTCTGGCGCGCAGCACTTCCTGGGACATTTTTGTTCAGTGCTGCCGTCCTTGTCCGCTGGTATCACGACCGTACACGCTACGGCCCCGTCATCGCGCTGATGGTCGCATTGCTTACATTCCAAGGTGGTCATGGCCTCGAACATGTGGCACAGTGGGTGCAATATCACCTTCTCGGGTATACCGCCCGTGCCAGTAGCGGATTGATTTCGGCCGCAAATTCTGAGTGGGTACATTTTCTCTGGAACTGGGGTGTGCTCATTGTCATGCTCCGCATGTTTTGGCTCGGAATGCGCAATCCATGGGCCTATGTCATGCTCTTTTGGAGTATTGCACATACCGGCGAGCACACCTATTTGTTTGTTCGCCATCTCGAGGTATTACAAATTCTCAAAAACTTTGGCGAAGCAGGAATCACTGCCCAGGGGCTCCCTGGTATCTTCGGGAACGACGGCTGGCTCGCGCGCAGTCCTGTTACGGCAGGTACATGGGTCTGTACCATTCCCGGGTTGACCACGGCAACCCGTCTCGATGTCCACTTCTGGTGGAATGTCGGCGAAACCATCTTGTTGATGCTCGCCGCATACACGCACATACATCGCCACCCACAGCGCGACCTGCGCTGAGGTCCAGTTCTCGGAGAAAGGAACGACATCCATGGCCATCATTACCCTCTTGGGTGCAGGCAGCACCGTCTTCGCCAAAAACCTGCTCGGAGACATTTTGTCCTTCCCTGAGCTCGCCAACAGCGAAATCCGCTTGTTCGACATCGACCAAGAACGCCTCAAAACGTCCGAAGTCGTTGCCAATAAGGTCGCCCAAGCCCTCGGCGCAAAACCTAAAATCATCACCACCACCGACCGCAAAAAGGCCTTGGAAAACGCTGACTATTCCATCGCCATGTTCCAGGTGGGCGGGTACAAACCATCCACATTGATCGACTTCGACATTCCCAAAAAATACGGCTTGCGCCAAACCATCGCTGACACCCTCGGTATCGGCGGCATCATGCGCGGCCTGCGCACCATTCCTGTCATGCTCGATATGTGCCGTGACATGGAAGAAGTCGCTGGCGATATCACCTTCCTCAATTACGTCAACCCCATGGCAATGAACTGCTGGGCAATGTCCCGTGCCACCACCATCAACACGGTCGGTCTGTGCCACTCGGTCCAAGGCACAGCCGAACAACTCGCCGACGACATCGGCGTCGACATCCACGACATCAACTACGTCGCCGCTGGCATCAACCACATGGCCTTCTACCTCAAGTTCGAGAAGGACGGCAAAAACCTCTATCCCGAGATTCAAAAGGTCGCCACAGAAAACCGCATTCCAGACTGGAATCGTGTACGCTACGAAATCTTTAATCGCTTCGGCTACTTTGTGACCGAATCCAGCGAGCACTTCTCGGAATACACCCCATGGTTCATCAAGCGCGATCGCCCAGACCTCATCGAAAAGTTCAACATTCCTATCGACGAATACATTCGCCGCTGCGAAAACCAAATCGCTGGATGGCACCAGTTGCGTGAGGATCTCATCACCAATGACCTGCCCCTCGAAGTCAATCGGAGCCACGAATACGGTTCCCTCATCATCCACAGCATGGAAACAGGTCAGCCACGGGTCGTTTACGGCAATGTCGCAAACCGCGGCCTCATCAATAACCTGCCCGACGGCTGCTGCGTCGAAGTCCCCGTTTTGGTCGACAAGAGTGGCCTCCAGCCAACCAAAATCGGCAACTTGCCGCCACATTTGGCTGCCATGATGCAAACCAACATCAACGTCCAGGCAATGACCGTCGAAGCAGCCCTCACCGGCAAGCGTGAGCACGTCTACCACGCTGCAGCCTTCGACCCACACACCGCCGCCGAACTCTCGCTGGACCAAATCTGGAGCTTGTGCGACGACCTCATCGCAGCCCACGGTTCGATGATTCCTACTCTCAAGTAACCTCTCACACAAACACCCCCGTTCTGCTCGGCAGAACGGGGGTGTTTTCTCTGAATAACGGCGTGTTATGCGCTTACCAAATAGCGATTCAACGCATCCGGTTGACGCAACAATAACTGCATGCCCAATGCATATTTCGAAAAACTGTCCTGCCGTAACTTGAGTGCACCTAAGAACGGCAAAATCGGCCGTTCTTGTTTGGTTTTGATCTCGAGCACTGCCAAGGGAATCCGGATTTTCGAGGTCATACGCAACGGATGTCTGGCATCAGACTCGAGCTCGATATTCGAATCGATGTTCATGCGAAAATCAAAACTGCGATAGCGGCGTCGATGGTAACGAATGTGCGCAAGCGGATACAGCGGGCCCATCCGTGAACCACGCACCTTCATGTCACGCCCGTGCTGGTCTTCCTCGTTGAAGGGCAACTCGTGCCAAAAAAGAGGAAACGTCGAAAGCGGCGTTCCGGGTGCCATTGGCAACCGCGATTTCAGCTTCCTGGTGCCGTACATGTCTTTGTCTTTGACCTGCCCCTGATACAAGCCACCGTCATACCAGCGCACACGGTACTTTGCTTTGAATTCGTTCCCCCCAACACATTGCTCGAAAAAAGCCAGGTTGGCAGAATCGTAATACAACGAATTGACCGTTCCGTGCGGGTATGGATCAGTATTCCCATACATCGACTCGAGTAACGCTACCGCATACGGTACACGATCGAGCTCGATGACATATTTATACTCGTTGTAGTTCATCCGACCCCCATAGTACACAGGCAGTGGGAAGCGGACGCACGATGCGTCCGCTCTCCTCCCGCAAGCCTAATAACCGCTCTGTCGTGGGTCCTGATAAAACACATCAAACCGTGTTTGTGGGTCGAGTGCTTTGAGGGCAGTATGGACCTTGCCCAACGACGCATTATCGGCAAGATGAATCTGCAAGACACAGGAGCGGATACCATCGTGCGCACTCATCGAAATAAAGTCTGCAGTGCGACCCATTGCTCCTGCAACTGCATCCTGTACTGCTTTTGGATCTACCGTATCTACCGTATGCAAGGTCAACAACACCGTGTTTCCGGATTTGTGGAGCATCGGGAAGACGTAGTTTTTGACAACGGTATACAACAACGTTGCAACCACAATCATCAACCCAATCCACAACTTCAACACCGCACACGCCAGAGAAGTCGCAATCACAATCAAAATAAACGAAATGTCTTCGGCACGTTTAACTGGCGTACGAAAACGCACAAACGACAGCGCACCCAGCAAACCTAACGACAATGGCAGACTGTACTGAATCAACCAGAAAATCGCCGTCACGCCAGGTGCCATCAGTGGGAAGCTAAATGCCACACTCGAGTCGATTGGCTCGTTCTTTTTGTAATAGATGTAGTAGATGTACCGATAGACAATACCAAACAACATCGAAAAAACTAAAATCAACAGAAACTCAAACGGTGAACCAACGGTGCTCGTCAGCTCGGATCCGCCCAACGCATCCAGAATGTCCTGCATCTTCTACTCCTTATTCCCGAATCACAAAAAATATACAATCGGTCTGCACAAACGCTCCAACGCACGTGCTTAGTCCGGGCTTGCCTGTGGATTGAAGTTTACGCGTACATCAACGAACGTCACATCGTTTTGTGTGATATCAAAGACTGGTCGAACATAATACGGCTTCTTGGAATAGATACCGATCCCGGTTTTCGAGCCCGTAATCGTCGTCCCCTGTACGGTGAGCTCCGAAGCATCCTTGATGGCTATCCCAAAGTTCCCATTGAGAATATCCGAGTCATACACGTTGACGACGGAGTTTTCGCCAACCGAGATTCCTTTGTCTGAGCTATTGCGTAGATGCATGCCATGCAGTTGAGCCAAGGAACCCGAAAAGTCGAGTGAGTCACCGCCGTTTTCTCCCAGCGTTCCTGCACCCTCAATCGTGAAGTTGTGAAAGACGACGGACGAAAAATCGGAGTCCACTGCATCACTCGCAGTCCCGGTGATCGAAGAGTCTTCGAGGATCATGTCGGTATGTACCAGATGCAACGCATCTTCGGACATGTTTTGCGAAATATGCAGGTTGTTTATATGGACACTCGTCTCATAAAAACCGACCACCGTCGTGAACTTCCGCGATCCACAAAAGACGAATTCTTCGTTGTATCCACCCTTCGAAACATACAGGTTCCGCAGGTTCAAATCACGATTGTGATAAAAGTGAATCCCACTCCAGCCGTTGCCGCTGTCTGTCAGTTCGAGCTTCGCTGCGGGAGCGATGTCGACATCCCCCCATATCTCAAAGCACCCTTGCTTGGCCAGTTCAATGGTCAACGGAGCATCCACCTTCCAGGTGTAACCTTTGGGGATGTAGATGATTTGATTGGGGATTGGCTGGTTCTTTTTCCATGTCAACACACTGCCATTCACATCAAAGAACGTTTCGACGGAGGCATGTGGAACAATACTTGCTGCCGACGTGACACTTTTGGGAATATCAGGATGGACGGTAAGGGGAACCACAGCAACCCCATGCGAACCGTAGTAGCTCCCTGACCCCGCATACTGTGGCAACAAATGCTGATAGCGATCTTTTTTGGGGACCGCAAAATAGATAACGCGTACTTTCTCATCCGGGACGATATTCGCCAACAACAGATCCATGAGCGTGTTCGTTTTGGCGACGGTACCCGCATCATAGGACGCCGTTGGCTCAATGCGGCTCCCTGTTTCATCATCGATTAACCACATGTTGGCGCCACATCCCATCCCGCAGATACGTTCTACGAAGAAAATATCAGCAAAATCGCCACGGTCTTTTTGATAGAGGAATGTGGCATGCGGAGTGGTGATTTGTTTCGTTGTCACCTCCACACCGACTTTATCCGTAGGGTATACCTGCAACAAACTTTCGACATATGCATTACGCCATGCGAGGCGGTGCATATCCCGACAATCTGGGACAGTCACACCGTTACTTGCCTTCTCGATAAGTGTCCGAACATACGAATCATCACACTGTGACGGCACCGCAAAGAGGTCGAACATCGTCGAAATCGGCATGATCTTATCCAACGTCGGCACTTTGGGTGACATCAATGGAGAAGATGTATGTGGGAGCTCATTCAATACCCGAATGGCGCGTGTGTAGTTCTTCTGCCGATTGTTGAATCGATCAGCATGGCTTTCGCTATACATACGGTCCATTGCCATCATAAATTCGAGATCATGCGCTGCAGAATTCGAATAATTCATTACTGGTGGCGTGACCGTCCAATAGAAATAGAAGGATTGATTGTCTGGAGTATTTTCTTTGCGAGTAACAAAATACGACGCATACGTTGGCGTATACGGACGCCACGTAGGGGTCAATACAGAAAGCGTTCGGAGTGCCATCACCGAAGGGTGCATCACAAATCGCTTTGTTTTTTCGTAACTTGCCTTTGCAATTGCATATACCCCAGAATTAAAGTCTTTGTAAATAGGATTGACACAATTTCGACGAAAATCGAAGTGAAAACGTGTGTCTGCTCCCAGACCATGCATTCCGTTATAAAAAACACCGGCTGCGAGAGAATTCCCCATCGCAAATGGACAATATCGCTCTGTCATTGCCAGTGTTCCGATGTCGACCTCTTGGGCTACCTTAAAAACGTTGTCGTCGTAATAACTGCGCGGACGAAACCACGAGTGGCCGGGATTCGCGATAATTGGGTCTGTGTCGTACCCAATCACCGGACCCTCGACAAACTGACCTGCTTCGAACAGACTCGTATCGAAGTCTTCATGCAACTGCATGTAGCCGAATAACTCGCCATTTACCACGATTTTGACGAGATCTTGCCGATTGATGGGCACGCCCATATCGTTGATAAAGCGCTCCATGAACATGTCATAGCCAGAAGATTTTGACTGCACGACATAGAGTTTGAATTTTTTTAACCCGTAGGGAAGTTCCCCTGCTTTGATGGTCACATCTGCAGAAGGCAGGCCACCGTCACTCTTGTGTGCGGCATTTCTTCCCGAGAGTTTTATCTCAGCAAACGCCCAATCACCATGTTCGCTCCGCACCTTTGATTGGACGGATTCTTTGGGGCCTGGCAAGTAACGTTTCGCCCAGTCGCCCACAGGCAAATTAGCCCAGTTAATCTCTTGTGCGGTCCGCAATTCAGTAAGCCGGGCTAACTGCCCCGGCATAATATCGAAATACAGTGTTTTGGTGTTTTCAACGACGTACGCATCGTAGAACAGAGTGTCTGGCTGCTTGACGTCCGGTACAAACGCAACATCAATTGCTGCCACATCTTCGCGTTGGAACATCTGCCGTAGTCGATATAAACCAGGCGATAACGTTGTAGTGAGGGTGTAGGGGCTCTGGAATGGTGCAAACGCGGTAGTTGCAATGTCTAAACCACCCGTATCAACGAGGTGTGAAATCTCGTCATAGATAAACATCCTGGGCCGGACAGCCGTCGTGACGTCATCAACCGTAAATGTCACGTCTATCCGTGTCGGCCGTGAGAGAAAGACCGTCATCGTCTCGGCAGCATCACCAGCAACACGTTGTGCCTTTGGAATCCGGGTGTCATAAAACCGCGTTGCGGTTGGTTGATCACCCTCAATGACATAGTCAACGCCAAACGGGGATGTCTTGTACCGGTCTTTTGCCGTTTCGATTCTACCCGTTGATGTACTCCGCTTGATACTACCCGACAATAATGTCTGAATATCGTACGAAACAATAATCGGCTGGACCAGATATCCGAGTACTGCAATCACCAAACAGACCGACACAATACGCAGTATCTGTCCGTATCCGACACGCATCACTTTGAAACCCATATCTATGAAACCTTCTGAAGTATGACCTTCTGCATGGTTCAGTGACCATGGACATTACCGAATCGTATTCTAATACAAAATACTACGAATTGTAACAAAATTGTTATCTTCCGACTGAAGGTCGTGCGAATTGTGCCCGTTTCTATGACCCCGCATAGCGCCGAGCCACCCAGATACACCCGACCACCACCGTTGCTGCGGCCAACAACGACACAGACGGTACCTCACCATCGATTGGCCATGCCCATAGCATGGTTAAAAATGGTTGTACGAGTTGTATCTGACTCACACGCGGGATTCCACCGAGCGCCAGCCCGTGATACCACGCAAAAAAGCCTAAAAACATACTAAAAACGCCCAGATACCCTAACGCCAGCCATGCCTCAAGAGAAACAGCCTGTTCTGGTAGTGTCATCGCTGTCGGGATCAACAAAACCGGTATGCTCACGACGTTCGCCCAGCAGATCGTACGCCAACCCCCTATTTCTTTCGAGAGCTGTCCACCCGAGACATACCCGACCGCCGCAATCAAAACTGCAAGCACCATCGCTCCATCGCCCTGTACCAACCCTGTCCCACTCTGCCAGGTCACCACCGCTACCGCGGTGGCGCTCCCCACCAGAGCCGCTACCCAGAACTGCCAACGTACGGTGTAACGCACCACCACTGCGCCGAGGGCCACCGTCGCGAGCGGCAAAAGCCCATTCACGATGGCTCCATGACCTGCTGGTACCTGCTGCATCGCCAGCGACGAGAACAACGGGAATCCGATGGTTACACCCAATGCTGTTATCGCGACGCGTCCGTATTGTGCCCAGCTGAGCCACGGACTCCGAGTCACGACCAACGCAATCATCGACAACCCTGCAGCGATACTGCCACGGGCCATCGCCACAAAAACAGGACTCATTTCTGCAACTGCGACCCGCGTCATCGGCAACGAAACGCTAAAGATCAGCACACCAATAAACCCCCACACCAATCCACGTCGCGCAGTCTGCTGCTGATTCATAGTTGCGTTCTCGTTCCATGCCATTCAGGTACAGCCAATCATACACCGCGGGTGCGCTTTGGTATAATGAATG
This sequence comes from Chloroflexota bacterium, assembly GCA_046051665.1. Lineage (GTDB taxonomy): Bacteria > Chloroflexota > Chloroflexia > Chloroflexales > Roseiflexaceae > UBA965. Next base: position 9,513 of record JBJONV010000005.1, read on the forward strand.
ACCCACATGCGACAAAGGGATATTCATGTCAGTTGTTTTTATTCTTGCTGCCCTCGGGGCCTCACTCGGCTTTGGCATCGGTGATTTCATCGGCGGTCGGGCCAGTGCCAAAATACCTGTCGTCCACGTCTTGGTCATCAGCGAACTCTTTGGGGCTCTGCTGTTTTGGCTCCTCGCCTGGTACACCAACGAGCCTGCATTGCCCCAGACACGCATCGGACTGGCAATCGTCACAGGGGTTACGGGTGCCGTCGGTTTAGCTGCCCTCTACAACGGCATTGCCCGCGGTCACACGGCAGTCACCGCACCGGTCACCGCGGCACTGTCTGCAATCATTCCGGTTGGTTTTGGTATAGCTACTGCAGGCGTACCTTCGACTATGGCAATCATCGGCATGGGCCTCGGCATTGTCGCAATTGTACTGAACTCTCTTTCAGGCAAATCTTCCGGCTACCAAGGCCTCTGGCAAGGTCTTGCAGCCGGAGTATCAATCGGTATTTTTATGGTGCTTCTCAAATATCTCGGGAGCGACGGTGTGTTTGCGCCACTCGCGACGATGCGTGCCGGCGCACTCGTGGTCACCATTCCGTGGTTGTTGATACGGCGTGCCGGCATGCCGAGCCTAGCCGGCGTTGGCCTCGCCATGGCAGCCGGGGCCTTCGACCTCAGTGCCAACGCGGCATACATGATTGCGACGCAGCTCGGGCGCATCGACGTCGCCAGCGTCCTCGCCTCACTCTATCCTGCCGTCACCGTGTTGCTGGCATATGGGATTAATCGCGAACCATTCACCCGTCTGCAACAAATCGGTTTAGCGGCGACCATTGTCGCGACTGCACTGATCGCACTTTGAATAATGAGTAACGAATAATGAGTAGTTAGTAGTTCGTAATGAGTAGTTGCAAAAACGTATCGGAGCGACGGGCACGCCCGTTCGCTCCGATTTTCCTTCCGATACCGATTGTTATGCACCAATGATGACTTTGAGACCACCCAGCAACGCGACAGGCACCGTAGCAACCGGGAGTTTGAGCTTCTTGGCTTGTGCGTTGCCGAGCACTACGACACACAGTGCCAGCACGATGTGCTGCTCCGAATACCCGGCAATCGACCGACACGCGTCTATCGTGTCGCTGTCGAATCCAGCAGCCAGCAGATCTGCCAGGGTGATCGTCGTCACATCTGGTTTCTGACGGAGTAGCTCCTGTAACAGCGCCGCAAATCGATGTGCACCCCGTGGGCGTGCAGGTGATGACGTCGGTGGGGCAAAGGCATACAAACGGTCTGGTTGATCCGTCATCGGCGCGTACGAAACAGATGCTGCGTCCATCTCGAATTCGGCTTCCACTGCCTGATCCATAACCGCCCGTCTGGGGCTCGATCTGGGGCTCGAATGGCGTGGCATACTCTGTTGAACGACATTCAGCGACGCATACATGGCACCACCATGCCAATCGTTGGCCATCTGCTGTTGAACCTTGACATTGATTGCATGACCGATGACTTTTTTGTCTGCCTCGTGTTCCGCGATTGCTACCACGGCGGTTTCGTCAGTCACCAATTGATGTGTTACCGCCCAGTCGATCTTGAACTGCCCGGTTACATTCTGCAGATGGCTTGCAGCGACCGTACGCACAAAATCGTGGTGGAGCGCAGCAGGTACCTGCACCATCTCGAGCGGGTATGTATCGCCGTCGACGATGAGTTCCTGAGCCGCCGAACGATCCAATGCACCGGTCAGCAGCTGATGGGTCCCGCGGTACTGCGGCAGCGTACCACTCTGCCAGGCGCGTACCGCATCCCCACATACCAGACTACTATCGACAACGGGTACCGAACGAATGCGCCGTACGACCCGCATCATGGCATCGTCGATTCGTTCATTCGGGGTTACCGATTCACAGAATCCACCCGTTGCCGTCGCGAGTTTGCGCAACTCTCCATCAGCAGGGGTATAGCCAATGACGAGTGGGTAGACTGCATGACCATGGCGACTCAGCCGATCGGCAACCGCGGCTATCCCATACGCCTCGCCGTCGGTCAAGATAATGACCACACACGGTTTGTCGTGTGTCGGCATTTCGAGCACATGCGTGAGTCCCATCACCGTCTCGGTACCACCCAAATTGGCATCAATGTGTTTCAGCCACTGGTGCATCTGGGTCCGTACGGTCTTGCCGACGGTCATCAATCCCGGTGTCACATCCTCGACCGTTGATCCGAAGCGCGTGACTGCAATCGAATCTCCATCCCGTAACAACGACAAAAGCCGCGTCACCGCACTACGTGCTTGGACAATCGACGTCCCACCCATCGAGCCCGAACAATCGACCAACAACTTGACATGCATGGGTTCTTCGACTGTGGTCTCGAGCGTTGGGATGTGCACAAAACTCGCATACCAGTGCTGACCTGCGTACAGAGCTTGCACCGTCGCCCGATAATCGGCATACCCGCCGATCAACAGCACGACATCCCGGTCCATCGTGGCACCATGAATCCCCACCTGCACCCCGTTTTCGGAGGTGGTGATTTGGGCGATGTGACTCGGCACCGTCACCTGCACGTCCTTCACTCCGTGGATCTGTACGTCACACTGGAACGGGTATTCGACCGTGATACTCGTCTCGGGTGCATCCTGTCGGGTCAACCCCGATGCCCGTGGGTCGCCATAGCGCGGTGCGATGGTCGTTGGCACTGCAACCCGCAATGTGCCGTCATTGGGAACGACAAATTCCGCACTGCGTACGACCACTTCGATGGCTTCACCCGCTCCGACATTCCCCAGTTCCGCGACATACAGTCCGCCACTGTGCGTCACTAATAACGCCGTATCGCCCTCAGCGACAGCTTTTTCTTTCTTGGCACGTGCCTTCGGCAACGGGTGTACCTGCCCGACAAAACGCTTCCCTCGGACGACAAATTCCACCCCCAACAACGTCGCTGCCGCCGGCAACGGGAATGTGTAACGCACCTCGAGGACATCGTCCGTGGGATTTTTGTAGTGTTGCGTCGTCGTCATCGACACATACATCCCCACCACATCAAGTGCTACCGATACCGACTGCAACACGACGAGCTCGCCGTTCGTTGCTTCCATTCGGGCATGTTCTTGTTCGGTCATGCGTGTTCTCCTCTCACTGAGGATTTATTTATACCACTATTACGTGTTTGTGTCAATATCAAGTTTATGGCGCGAGGGCATGAACAATATTACAGGCAGATGACAATCACCCTTGCAAGCCCCGAAACATCACGCCGACAGCAGTACAGAGGCAAATATCTACGATGCCATGTGGTATATTTTCGTACATATTGTAGTAAAGAAGGTCCTCATGACACGCGTCACCATTCCACTCATCACCAGCGTCGTCGTCTGTGTCCTCCTCATGCCGCTCATGAGTCGGCAGACACGCGCGCACGCCGAAGACCGGCTCCTCCCGACCGCAGCAATTGTCCCGCCCACATATACGCCAGTGCCGACCAACACACCCGAGCCGACGCCAACGGCCACTGCCGAACCACTCCCGACTGCAATCCCCGACGCGACTGCGGCGGCCGCAAGCGGCACCGAGGCAACGATCATCCCCGATGCACCCGTCAGCGGCCGTGTCAGTGATGTCGTCGGACCGATAGCCACGGCAGAACCTGCACCCACGAGCGTTGCCGTTGCCACCGCAGTTGTCGAATCCCCCGTCGACACGACGACGCGCGATGTCGTAGTTGCTCCCGCACAGGAGGCACCTGCCCAAACGGTCCAGAATCAGCCGGTTATCCAGCCAACGGCAATCCTCTTGCCGACGCCTGCACCAATCCAACCACTCACGCAACCCATTTCCAAAAATCCCGCGCTCCAGTCATCGACGGGTATCGTCAATAGCTTGCACGTATGGGGGACGCAACCACTCGTCATGTTGATGCTTATCTGCGGTTTTGCAGGAGTCGGCTTCCTCTACTACGGCCAAAAAAACTAACGCTGGCACGAAAAGCCCGTGGACGCATGTCCACGGGCTTTTCTCTCATCGGCAACGTACACACCAGACGTAACCTGGTGTGTTTTCGTTTTAGTGCGCGGCTTTCGCTGCGTCACGGCGATTGGCGAGCACCGAGGCTACGACTGCAACGACCAACGTCACCACAATCACGCCCAACGACCATTGCACGGGGATATGCATTTTGTCACCGAGTAGATAGTAGGTCGCATCGGGCAAGAGCATTTTGATACCGACGAAGGTCAGGATGAATGCCAATGCGGGCTTGAGGTAGCGTACCGAATCCATGGCGCCGGCCATCACAAAATAGAGCGAGCGCAACCCCAAAATTGCAAATACGTTCGAGGTATAGACGATGAATGGGTCTTGTGTCACGGCGAAAATCGCAGGGATGGAGTCGACCGCAAAAATCACATCGCTGACTTCGACGACCAGCAAGACGGCCAAGAGCGGCGTTGCCATCAACACCCCACGGCGCTTCACAAAGAATGATTGGCCTTCGTACCCTTCGGTCACCGGGAAGATGCGGCGCAGCAACTTCACCATCGTGTGTTGCGTCGGGTCTGCGGCGTGGCCATCACTGGTGACCATCCGAATACCGGTAAAGATCAAGAACGCGCCGAAAATCCAGATAATCCAGTGGAACTGTGCCAACAACGCAGCGCCCGCTGCAATCATAATGCCACGCATAATCAACGCGCCGAGCACACCCCAAAAGAGGACGCGGTGTTGATATGCCGGCGGAACGGCGAATGAGCTAAAAATCAGCACAAAGACAAAGACGTTATCGACGCTCAGAGATTTCTCAATTAAATAACCCGTCAAAAATGCTAACGCAGCCTCTTGATTGGTGTAGTCACTTTCGGGCCAGAGCTGCTGCCAATAGAAGTAGATGCCCACATTGAAGACCAGCGCCAACCCAATCCAGGCGACACTCCACCACGTTGCTTCTTTAACACTCACTGCATGTGCATGCCGGTGGAAGACACCCAAATCGAGTGCCAACATCCCCAACACAAAGAGATTAAACGCAATCCAAATCCACGTCGCATCCATCAGTCGACTCCTTATTTCGGCTGTTCCTGGGCATCTTTGATTAAACGCATTTAAATCGGATTTTGTTGCATAAACTCAAAAAACTCCTCAAAAGACACAAAAAGAATGGCTGTGGACGTTCGTCCACAGCCACCATAGAGCGATTGGTCAATTGTTCTCTTCCCTCACACCTGGCTATTCTGCCCAGCGTTTGGCCAATGCAATCATCACATCACTGCCCCGTTCCATATCTTGGACGGTGACCCACTCGAGCGGGCCGTGGGCATTATGACCGCCGGTAAACACGTTGGGGGTCAGCAACCCGCGTTCGGTCAAGCGCGAACCATCCGTACCGCCACGTACTGGTTCATCGTAGGATTGAATCCCCACATCGCTACACGCCGCACGCAGTTTTGCTATGATTTCGGGGCGATCACGGAGCCAGTAGCCCATATTGCGGTACGACGAGCTGATGGTGCAGCGCACTTCGGCAGTGGGATACCCGGCTTGCAGGGCGGCACAGATGAGACGGAGCATCTCGCCTTTGGCTGCGAGTTTTTCGTTATCGTGATCACGGATGATGAAGCGTACGGTCGCACTGGCGGTCGTCCCCTCGATGCTGGTGGGATGGATAAAACCCACGCGGCCGGTCGTGCTTTCGGGCGCGGCGAATTCGCGAGGGAGCATACTGAGCAACTTGCCGGCCAAATGGACGGCATTAACCATCCCGTAGCTATGCGCAGTCCCGGGGTGCGTCGAGACGCCGGTTATTTCGACCACGGCACCATCTGCCGAGAATGTCTCCCAGCTGACCTCGCCGACTGCACCACCATCGAATGTATAGGCCGCCACTGCCCCGAGCTGGGCGATGTCGAGGTGATCGACACCATGGCCAATTTCTTCGTCGGGATTAAAGCAGATGCGTATCGGACCATGCACGATACTTTTGTCAGCCAACAAGCGGGCCGTGGCCGTCATGATAATCGCAATGCCGGCTTTGTCATCGGCACCGAGCAAGGTTAACCCAGATGCGGTAATCAAATCTTTGCCTACCGCAGTCAAAATATCAGCGTACATGGGATTGCTGGGGTCGATGACCTGACGGGGATCATCGGGGAGGACAATCGTCCGGCCGTCGTAATTGGCATGCACGATTGGCTTGACGTTTTCGCCACTATAGTCTGGCGCCGTATCGACATGCGCCAAAAACGCGACGACCGGTTTGTGCTCGTAGCCCGGGGTGGCAGGGATAGTCGCCATCACATAGCCGTGTTCAGTAATGACGACATCCTGTGCACCTAACTCGGTCAATTCGTTTTTCAACAGCCGGAGCAAGTCCCACTGTCGTTCGGTGGAAGGGTACGTCTTGGCATAGGGATCACTCGTGGTATGGATTTGTACATAGCGCAGAAAACGCTCGCGGAGTGCGTGTGGCATCTGGGTTCCTTTCAGCATGGACTGCCGTCATTATACGTGTGTGCTGGCGGGTGAAAAACGCCGAGTATAATGGAAAAACACTACACAAAAGGTGATCCCGTGCACCGAATTACCCGTCTCGCGGTCTACCCGGCCCGCTTCATTTTTTGGTTGTCGACGGCACTCTTCATTGCTACCGGCAGTGGGCACTTCTATGCCAGTGACGAAGAAAAAATGTACGCCACCACCCTGCGCATCTGGCAGGCACTCCGTGCCCTTGGCGATGCATCGATTGCGGTAGAACGTCCCATTCTGAGCGTCTATGGACCGATGCAGTCCGTCGTTGCGTTCTTTACATTGCCGCTCGGATCGCTCTTGAGCGCACTTGGTCCCGCCGAAATGCAGGCCTGGCTTGTTCGCATCCCGGCAACCTGGGGCAACGCCGTCATCGTGGCAGCAACCGGGACGTTGCTCGGCTGGCTGGTCACACAGTACACGCGCCGCCCCGGACTCGGGGTGGCCATTGCCGCGACGTATTTGTTGGCTACCCCCGCGTGGCAATATGCGGGGAGCTTTTTTTCGGAACCGAATGCCGCGCTGTGGTTGCTGTGTGCTGCCGTTCCCGTTTTACTCACATCCACCGATACCACGCTCCAGCCCAAATACCTCGTCCTCAGCGGGTTTGCATGTCTGCCGGCGCTATTAGCCAAAATCGCCGTCGCACCCACCATTGCGGTCATTGCACTCTGCGTCGGTCTGAGTTGTCTGCAGCGCCGTGATTGGTCTACGCTGCTCCGTTGGGGTGCAGGGGCATTTATCGCCTTGGTCGTCTTTTTGTGCTACAACCTGCTTGCCCGTGGCAGTTTGCTGAGTTCCGGATACAACCAAAACCAAAGTAGCTTTGCCATCGAGTGGGGCAACATCATCACCGGCATCTACGGGCAGTTTTTCAGCAGTGGCAAAAGCATCTTTTTGTATGCACCACTCCTGGTCTTGTGGCCCATTGGAATCATCATGCTACGGCGGGACCTGCGCTGGAGCCTGGCGCCGTTCGCCATCTGTGGTGCGGTGATTTTCATCCATACGAATGTCGTTTTTTGGCATGGTGATGGTGCCTGGGGGCCACGTTACCTGGTACTCTGTCTGCCCTTCATGGTGCTGCCCCTCGTGGCAGTCTACAGCTGGCTGACGAGCCAATCTCGACGGGTGCGTTGGGTGGTCCTCACGCCGCTCCTGGTATTGACCGTCATCGTCCAAACGGGCGGTCTGGCTATCAACCTGAATGCATACATCATCGATACCCGGGATGAACAGGCGCGCTATCACGATCCTGCTTCCTCCCCCATCATCGGGCATCACCACATGTTGTGGGCACAACTGGGCCGCGACTGGGCGATTGCCACAGCCCCCGGGGTGACGCTGACCGGTTTTGCCTACAGCGAAGGCGACCGTGCCAACGGCGAACAGTTCCCCCGCTTTGCTGCTCCACAGGCTGCAATCACGGTGCGCCCTGACAACACACAACGCAGTATCGTCTCGCTCACCATGCATACCTGTGCAGATGCCACACACGCGACGCCGGTCACGCTCCTCCTCGATGGCGTGCCCATTGATGCGGTGGCGTCATGCCCGCCACGACGCATCAGCATTGTGGTTCCACCAGGTGCACACACGCTTGCATTCCAGACCAGCGGCATCCGCGTCGACGGATTACCCCAACACGATTGGTACCCCACGCTCGGACCACTGGTGCAGCAGGTGCGTGTTGATAGTGGCGGCAAGGCGCTCCCCATATGGGCAAATCTGACGCCGCCGTCGCGGATGCCAGACGTCCCCAACGCTATGCGCGTGTGGGCTAGTGATTCCCGCAGTGGCTTCTACGATGTCTGGTGGTCGTACCTGAACATCCCTGCTTCTGCACCCATCTGGCCCGTACAGCTATCAATCTGGGGCATGGTGCTCCTGTGCGTTGCGATTGGGGTATGGCCCCGCCGGCGCGTGTCGTGAGTCCGACAATGCACCCCGATCGCTTTGCCACGCGCACCACGGCGATGCATCCCGCAGGCGTCGCCCTGACGCAGATCCTTGCAGCTGCAACGCATGCAGCCGACCCGGGTGCACAGGTCCAGCGAGTGCTTCAGGCAGACACACAGCACATCGTGGTTGCGGGTGAAGTCCTGACACCCCAGCGCGTGCTCGTACTCGCCGTCGGCAAAGCCGCACCTGCCATGGCGACCGCCGCTTGTGCCGCCTTGGGGGCACACCTGCATCATGGGCTGGTCATTTACAAAGATATCGACCCAGCAGAACCCCGTGACCCTCGGTTGCAGTACTTCGCTGCCGGTCATCCCGTCCCCGACGAACGGAGCCAAGAAGCGGGTCTCGCCGCGCGTACCCTCGTCACACAGGCACAGCCAGACGACCTGGTTTTGGTGCTGTTATCGGGCGGGGGGTCTGCCCTGATGGTCGATTTGGCCGCGGGGATCACGCTGGACATGCTCCAACCACTTACCCGTGCCCTCCTGGCCAGTGGCGCTGATATCAACGCCATCAATACCGTGCGGCGGCGCATCGATACCATCAAGGGTGGGGGCTTATTGCGCGCCGCATCACACACCACGATGCGGACGTTGATCTTGTCGGACGTCATCGGGAACAGTCTGACGGCGATTGCATCGGGCCCCACTGTGCCCAATCCCGATGCGCCAACAGCGGCCTGGGATGTACTCACGGCATACAAAATCGCCGACTCCGTCGACTCCGCAATTGCTGCCGCATGCCGGACGCCCCTGCCCACGCAGCCCCTTGCTGCACCGGCACACATCATTGCCGACATCAGTCAATCGTTGGCAGCGGCAGCCGAATGTGCCCGTGCAATGGGGTATACGCCGCTCATCATCGATGCCGCTGTACATGGCGAAGCTGCCGTCGTCGGCGCCCACATTGCGACGCTAATCTGCACGCTGCCAGCTGCAGAAGGAACACGGTGCCTGCTCTGGGGTGGCGAGACAACCGTTACCCTCGGCGCAACCCATGGCACGGGTGGGCGCAACCAAACCCTGGCTTTGGCGATTGCACAGGGCATCGCAGCTGGTCCGGATTGCCTCGTGGCGTGCTATGCCAGCGATGGTGGCGATGGTCCGACCGACGCAGCAGGCGCAGTCATCGATCAGACCACCTGGCAGCGGGCACTGGCGCTGGGGTACAAACCCGAGGTTCATTTGACACAGCACGACGCCTATCCGCTCCTGATGGCGTTAGGTGATTTGCTCGTTCCGGGGCCGACGGGGACGAATGTGAATGATCTTGTTGTTGTAATCGTATAGGTTACAGGTGTGAGGGTACGAAGACAGCATGGTTATCCCTTTTTTCTGCCTACCCACACGAGGCTCATGCCGAGCACCAGCGCACCACACCACGACAGCAGACTGAGCGCTTCACCCAACACAGCCACCGCGAGAAGTGTCGATACCAATGGCTCGAACAGCGTCAGGGACGCGGCAGTCGTTGCGTGTACCACCGCTAACCCACGGGTATACAGCACATAGCTCAGTACCGTCGGCACCAAAGCCAGATACGCCAGCGCGACCCAGGGAATGCCTGCAATCTGCACAGGCGTCTGCTCCACAGCCATCCAGATACCAATGACCCCTGCTGCAACGGTCATAATCACGGCCTGTATCGCCACAGGGTCGTGCGCTGGTGCGACCCGGCGGGTCAGCACAGCCAACGTCGCATAACACAACCCTGCCGAGAGGGCGAGCCCGACGCCGACCAGGTCGAGGGTAATCGACGACGGGATGCCGCCCACCAACAAGACACAACCCGCCACTGCCAACCCAATCCCGAGTACCTGACTCGTCTCGATGCGCTCGGCGTTGTGCACACGGGCGATAAGCAGTGCAAAGAATGGGCTCGTACAGATGTTTAAGAGCACTGCGTAGGTCACCCCAATGCGGGGAATCGCCGCAAAATAGGCAACATGATACAGGGCAAACACACCGCCTGCTGCGCACAACAGCAGGAGGTGCATGCGCGTCAGCGCTATCACCCAGCTACGGGCGCGTGTGCGATGCCACACCCACAACAGCGGAGCTGCCAGCGCTACCCGCCCGAATGCAATCAGCATCGGGTCGATGCCCATGCTGCCATCACTGAGGAGCGCAACCACGACACCGATGCTCCCCCACAATGCCGCAGCCAGGGTAATCAGGAGCACGCCGTGGCGGTGGGTAAGCACCTTCATCAGACCGCCGTGCTGGAGTCAGTGCCGTGGTGCGCAGGAGCGCGCGGGCTCAGCAGCCGGAGCATCGGCGGCGTCAGCAAGGTCGTGACCAATGTCATGACAATCAGGGCCGAAAACACCGTCGCGTTGATTGCACCGGCACTCAGAGCGGCACCTGCCAGGACCAATGCCACTTCCCCGCGCGAAACCATGCCTGCACCGACCATGAGTGAACCGCGCCACGAGATCCCACCCAGTTTGGCACCGATCCCGCCACCGAGGAGCTTGGTGATGACGGCAACGACGGTGATTACCACTACCAGCCATGGCGCTGCGAGGATGCCGTCTGCCCGGGCTTGCAGGCCGATGTTGACGAAGAAAATAGGGATGAAAAACGCATACCCCACGGCAGCGGTCCCATCGTGCGCGATATGTTTTGCATCGAGGTGTTTGGTCGCCAAAATGCCCAACAGATATGCCCCGGTGATGGCAGCGACGCTCCCCAGTGACTCAGCGGCCCAAGCATATACAAGGACCAATGCCATCAACATGGTCAATGCTGTTTCGCGCTGTGGCAATCGATGTTCGAACCGCACCAACATGGGCAGTAGCCGATCACCGATCAACCAGGCAATGGGGAAGAAGAGCACCATTGCCAGCAATGTCAGCGCGAGATTGCCGGTTTGGGTAATCAGATTCATGACCACCGCAAAAATCAGGACTCCGAGTACATCGTCGATAATCGCTGCACCCATGATGACGGTGCCTTCGCGGGTGCGGAACTGCCCGAGTTCGCGGAGGGTCTGTGCCGAGATACTCACGCTCGTGGCCATCAGTACCGCACCGATGAGCACACCCTGCGACCAACTCAGTTCGGGGAATGCCAGCATCGCCAGCGTGCCACCCACGAGCGGCAGGACGACCCCGCCGGCAGCAGCCAAAAATGCAGGCCTGCCAACAGACCGCATTGCAACCATGTCTGTTTCCATTCCGGCCATAAACATGAGCAGGACGACGCCTATTTCGGCCAGGATGCTGAGGGTCTCGGTTGATTCGACCCAGCCAAGCACCGCCGGCCCGAGCAATAGACCGATGAGCAATTCACCAAAAACAGCGGGCATGCCGATGCGCAAGCTGAGCACGCCAGCGATTTTGGCAGATATTAAGATGAGTGCAATGGGAAGAAGTGCGTCTACAACGTGGAATGCTTCGTGTGCGTGGTCCATTTTGTCCCTTTCTTAAAAACGTTCAGGGGCAGTTGTATTTTATCACACTGCCCCTTCCATGCCCCTTTTCGACCCGATGCACTACAATACGAGCATCATCTGAAAGGGCTTCTATGACCACCACACACAAGGCCTGGCTGGCACTTATCTTGGGAGCGATGGCGATAAGCTCGTCGCCGATTCTGGTCAAACTCGCCCAGGTTCCCGGCACATCTTCCGCGTTCTATCGCGTTTTTATTGGCTTTTTGGTCCTACTCCCGTGGTATGCCGCCAAAGGGATTACCGTCCCCACCGGCAAAACCCTCTGGGCAGTGATTGCAGGCGGCTTGTTTTTTGGCGTTGACCTGATTTTTTGGAACGAAGGGCTGATGCATGCCCCTGCTGCCAGTGCGACGCTTGTGGCCAATAATGCCCCGATATGGGTCGGCTTGGTATCGCTCTACTGGCTCAAAGAAAAGCTATCACGCTTTTATTGGCTCGGCTTGGCACTCGCCATCGGTGGCATGTTTGTGGTGATGAACGGCGACGTCCAAGTCAATCCCGACGATGTTTTTGGGTTGTCGCTGGCCGCCGGTGCGAGTGTGTGTTATGCCGGTTACCTGCTCAGCACCCGGCAAGCGCGGAGCGGCATCGACACCGTGGGCTTCATGGTGTGGTCGCTAGGTATTGCCAGCCTGGTGATTTTGCCGGTCGCCTGGGCCATCGGTGCCCCACTTAGTGGGTTTGGCATGCCAGCATGGGGCTACATTCTTTTGTTGGGGCTTTTTTCGCAGACAGTCGGGTGGCTGGCTATCAATTATGCACTCGGGCATCTGCCCGCCTCGATTACCTCGGTGGTGTTGCTCGGGCAGGTCGTCTTGGCGACACTCCTAGCGGTGCCCTTCCTCGGTGAGGCAATCCGACCGACGCAGATTATTGGTGGCGCATTGATTGTGAGCGGCATCATTTTGGTCAATCGCAAGTAGTCATACCCGTTCGTAGCACAAAGGGATACACCGATGCGCGTCATATACCTCGGCACTCCACACCTAGCAACCATTCCTTTGCGTGCATTGGCTGCCATGCCATCGATCGAAATCGTTGCGGTGATTACCCAGCCTGATCGCCCGAGTGGACGAGGACGTGTGCTTACCGCACCGCCCGTCAAAGTCTGTGCCCAAGAACTCGGTATTGCAACCATCCTCCAGCCCGAAACCCTGAAGGACGACGCGGTCGTCGCCCAGATTGCCGCACTCCAGCCGGATGTCGGTGTCGTGGCTGCCTATGGCGAGATACTGCGCAAAAACGTCCTTGCCATCCCTACCCACGGCTACCTCAACATCCACCCGTCGTTGTTGCCGCTCCACCGTGGCCCTGCACCCGTCACCAGTGCTATTTTGGCCGGCGATCACGAGGTCGGGGTCTCGGTCATGCA
>JBJONV010000006.1:0-3913 GCA_046051665.1 Chloroflexota bacterium
CGTGTTCACGCCGTTTTATCGTCGCTGGCGGAGCGAGCTCCTCCTATCAGATCCCGTCCCAACCCCGCAATTCGTGCCGCTGGCACAGACACAGCACGAACCGACATTCCCCGACTGGCCCAACGCATCTATTTCGATTCCCGACTCGAGTGCCGCCTATGCAACCCGCCTCCTCAACCGTTTTGCAGAGCGGGCAATCACCAACTACACCACTGGTCGAGACATGTTGGCACAAGCAGGCACCAGCATGCTGTCACCATACATCCGCTTCGGCATTGTGTCGGTGCAGACATGTGCGCGCATGGCCCTCGCTGCCGAAGCACAGTTCACTATCGGAGAAGGACGTGCTGGTGGCGAGGTATGGTTGAGTGAACTCGCGTGGCGTGATTTTTATGCACATATCTGTGTGCACTTCCCGCATGTACTCAGCGGCTCGTTTCGCCAACAGTACGACGATATCTCATGGGAAAACAGTCCTACGCTCTTTGACGCATGGTGTACCGGCAACACGGGCTACCCGATTGTCGATGCAGCGATGCGCCAGCTTGTGCAGACTGGCTGGATGCACAACCGCGCGCGAATGATTACCGCGTCATTCCTCACCAAAGACCTACTCGTCGACTGGCGCTGGGGCGAGCGTTTTTTTATGCAACACCTTCTCGACGGTGACTCGCCTGCCAACAATGGTGGTTGGCAATGGGCGGCGGGAACGGGCACAGATGCACAACCGTATTTTCGTATCTTCAATCCCAGCAGTCAGGGGGAACGATTCGATCCAGACGGCGCGTATGTAAAAAAATACATCCCAGCATTGCAGAACGTCACAGCGAAGTACATTCATGCACCATGGCTGATGCCGAGCACCGTGCAACGCCAAGCGGGTATCACGATAGGTATCGATTACCCAGCACCAATTATCGACCATGCCTCACAACGATCACGTGCATTAGCGCTCTACAAAGCAGTACGAGTATCTTCTTCAGCGTCTCATGATGAACAGAATGAGGCATCATAAATCGCGTGAAGCATTTGATAATCCAGAAGCGGGGTGGTATTATTCTCGTGTAAATATTTACAGCAGAGCTCCGACGAACGTCGCTTCTCGCACTTCACCTGAAAGTCACAGCGATGCTTGGCACGCTCAAACGATTCCTCGTCGGCAAACCGCTCGCGAACGAACAACTCGCACATGAGCGCATACCAAAGCGAACCGCACTTGCCGTTTTTTCTTCCGATGCGCTATCGTCAGTTGCATACGCGACCGAGGCGATTCTCATTGCCTTGATGTATGCCAATCGCGCTGCGCTGGGATTATCCACGCCTATTGCTGCTGGCATCACATTGCTCCTGGTCATTGTGTCATTTTCGTATACACAAACCATCAATGCGTACCCGAATGGTGGCGGTTCTTACATCGTCTCGCGTGAGAACCTCGGCACGCTCCCTTCACTTATTGCCGCTGTATCCCTGATGACCTCGTATATCTTGACTGTTGCAGTCAGTATTTCAGCGGGTGTCACCGCAATTACGTCTGCCCTCCCCGAATTAGATCAACACCGTACGGCGATTGCACTTGCACTCATTGCCCTGCTGAGTTTGGCGAATCTGCGCGGACTTAAGGAATCAGGTGCGATATTTGCCTTACCGACGTATTTGTTCATCGTGAGTATGTTTGGCATGATAATTGTCGGTTTGTACCGTTATAGTACGGGCGACCTTATTCCTGCACCGCTCCCCGAAGTAGTGCATTCCGAGTTCAATCAAACCCTCGGCTGGTTTTTGATACTCCGGGCATTCGCATCTGGGTGTACGGCACTAACCGGAATCGAAGCGATTAGTGATGGTGTACAAGCATTCAAACAACCACAAGCCCGCAATGCAACAATTACATTAACCATCATGGCGGTTATTCTCAGTTTGATGTTCATTGGTATTACTGTGCTTGCCAGCCTATATCAGGTAGTCCCTGACGGGGCTGCTGAACCCGAGACCGTGAATTCTCAGCTCGCGCGTGCGATATTCGGAGGTAGCTCGGTCGTCTATTACATCATCCAAGCGGCGACCATGATGATTTTGATACTTGCGTCGAACACGGCATATGCCGATTTTCCCCGATTGTCATACTTCCTTGCAGTAGATCGATTCTTGCCGCGCCAGTTCGCACAACGCGGTGACCGTCTGGTCTTTTCGAATGGGGTGCTGTTCTTGGGGATTGTATCTGCCATTTTGGTCGTTGCATTCAACGCACGTGAACAAGCCTTGCTTCCGTTGTATGCACTCGGCGTGTTTGCTGCCTTCACGTTGTCCCAATACGGTATGGTACAACGTTGGCGCAGGATCAAATCCGCTGGCTGGTTGCGCAACATGGCGATTAACGCGTTGGGTGCCAGCATCACGGCAATCGTATTTGTCGTTATCGCCATCACAAAATTCGGTCAAGGTGCATGGTCGGTGCTCGTTATCATTCCTGTTGTTGTCTTTTTGCTCTATCAGATTCGGAAACATTATCTCGATGTAGCGGACCAACTTTCACTAGCCGAAGCAGCACCGCCCGTTGCTCTGCGTCGACACACCGTATTGGTGTTGGTCAGCGGCGTGCATCGTGGAGTCATTCCCGCCTTGCAATATGGGTTATCACTCACTACTGACAACATCCGGGCGTTGTATATCGATCTTGATGCGAGCAGCACCGCCAAAATGGTGGAAAAATGGGCACAATGGGGGAGCGGAGTCGAGCTGGAAATTTTACCCTCACCATATCGCTCACTGATTCGTCCAATCAGGGAATATCTGCATCGGCTCGAAAAACGCTACCATGACGATGTTGTCACGGTAGTGCTCCCTGAATTCATCCCGAATCGCTGGTGGCAGAATTTCTTGCATAACCAAACCGCCTTAGCCATCAAAACGATGTTGCTCTTTTCGAAAAACGTCGTTGTCGTGAGTGTGCCTTACCACCTCGACAAATAGCTCTGATAACCCTTGCGTTGTTTGAAGATTCGTGATACTATCTGCAACGTTTCACCGCGAGGCACAGCCGCCACACGATGTGTGGCGGTTTTTTGATGACTGGAACGTACCATGCTCTCTGAACTGAAGCGAGTCCTAGTTGGCAAACCGCTGGCTAATGAACAACTCGCTCACGAACGCCTTCCCAAGCGAACTGCATTAGCAGTGTTTTCGTCCGATGCGCTCTCGTCTGTGGCGTATGCGACCGAAGCAATTTTAATTGCGTTGTTGTATGCCAACCGCGAAGCTCTGGGTTTGGCAACACCAATTTCGATCGGGATTGTCATCTTATTGGTGACCGTGGCTTTTTCGTATCGCCAAACGATCATGGCATACCCACAAGGTGGCGGTTCGTACATCGTTTCGCGCGATAACTTGGGCAAAGTCCCTTCTTTGGTGGCTGCATCTTCATTGCTCATCGATTATATTCTGACAGTCGCAGTAAGTATGTCCGCCGGTGTCGCGGCCATTACCTCTGCCCTCCCCGCCCTCGACCCGTGGCGTGTCGAAATAGCCGTGGGCTTGATTATTGTGCTTACCCTTGCCAATCTACGCGGACTCAAAGAATCCGGGAGCATGTTTGCGATTCCTACCTACCTCTTCATCGCCAGCATGACCGTTTTGATTGTGACCGGGTTGTATAACATTTACTTTGGTACGGTCACAATCCCAGCGGTACCGCACATTCCGCACGAAGAAGCCGGTCATGCAGTGACGATTTTCTTGATACTGCGGGCATTCGCAGCTGGGTGTACGGCATTGACCGGTATCGAAGCAATCAGTGATGGCGTACCTGCATTCAAAAAACCAGAATCGCGCAACGCATCAATCACACTTATCATCATGGTGGTGGTGCTGAGTCTGATGTTCTTGGGGATTACCCAACTCGCAGAGTCGTATCAGA
>JBJONV010000007.1:0-6327 GCA_046051665.1 Chloroflexota bacterium
TACATGAAGCAGCCTGCGCAGAAGCCCGTGGTCACGTTGATGAGGGCCAAGGTCAGCACCAGTAGCCCTGCACCCCAGGCGACCGACGTGGCACCGAGGAGCGTTGCGGCGACGCCGACAACCAATACACCGAAGCCGACTTGTTGCGCAAAACGATGCGGAACGGGGTCTTCGTTCACACGCTCGGTGCTCAGGATGTTCTGGCGTACGAAGAACCGGTATGCAATCAGCTGTGGTGCATAGGCTGGGTTGAGGAGCGTGAATCCCAACATTGCTGCAGCAATCCAAAGAAACGTAGTACTGCCCATCACGAAGCCGACCGCGAGGAGTGAAATCAGTGTGATTTGCGTGAAGCGCTGTGCGCTCCGATCGAATGTCGCTGGTGTCATGGCCACCTCTGTTATACACGAGTAATCTTATCAACTCACTTATTGAAGTATAACGAGGCCGACGTGCGGTGTCAATATATAAGATGAGTAATTCATGTATAAATATCGTGTTTTATGAGGAGTAAAAAACCGCCCACGACGCCGGAGCGTGTGGGCGGTGGCAATATCAATCCTGCAGCATGGTTAAGGAATCGGATAGACAGCGTTCATCACAGATTCAAGTTGTGCACCAGTGGCGCGGTAGAATTCGACAGCTGGCTCATCATCTGCATGCGCTAGCGCAAAAAAGAGTGGAATGTGCTGGTTTGTGCAGTACGTGCTAACCGTCTTTATGAGGAGTGCGCCGAGGCCACGACGCTGAAAATCTGGGTGTATTGCGAGGTCATAGATAAGCAATTCTACATGCGTTGAGGTGTAACTCGGCAACACATATGCGGTGCAACCACCGACAACCTGGGTTTCGAACAAAACCACAAACACTGCGAAATGAGGATCCCTGAGGAGTCGTTGTAAGTGTTCGAGTGGAGCGACGGTGGTGTCTTCATTTTCGAACACGACATGGAACAGATTTACGAGCTGTGCGAAATCTTCGCTGTCATTGTGTGTCAGTTGATTCACGGTGAAGGGAGACGGCATGGATGCACTCGCTATACCATCTGTGTGGATAATCCACACAGATGGTGACGGTTCGATCAGACTAACCGCGAATTTTGACACCGTTATCGTGTTCGACGCCACGGATGATTTTGGCGCGGAGCTTGGTGACTTCTTCGTCGGTGAGGGTACGCTCGGTACTCCGGAGCGTGATGCGGAAGGCCAGGCTCCGTACCCCTTCGCCGAGGTTCGCACCGGTATAGACGTCGAAGAGTTCGATGGAACTGAGGGCGTTGCCGGCGTACTTGCGGATCGAGGCTTCGATGGCTTGGGCGCTGACAGCGACCGGGGCAATGAATGCCAAATCTTGGCTGGCTGCCGGGTAACGCGAGATGCTGGTGTAGCGCGGGACGCTAGCATGCGCCAGGAGCAGCTCGAGATTGAGTTCTGCCACGGCAACGCGCATCGCTGGGATGTCGAAGCGCTCGCGTGCATCGGGGTGGAGTTCACCGAACGAACCGAC
Organism: Chloroflexota bacterium; assembly: GCA_046051665.1. Taxonomy (GTDB): domain Bacteria; phylum Chloroflexota; class Chloroflexia; order Chloroflexales; family Roseiflexaceae; genus UBA965. The sequence continues at coordinate 1,507 of JBJONV010000007.1, forward strand.
GACATGTGATTCTTTGGCAACGGTGAGGATGAGTTCGGCGCTCCGACCAGGCTGCAGATGTTCGAGCTGGGCGGCGGTGACGCTGACATTGGCGATTTGGAGGCGTTCGCAGAGCAATTCGACGACGCCTTTGATGTCGTAGAAGTCGATGGTATCGGTGCTGGCGGCATTCCACGCCGTAGCGTGGCGTTTGCCGGCCATGACCACGGCGACGCGGAGTGGCTCGAGGGGCAAGATTGCATCGCTACGCCGGTGGTAGACGTGGCCGACCTCGAACAAGCGTGTCATGCCACGTTCGCGGATATTGACCGCTGCTGATTCGAGCAGGGTTGGGAGGATATCGCGGCGCATGTATTCGCGTTCGGGAGAAAGTGGGTTCGCAAGATGCAAGTATGCATCGGAGTCGATGACACTCGGTGTGAGCTTGGCTGCCGATGTGCGACTCGTCAGTGAGTAGGTAATGGCTTCGTTGAGGCCGGCTGCAGCCAACACATCGCGGACGTAGTGTTCGCGCTCGAGTGCAAGGTTGGTGCGTTGCGTGGGGAGCTCGTCAGCCATGATGGTACTGGGCAGGTTGTCGTAGCCGTACATGCGTGCGACTTCTTCGCACAAATCCGCGGTGTGGCTCACATCCATGCGGTAGCTGGGGACACCGACATGCAACGTCTGTGCATCGACAGGAGTGCAAGTAAAGGCAAGTGGGGTAAGCAGGGATGCGATTTGGTCGACGGTGAAATCGAGGCCGAGGATGCGGCGGACTTCGTGCGTGGTCAGAGTAATGGTGACGGCACGGGGAGCGACGTTGCGCACATCGAGCATGCCCGGTGCGACGATGCCATCTGCGTAGGTCTGCAAGAGTTCCGTGAGGCGCTGCTGTGCCAGGTCGAGCATCTCGGGATCAACGCCGCGTTCGAATCGTTTGGATGCTTCAGAGCGTAGTTTGAATGCGCTCGACATGCGGCGGATGATGGTTGGTTCCCAGACTGCTGCTTCGACAAGGACATTGGTGGTCGTCGGGCTGACTTCGCTACTCTCGCCGCCCATCACACCAGCGACGCTGAGGGGCTGGGTGGGGTCACAGACGAGCAGATGTTCGGGAGCCAACGTATGTGTCCGGCCATCGAGGGTTTTGAGTGTCTCGCCGGGTTTGGCGGTGCGGACGACGATGTGGTTTTGGGCAACCTGATCCGCGTCAAAGGTGTGATTGGGTGTACCCAGCTCGAGCATGACGTAGTTGCTGATGTCGACAATGTTGTTGATGGGGCGCTGACCAGCCATGGTCAGGCGGCGCTGCATCCAGAATGGGGATGGTTTGATGGTGACATTGCGCACCATGGTGGCGGTGAAGCGTGGGCACAGGCTGGTGGCTTCGATGGTCACTTTGGTGCTTTGATCGATGGCGGCACCGGCAGTACGGACGACTGGTTTGGGCAGGCGGATGGTTTGACCGGTAAGTGCAGCTATCTCACGAGCCATACCGACAATCGAAAGGGTGCGGGCCATGTTGGGCAACACGTCGATGTCGATAACGGCATCCCCGAGGTAATCGACGAGGGGGACACCAATCGGTGCGTCGTCGGGGAGGATGAGGATACCCTCGTGTTCATCGGACATACCGAGCTCTTTTTCGGAGCAGAGCATGGCATCGGACATTACGCCACGTACGGGTTTTCCTTTGAGTTTGACTTTGACGCGTCCTTCGACATGGCCATCGTAGAGGACTGCACCTTCCTTGGCGTAGACCGAGCGAAGGGGCGTCGGAATGGGGCCAAGGCCCTTCCATTGTTGGATGTTGGGTGCACCGGTGACGACGGTGTGGAACTGGCCGGGGGCGTATTCTACATCAGCGAGGACCAGGCGGTCAGCATTGGGGTGTTGGGTGACCTCACGGATGTTGCAGACAAGGATGAGATCGCGGTCCCAGGGGAGCTCGGCACCTTCGATGCCGTAGCGTTCGATGCTGTCGACCTCGAGGCCGGAGCGGGTCAGGCGTTCGCCGAGTTCATCGATGGGAAGCGTGACGTCGACGTAGTCACGGAGCCACGAAAGAGGGATACGCATGGAAAATCCTTTCGTCAAACGGGTTTATGGGAGCGTTGGCTGACCAACGTTGAACGGTATGAATACACTGTCGCCGGTGAGTTCGAGCGCTGCATTGCGCTTTTCGGCACGCAGCGGTGAGCGGGTATCGACGAGACCGATTTGGATCATGTAGAAATTCTCGGTCAAATCGGCGGGAATAGTGATGCGGTGACGACTAATCAGGCGATCGCCAGGAGTCCAGGTGCTAGTCGGGAGTGTCACGTGGAGTGGTTGGAGAAATGTCGCGTACTCTCGTTTGTAGACATCACGAACGACCAGGTAGACGTGCCAATCCTGGATTGGTCGATTCAGCACTTGCCAGCGGAGTGCGATGTCTACGATGTCGCCCGGCGCGATGGTCGATGGTGCGTCGAGATCGAGCAGGGCAATCCCACCAGCACTCCCCGGTGCAGCGAAAATCGCCTCCCGTGGGCTTGTGAGGGCTTGGGCGGTGCTTGCCAACTCGGGCATATCTGCATGAAAGCGCGGTAGCACCACGCCCCACCAGAGACCGAGCTGACACACAAGCGCTACCACCGCCACAACAACAGCCTGGCGTGCCTGCACTGAAATGCCAAAGCCACTCGTATACCCTGCAGCCAGGACAATGGCTGCTACCGGCAGTGCTGCGATAAGCAAGCGGCTCTGCCAGGCGACGGAGCCAACCGTGAGTGCAAAGCCTATTAACCAGACGCTGGTCACGCCGATGAGGAGTCCACACCAGCCCCACCAGGCACCTATCCGGGGCGCTCGCCCGAGGCGGAATGCGGCACCGATGATGCCCGCGAGTGTGATTGCACTGCCGATGCCATACCAAATGGGCGGCAACGGGATGGTCATCCACCCATAGATACCCCATGCAGAGCGCATCAGCTGCACAAATGCAGTCTGCCATGTAGCTGCGATGCGCCAGTCGATACCGGTCGATGCAAATGTTTGCTGGAAGAGTTGCATCCCAAAGAGATCGCCGTAGAGCTGCAGGTTGCGGATGTACCACCAGCCAGCGACGAGGAATGTCACCAGGATACCGACAAGGAGCGCGGTTAGACGCTGCGACCACGCTTTGGTGCGCAACGCTGCCACCAAAACGACGGGTATCAGCACAATGGCACTTTGTTTGGTAATCAATGCCAAGCCGAGGAGCACGCCGACCCCGAGGAGATCTCGTACCCGCCGCGTATCGACCGCAAGGATCAACACTGCGCTACTCAAAAACGCCAACAGCGCGTCGTTGCTGACCGTACTCCCGATAATGGCGGTCTGTGGACTCAGGGCAAGCAGGAGGACGGCGGTTAGTGCGGTTTGTGGCGTACTGATACGGTTTGCGAGCACAAAAATCAACCAGGCGGTTGCACTGATGAGGATTGCCGAGACAATACGCATCAGGCGCCATGCCAACACAGTGCCACGCCACGGCCAGTGTTCGCGGCTCCCATGGACGAGCGCTTGTGGATCGGTCCCGCCGCGCCACAGGAACTGCGGGTTGATTGCTTGGGGTACCCACGGGGTCCGTTCGATGAACGGTGCACTCACCAGCGCGGCGACGAGGTATGCCAGTGGGGGTTGGTGCCCTTCACCGTCGACGTCACTGACACATGGTGCGGCGCATTGCACCGGCAGACGTTGTTCGACCACCACAAAACGCACATATTCCATGTGGGCTGGCTCGTCGGGAGCTTCGCCGAGTGGATTGGTACACGCCAAGATAAGGCTGTGGATGAAAATCAACAGCACGATGATGGCGGCGGCATGGGTTGTGGTGAAGCGTGTCTGCATTTAGATGAACTGTTGTAAGAAGCGTTCGTCACCCGAGAAGAACCAGCGGATGTCGTCGATGCCGTGGCGGAGCATGGTGATACGCTCGGGTCCCATCCCAAAAGCGAAGCCGCTGTAGACTGCCGGGTCGTAGCCGCCGTTGCGGAGGACATCGGGGTGGACCATGCCGGCACCTGATACTTCGAGCCAACCACTGTGCTTGCAGATGCGGCAGCCGGTGCCGTTACAAAGGATGCACTCGACATCGAGCTCGACGCTCGGCTCGGTGAAGGGGAAGTAGCTCGGGCGGAAGCGTGTTTTGATGCCGCTGCCGTACAACCGCTCGGCAAAGCCAATCAATGTGCCTTTGAGGTCCGAAAAGGTAATGTTGGTGCCGACGGCGATGCCTTCGACCTGGTGAAACATCATTTCGTGGCGGGTGCTGACCTGCTCGTAGCGGAAGCACTTGCCCGGCAAGATTACACGTACTGGGTTGGGTGCGTGTGCCCGCATCGCGTGGATTTGGCCTGGCGAGGTGTGGGTGCGGAGCAGGACTTTTTCGGCGCCGGGAGGGGTCTCGATATAAAAGGTGTCCCACATATCGCGGGCGGGATGATCTGCGGGGATGTTGAGGAGTTCGAAGTTGAGGGTGTCGGTTTCGACTTCGGGGGACTCCCACACCTGGAAGCCCATCTCGGCGAAGATATCGGTAATCATCCGGAGCACGCGGGTGCTGGGGTGGAGGCGCCCGACGGTGAGTGGGCGGCCGGGGAGGCTCACGTCGAGCGCTTCGCTGGCGAAGGCATGGACCTGGGCAGCTGCGTTGACGGTTGCTTCGCGTGCACTGAGGGCGTCGTCGAGGCTGGCCCGAACCGCATTAAAGCGTTGCCCGGCGGCAGGGCGGTCGGTCGCGGCGAGCGTGCCGAGCTCGCGACTGAGCTTGGCAATCTGGCCCGTTTTGCCGAGGTAATCGCTCTTCCAGGC
>JBJONV010000008.1:0-8719 GCA_046051665.1 Chloroflexota bacterium
ATTGCGAAGTACGGTGTCGTCCGCGGGATTGCGATGGGGACCGAACGCTTATTGCGGTGTCATCCCTTTTCTGCAGGCGGTTCGGATCCACTGCCCTAACGCATTCCTCATGGAATCGGTGGTATACTGCGGACATTCAACGATTGCTATTGTTGAACAAACTTTTCGCACACATAGTGCCAAAACGTTCGTGGCTGGTGTGGCCGATACGGTATACCGATGTGTACTGTCCACCACCCTCTTATACGCGCTCGCGCCTGTGGTTTTTGCTGCCGTAGACTGTTGCACACGCTGTGTCGCCCATGCAGATTACGCCCCCGGGAACGCGCTTGTTCGTCCGATTCACGTACTTTTTTGGTGTCTGTGTGCCCTACTGAGGAGCTCACACCACAATGGCAGAGCAACCACGCCGCGATGTCGCGGTCTTCATCGACTTCGAAAACATCTATGTCTCGGTCCGCGACAAACTCGATGCAAACCCCAACTTTGAAATCATCATGGATCACTGCAACGAACTTGGTCGCGTGATTTTGTCACGTGCCTATGCAGACTGGTACCGTTACCCACGCATTACCTCCGCGCTGTATGCCAACAACATCGAACCGATGTATGTCCCGACGTATTACTACGACAAAGGCGCAGGACGGACCGGCGGCCCCATCAAAAACTCCGTAGACATGAATCTGTGTATCGATGCCATGCGCACGTTGTTTACGATGCCAGGATTGTCGACGTTTGTGCTCATTACCGGTGACCGTGACTTCATCCCACTCGTCAACAGTATTCGACAACAAGGCAAAGACGTCATCATCATCGGCGTCGGTGGCGCTGCCTCGTCGCATCTCGCCCAGAGCGCAGACGAGTTCATCTTCTATGAGCAAATGGTCGGCAAAGCAGAGGCGACTGCTCCCAAAGTAGAGCCACGTCGGGCACTCGATGTCGATGATTTTGAACGCCCCATCCGTGAACGCGAGCGTATCAGCGTGCCGCGGAGCAAACCGGAGCGCAAAGAATCGACCGTTTTGAATGAAGACGAGTCATTTGATTTGTTGGTCAAAGTGGTCCTCGAAGCCCGTGCGCGCCGCATGGTCACCGGGATTGGTTCACTCAAAACACTCATGCGTGAGCTCTCGAACGGTGAATTCCGCGAATCGACAATTCGCGACGGGAATGGACGTCCAATCGAAAAATTCAAAGACTTCATCACCGAAGCAGCGCGACGTGGCAAAATCATCATTTCGACAGAGGGTGTCGTCAACGAAGTCTTTTTGCCGGGCGAAGACCCGAAGGCGCTGTCGCAATTCAGCCATGGAGACAGCGCTACCGAGCGCAAAGACGACGATGTCGCACCCGTCGCTGGTCTGGCACCTGAGCGGTTGTCTGGGAATGCAACGAGCACCGCAGATAAATCGCGCCGCCGCCGCCGTCGCGGTGATCGGACTCCAGACCGCACGCCAGATGTACGCACGAATGGAAAATCCGAAGCCATCCCTCACAAAGGTACGAGTGCAGACGAGCAAGATCTGTCGATTCCTGCACAACCGACGCTCGCACCGGTGCCCGCAGGACGTGCCGAACCAACGGCTGTGCGTGAGGTCGCCGACGAAGACACAAACGGGGAATCGACCTTGCTCGCGACTCCGTTCAGCGACGAAGAACGCCGCAGTGTACGTGAGATCGTGGCAGCGAGTGAACGTCCACTCTCCTTCCAACAAATCTATGACACGCTCCGGAGTTCGCGGAATCGTGGCGGAGAAAACACCATCATGCGGACCAACGAAGATCTCCGCTCGTTGGTCAAGCTCTCGATAAACGCCGGTGAACTGCAACGCATTGGGCGTGGCAATCGGGTCAGTTACCGCATCGCACCCGTCGCCGTCGACGAGCAGACCAGCGCAGCGGCGGTCGATAGCGCCGCCGCTGCTGCGACGCGCGAGGTAGCGACACCCGTGGTACGACCACAGATGATTCCGACGCCGCAAGAACTCAGCGACGACGGGCTCGCACTGCCAACAGCTGTGGCAACGCCGCCACAGCGTCGTCGTACCAAACAAACCGAATCGACCCCAGTTACGCCGGTGACAGCACCTACAAGCGAATTGACGCCGCCAACTGAGCAAAAGCGCCGTGGACCGAAACCAAAAGGAGCCACAGCTCCGAGCGCTGCCCCCACAGTAGTGACCCTCGAAGCTCCTGCAACTCCTGTATCTCCGGCAGCTCGTGACAATCAACGGGCGGCACGTCAGCCAGCCCCCGAACGTCGCACACCCGCACCACGGACCCAAGAGCAACGGACTCCTGCAGATCGTTCTCCCGAGAAGGCATCTGCTCCCAAGACGCAGTCGGACCAGCGCCCCCAACCAGCGCGGAACTCCAACCAGCGGAATAGTGCGCCACGCACCACAAACCCGCGCACTGCATCTGCACCAAAGCCGTCTGGCAACACGACGAATACACCGGCAACCACAGTGTCGCCGGTGCCCAGCGCCAAACCACGACGTCGCAAGCAAAATCCGGAGGCATAGTATGCGGGTTAAAATCTGCGGAATTACCTCGCCCGAGCATGCACTCGTTGCAGCTGCAAGCGGAGCCGATTATCTCGGCTTCGTGTTCGCACCGAGCAAACGCCGGGTCACCATCGAACAAGCCACGCGACTCGTTGCTACCGTGCGTGATGCAGGGTATTTGACGCCGATGGTTGGCCTTTTTGTCAACGAAACCTCCGCTCAAATCGCCACAACAGTTGCATCGGTAGGTCTCGACATTGTGCAATTGCACGGTGATGAGCCGTTTGTTCAACTCGACGAGTTACCAATCATGCCCATCTGGCGGGCAGTGCGTTTGCGTGGCGATGCACAAGAGGCGGAATGGCTTACGCGTGCATCGACACATGTTACGCTCCTCGTCGACGCCTATGTTCCTGATGCATTCGGCGGCACGGGAGTGCGCGCCGATTGGGAGGCAGCTGCAGCTCTTGCATCCAAACGCCCTATTGTGTTGGCAGGTGGACTCAACCCACGGAATGTGCGTGAAGCCATACAGACTGTCAAACCCTGGTGCGTCGATGTCAGCAGCGGGGTCGAACGCGCTGGATACAAAGACAACGGGCTTATCGCTGCATTCATCGATATAGCCAAACAGGAACGCACATCATGATTCGCAAATGGTGGAGTTGGCTCGGGGCTGTGATGACGACGTTGCTCACGCTACGATATCTATTATCGCGCGTACGTCCCGTCGTGCTCAAACCCACGGAACATCACACCACGGAGCTCAATGGCGCACTCACTGCACTGGGCATTCGTCGCATCGTCGTCAGCGACCTCCATCTCGGAGCTGGCGATCGGCTCGACGACTTCAACGCAGACCGGGAATTCGCAGAATTCGTTACACACTATGCCACGAGTGAACCAACGGAACTCATTCTGGCAGGTGATACATTTGAATTCCTGCAGGTTACCCTCCCTGACGTTCCTGACTTTGAATGGACTGCCCGCGCTGCAGAACGACGCCTGTCGGTTATTCTCGATGCACATCCGCTCGTCCTCGATGGTTTGGTACGCTTTATCCGTCATGACGGGATGTACCTCACATTGTTGGTCGGGAATCATGACTTCGAGATCCATTACCTCAGCGCTAAGCGCACCCTGAGTACGCGCCTCGGACTGTCTGTAGACAATCCACGCCTGCGATTCGGCATCCGCTACCACGGTGAAGGTATCTTCATCGAGCACGGGAATCAGTTCGAGCAGTGGAACAGTTTCGTGCGCTTCGAGGGAATCAGCCAACCATTCGAACTGGTACGAGGGACGTTGGCGGTCAAAAACGTCATCAATCCGCTCGAGCGTGCACCATTGCCGATTGCACCGTATATCGACAACGTCAAACCGAGTTCTGCATTCTTGTGGCATTTGCTCGGGTTAGCACGACTCCGTGACACACAAGTACTTGGGTTTGTGTTGCGCGGCCTTATCCTCACCACGCGGAGCATGTTGGTTCCTCTGTCGTATCGCAAAAGCGAGTCCCTCGACGAATCGACCAACACCGTGCGCCACTTGCAGAACCAGCGTCGCCTCAAACGGGCACTCGACACGACGCGCCGCGTCGTCGAGCGGCGCAGCGATCGCCCACAATCGAGTGTGCCACCCTATATGGTCAACCATATCGAGCGTGAATCACGTCGCCAGCTCCACCGCGAAATGCGCGAATTCAATGTGTCGGTCCTACGTGAAATGGTGCATATTGCCCATCAGCCGCGCCACGCTGCAACCCGCGTGTTTATTTGTGGGCACACCCATATGGCGCAACACGTTCCCTTTAACGAGCGTCAGACATACATCAACGTCGGGACATGGACCGACGTCGTCATCGACATCACCACCGGCAAACGGCAGACTCAACGGTGCCCATTTTTGGTGGTCAGGGTCGATGGTGCAGGTGGTGTCGAGCACGAGTTTTTGGTGTGGCGTGGGACTGACACACCACCTACCACATGGACCCCAGAAGGAATGGGACGCCCGCGGTTATTGCGCACCACCCATTCCCCTGCACGTTTTCGTTCAGATGGCGTTACAATACCAACATGGAACAATGAAGGAGAGCAACAATGAAGACCTTCCGATGGCTCGGCATCATATTCGTGGCTATCGTCGGCTTTGTCGTTTATCGCGCGCTGCGCCAGGAGAACACCGTGACTGCACCACAATCCAATTCCAAACGCTCCATTAGCCCAGATTTGTTGGCAATTCTTGCCGATCCCGGTGACAAAGGCCCGATTGAGTTGGTCAACGATGCAGACGGCAAGGAATGGCTCATCAATCGCCGTAACGGCTTCCGCTACCCTGTCGAAGACGGCATCCCCATCATGCTCCTCGAAGAGGGTGAAAAGAACAAGGACGAGTCCATCATCACCGGATAACGGTTTCGACCACTTCCCGTGCACCGCACTGCGTATGCAGTGCGGTGTTTTTCTTTGTATAACCGAGGAGTTTGTTGGTCGAGATGTGAGCGCGTATCGATCGTGTTTGGTCTGTTATCAAAACACCTCACTGCACCGTGCAGTGAGGTGTACTCTGGCAGGAAGATGATCCGAACTGACAACTCGCGATCTGCGTCGCGTTTAGAGAGCCGCAGTGGTTTCCAGAGGTGGCAGAAGGAGCAATCTCTACGTAATTTTCCTCTGATTCGGACACGAATCGTTAGCGCTTGGGAGTCAACGAAGAACGTGTCAGTGCGACTAATCCGAGCATACTGAGGCCGCACGCGACTGCAGCAACGAGGACGATACCACCGGTCGCATAGAGATATACACTGCTAAAGGATGAAAAAATGCGTCCTGTTCCAACCGCTACCGACATCAAGGCCATCACGGTAGCGCGTGCATGTGGGACTGTTTCGGATACCAACGGAAAAGAAGCCACGATTGCATACTCGATGAGCACATAGAAGCAGAAAATCACTGCTGCGACAGCCCACCACTGTGTGCCCACAAACCCCATCAGCATGAGTGTTGCCGCCGTAGCGATAAATCCATATACCACCGAACGGCGTTTGCCGACGCGGTCAGCGAAGGCAACGACAGCGGATGAACCCAATAATTCGGCACATCCGATGACGACAAACAGCGCTCCGAGGGTTGCTTCGTCTGCACCAAGACCGTTTTTCAGCCACAAACTCTGTGACACAAAAAACAAATCATTGCCACCAAACGTCAGGAATGCAAAGGCCAAAATCAGCCAGACCGCAGGGCGTCTGAGTAATACCGTGGTGCTAATCGGTGCGGCACGATGTTCGCTCCGATGCTCAGGGATGCGTAACAAGAGAAGCGCGTTGATGATACCTAGACCTGCCAGCAGTGCGTATGCGATGCGTAAGCTATCGACCTGATTGATGAGGTACATCAACGGCGCGACGCCGATGATAGCTGCCACTGCCCATGACATTTCGAAAATACCTAAGATACGACCGCGTTGTTCATAGGGCGTCCGTGCACTCAAATAGCTCTGCCCCGAAGGTAAGTAGACGGCTGTCGCGAGGCCGATCAGTATGTATCCGAGTTGGAACATCCAAAACTCTGCCGCGAGGCTACAGCATGTTGCACCCAGAATGAACAGTAGTAAACCGCCAATCATCACACGGCGCTCACCGTATGTATCAGCCAGCCGCCCCCCGATTGGGGACACAAACGAAGCAGCCGTCTGCAGTGCAATCAGGCTCGCCGCTTCGAGTGCGCTTACCGTGAACTGGTGTGTGACGAACGGTAACAGCGGGTAGACAATGCGAAATGCCGTTGTCGAAGCAAGCCGTCCCGATGTGACATAAAAAAGATCCCGCGTGGTCAACGCTGCAGGTTGCGTGTGTGTATCTGCCGTCATAGCCGCCTCAAAAATAATCCACGTCGCTGTGCAAGCACACGTGTTGGAGTTGCGATGGACTGTAGTATAGTATACCAGTGTGCTCTCTTCGAAGCATCCCCATTGATAGGTTTGTATGGATCAATTATTTGTCCTGCCACTTGCACTCATCGCACTCTGGTTCGGCTGGAAGCTCGTCAAGGGAACCATGCGTCTGATGCTGGTTCTCGTTCTTGCTATTGCCGTTTACCTTTTTCTGCGTGACAGTGTTGTGATGCACTACCTGCGCTGGCTCCCATGACCAGTCCAGAGATTCGCTTGCGGCATGTACGCGCCACGCGCTATGTGATGCCACTTCGTGAAGGTGGTTCCCTCCCGGGCTTGGTCGAAGCAGATGACGATGGTATGTACGTCGTCAAGTTTCGTGGTGCTGGGCAGGGAAGCGGTGCGCTCGTTGCCGAATTGGTGGTGGGTGAACTCGCACGTGCGATAGGCCTTCCTGTACCAGAACTTGTCTTTGTCGAAATCGATCCCGTGTTGGGACGGTCCGAACCCGATGGGGAAGTGCAAGCGCTCATCCAGGCGAGTGCCGGACTGAACCTCGGGTGTGACTTTTTGCCAGGGGCATTGCAGTTCGATGGTGCAATGGCAGGGCTCGTCGACGAAGAGCTCGCATCTGCGATTGTCTGGTTCGACGCATTTATTACCAATATCGACCGGACCGCGCGCAATACGAATATGCTGTGGTGGCACCGCTCATTGAAAATCATCGATCATGGTGCGGCGTTATATGTCATGCACGCCTGGGATGGTTACGAATCACGCATTGCAACCCCGTTTGGCGCGACCCGTGACCATGTCCTGTTGGGTCGTGCATCCGACATCGCGGGTGCAGACGAACGACTCCATCACCGCATCAATGCAGAGTTGATATCACACATCACCGGTCTTGTCCCCGCCGAATGGTGGCCGCTCGGGCAACGGTGGCAGCATCCAGAACAAGCACGCGACGCGCTGCGACACTATCTCGTCGAACGCCTGCGCACACCCCGTGCATTTGTTGCCGAAGGAGTCCGCGCATATGCTGCACTCGTATGATTATGCAGTTATTCGCGTCACCCCGAACCTCGAACGTGGGGAATGCATCAATGTCGGCGTCGTACTGTACTGTCGCACCAAGCGATATTTAGTGGCGCACACCTACCTCGATGCACTGCGATTGCACGCAATCGATGCACACGCCGATGCGGCAAGCCTTTCCGATCAGCTTGCGCTGTATACCGCTATCGCTGCTGCGCAACCCGAAGCCGGTCCAATTGCCAAGCTGCCGCATGCGGAACGTTTTCATTGGTTAGTTGCGCCACGGAGTACCATTCTGGCTGCGGGGCCGGTGCATAGTGGCGTGTGTTCCGACCCGAGCAAACAAGCAGACGCACTTTTTCAACGATTAGTGCACTAAAAAACCCCTCGTTACGTAGCAACGAGGGGTATGTATATAACAGGAATTATGGCGTCCGCACGATCAAGGTAACTGAGGTGTTGTCACTGACGAGTGTGCCGACGGGCGGCTCTGTACTTACCACGACACCAGGGTCGATGGTATCACAAATCGTGCCGAGCACATCACATCCTTGGTAGATGCTTGTTCCCAATGCCAGATTTGATCCACGTACGATTGCTTGTGCGTCTGCTTCGGTCGTGCCCGTGACGTCCGGGACGCGCCGTTTTGCACCAATCGACACATACATCCGTACGGTGTCGCCGAGTTGAATCGGAGACCCTGCGACGGGATCTGTGCGGATGACTGCTTCTTCGGGGACGGACGGATTGCTCTCTTCGATGATGATGGTCCGCAGGCCTTGTTCTTCGAGCATGCGACGGACCTCATCAGACGATTTGCCATTGATATCGGCAGGGATCCCCGGCAGCGCGCGGCCGAGGCTGAGCACATAGTATATGGTTTTGTCGGTGGGTATCGGGCTATTGGCAGCAGGTCGCTGTCGCATCACCATCCCCGCAGGAACGTCGTTGGAAAACTCTGCAGGGTCGGCACGAACGACGAGACCCATCGTGGTGGCGACATCGAGGACCGACGCTTCGTCATAATTCAAAAAATCGGGCACGCTGGTGAGCGATTCATTCGGTACGGCAGCTTTGAGGCTCATCGCACTGACGTTCGGGGTGTTTGATGCCTCGGGGGCTCCCATCAATCCCTTCAGCGGTCCCATAAGCAAGAGGTACACCAACGCAACAGCCAACGTCAAGAGCATCAACAAAATGATGAATCCGCCGAACTCGCGACCATTCCGTGTCGGCATCGGTGATGTAATGGTTGATCGTTTGGGCGGCAAATTGCGGATATTCGT
>JBJONV010000009.1:0-8951 GCA_046051665.1 Chloroflexota bacterium
CCCGAAAGTGCAGCCCAGGCGCATGCCTGGCTCGATGCACATCAGCGCTCATTCGGCATGTACATCAACAGCGAATGGGTTCAGCGCGAAGGTGCCCAGCGCTTTGACAGTATCAATCCGAGTGATGGGCAGACCCTGGCGTCGCTGACACAAGCAACCATCATCGAGGTCGATGATGCAGTTGCCGCGGCACGCGCTGCATTCCCTGCCTGGTCGGCAACGCCTGGCCATACCCGTGCCCGCTATTTGTATGCACTGGCACGCCAAATCCAAAAGCACGCACGCCTCTTTGCCGTGCTCGAAACGCTGGATAACGGCAAACCCATCCGCGAAAGTCGCGACATCGACATCCCCCTCGTCATCCGGCATTTTTATCATCACGCTGGGTGGGCACAAATCGCCGAGACCGAATTCGCCGGCTACGCCCCGGTGGGTGTGTGCGCACAAATCATCCCGTGGAATTTCCCGCTGCTCATGCTGGCGTGGAAAATCGCACCTGCCCTGGCTGCCGGTAATACGGTGGTCCTCAAGCCAGCCGAATGGACCTCGCTGACGGCGCTGTTGTTTGCAGAAATCTGCCACGAGATCGGCCTCCCCGCCGGCGTGGTCAATATCATCACCGGCGATGGCGCAGTCGGGTCCGTGCTGGCGCATCACCCCGATGTCAACAAAATCGCCTTCACCGGATCGACCGCCGTCGGCCGCCGTCTGCGGGAGGGGTCCGCCGGGAGCGGCAAGGCACTCTCGCTCGAACTCGGCGGCAAATCGCCATTCATCGTCTTTGGTGATGCCGATTTGGATGCAGCGGTCGAGGGCGTGGTCGACGCCGTCTGGTTCAATCAAGGACAGGTGTGTTGTGCCGGGACGCGCTTGTTGGTAGACGAGCGGATCGCCCATGAGTTCACGATGCGCCTGACGCGCCGCTTGCACACGTTGCGCGTCGGGAATCCACTGGACAAGACTATCGACATGGGGGCGATTATCTCGAGTCGCCAGCTCGATCGGATTCGGCACTACGTCGAACTCGGCGTCGCCGAAGGCGCAGTCTGTCATCAGCCGCTATTGAATGCCAGCGAACACGGGTTTTATTACCCTCCCACACTGCTGACCAATGTGCACCCTGCGGCGACCGTTGCCCAAGAAGAAATATTCGGACCGGTCATCGTCAGCATGACCTTCCGCACCCCGACAGAAGCAATTACGTTGGCCAACAATACGCGCTACGGCCTCGCCGGGAGCGTCTGGTCGCAGAATATCGACATCGCCCTGGACGTCGCCAAGCAGGTCAAAGCAGGCGTCATTTGGGTCAATTGCACCAATCAATTCGATGCAGCAGCGGGGTTTGGTGGCTACCGCGAGAGTGGCTACGGCCGCGAAGGTGGTCGCGAGGGGATGTACGAATACCTCAAAGCGGTCGCACACCCGGTGGTCGCACCTGCTCCCACCTTTGCCGCACATGAAGCGGGAGCGCACCGTGGTCCCGACATTGATCGCACCACCAAACTCTATATCGGCGGCAAACAAGCACGTCCCGATAGCGGCTATAGCCGATTGGTACGCACGCCTGATGGCGATGTCATCGGCGAAGTGGGTGATGGCAATCGGAAGGACATCCGCAACGCCGTCGAAGGCGCACGCGCAGCCGCCACCAGCTGGGCCGGTACAGCAGCCCACGGCAAAGCACAGATTTTGTACTATATCGCCGAAAATCTGGGTATGCGCGCCGATGAATTTGCGCAGCGCATCGCTACCGAACAAGGCATTCCCATCGACATTGCCGCTGCGCAGGTAGAATCCGCATTGCAGCTCTGGTTCAACGCGGCCGCCTGGTGCGACAAATACGACGGCGCGGTCCATCACACACCGACCCGGTCTGTGGTCATGGCCATCCCCGAGCCGATTGGGGTTTTGGGGATTGTCGCACCAGAACGCGATGCGTTCGTCGGTGCAACGGCGCTCCTCGCACCGGCCATTGCCATGGGCAATACGGTGGTGTTGGTGACGAGCGCGCAGATGCCGTTGTCGATGCTCGAGTTGTTGACGGTGCTCGACACCAGCGACGTGCCGCCTGGCGTGGTCAACCTCATCAGCGGCGAGCGACTAGCATTGACCAAAACACTGGCCGAGCATATGGACGTCGATGCCCTCTGGGCAGTCACCGATACCGCCACCAAGGCGCTCATCGAACGCAGTAGCATCCACAACCTCAAACGCAGCTGGTGTCTCTCGGATGCGGACGATACCTGGCGTGGCTTGCCACCGACCGAGTTCTTGCGCCAAGCAACCCAGTGGAAGAATATCTGGTTGCCGTACGGCGCGTGATGGAGTGTTTTGTACGACCCGAACGGTGCTTTTAACTCAAAGCCCCGCTCTACCGTCCCGAGCATCACACCGCTGTGTGATGCTCGGGACGTGGTTCGTTTGGGCTGATTGCGATAAGCCCTGCTCAATCCCGTATACTTATTGATATTCATACCAAAGGACCTCGTATGCACACCATCGCTGTCACCGGCGGGTCCGGCAAAGCCGGCCGCGCCACCATTCGCGAACTCCTCGATCACGGCTACGCCGTGCGCAATATCGATATCGCTGCACCTGCAGAGCGCATCTGCCCCTTCCAAAAGACTGATTTGACCGAGCTCGGCGAGACCATCGAGGCGCTCCACGGCTGTGACGCCGTCGTCCACCTCGCCGCCAACCCGGATCCGACCGGCCGCACCGAAGAAGTCATGTTCCGCCACAACACTGGGAGCACCTACAACGTCTTCCGGGCGGCTCAATTGCTGGGCATGCAGCGGGTGGTCTGGGCCTCGTCCGAGACCGCCCTCGGCCTGCCGTTCGAACGGCGTCCACCCCCCACCGTCCCCGTCGACGAGACCTACAGCGCGCCCGAAAGTAGCTACGCCCTGTCGAAGCTTATTTCCGAAGAAATGGCCCGCCAATTTGCCAGCTGGAGCGGCGCGACCTACGTCGGCCTTCGCTTCACCAACATCATGGAGCAGCACGACTATGCGCGCTTTGCCAGCTGGCAGGACGACCCCACCCAGCGCCAATGGAACTTCTGGGCATATGTCGACGCCCGTGACGTCGCCCAAGCCTGCCGCAAAAGCCTCGTCGCACCCCTGACCGGCGCGGAAGTGTTTGTCATCGCCGCGGCAGACACCTGCATGAACCGCACCAATGCCGAGCTCATGGCAGCATCCTTCCCCAACGTACGCATCGCCGCCGGCACAGGCCCACACGACACGCTTTTGTCGATCGACAAAGCACGTCGCCTGCTCGGCTATGCACCACAGCACTCGTGGCGGAGCTAACACGATACAGAGGTCACCGATGACGACAGCCCTCGCACCCGAATTCGCTACCCTGATTGCCGATTTAGGCCGTGCCATCGGCCCAAAATACGTGCTCTGGCGCGTCGAAGAACTGATGATGTACGAGTTCGACGGGAGTGCCCTCGACTTGGCGCGACCCGACATCGTGGTGGTCCCGGCTTCGACCGCCGAGATTGCCGCCGTTATCAAAATCGCGGCTGCCGCCGGGTTCCCCATTGTCGCCCGTGGCGGCGGTACCGGTTTATCTGGTGGATCTGTCCCTGCTGCCGGCGGGGTCGTCATCGCTACGAGTCGCATGCAACGGGTGTTGCACGTCGACCCCGTCGCCCGTACGGCGATCGTCCAACCCGGTCTGATTAATACCGAGTTGAGCGAATACACACTCCCCTGGAATCTGCACTTCGCACCAGATCCGTCCTCCCAAAAAGCCTCGACCATCGGTGGCAACAGCGCCGAAAACGCCGGTGGCCCGCACTGCCTCAAATACGGCATCACCACCAACCATGTCTTGGCTGCCACGGTCGTCCTGGCTGACGGAAGCATCCTGCACATCGACACCACTGCCCCCGACCGACCCGGCTACGATTTGCTCGGTGTCATCGTGGGCAGTGAGGGCACATTGGGCATGGTGACCGAGATAACGGTCAGACTGACGCCCAATCCCGAAGGGGTCAAAACCTTTTTGGCCATATTCGACGATCTCGATAGCGCATCTGATACCGTGTCGGCCATCGTTGCCCAGGGCGTTATCCCGGCTGCGCTCGAAATGCTCGAAGGCCAAGGGATCGCGCTTGTTGAACAATCCGTGCATGCCGGCTACCCGCTTGATGCACAAGCAGTACTGTTGATCGAAATCGACGGCACCGACGAAGAAATCGAAGACCAGACCGCCCGCATCGAATACATCTGCAGTCACTTCGAAGCTCGCGAACTGCGCGCCGCCAAAGACGAAGGCCAACGCAAAAAACTCTGGGCTGGCCGCAAAGGTGCCTTGGCAGCCTGCGCCCGCTTGGCTCCGCACTACCACATCCAGGACGGCGTCGTGCCACGTTCACGCCTGACCGAAGTGCTCCAACTCACCCGCGAAGTGGCCAAACGCCAACGCGTCCATATCGTCAATATCTTCCACGCCGGCGATGGGAATCTGCATCCGCTGATTTTGTTCGATATCCGCGAAGCAGGCATCATCGACAGGGCGATAGCCGCCAGCGAAGAAATCATGCGCGAATGCATCCGCGTGGGTGGCTCCATTAGCGGCGAGCATGGCATCGGCATCGAAAAACGCGACTACATGAGCTTGCTCTTTAACCAAGACGATTTGTGGGCGATGCGCCAAATGCGGGCCTGCTTTGATGCGGTCGGCGTCATGAACCCCTGCAAACTCATCCCTACCGGTGCCTCGTGTGGCGACATCAAACACGCCCGTGGCGCAGCGAAAGCCCTCGCCGCCGGCGCGTGGATCTAGGAGAACGCGATGTACCAGCCTACCTCGATCGACGAACTCGCCGGCCAAATCCGCGCGCATACTGGCCCGTTGACACCGCGCGGCAGCGGGAGCCACCAACTGCTGGGCAACCCTGCCGTCGCCGACAGCACGGTCATCGATACAACCAAACTCAACATCGTCAGCGATTACATCCCGTCGGATTTGACCATTACGGTCGGTGCCGGCATCACCCTCGGCGCCCTGCAGGAACTGCTCAAACCCAACAATCAGTGGTTGCCCTGGGATGCACCGCAACATCACACGGCGACCATCGGCGGCCTGTTGGCGGCGGGGTTGAGTGGCCCGCTCAGGCACAGCGCCGGCACGCCACGAGACTGGGTCTTGGGGATGCGCACGGTCACAGGTGACGGCCGAATCATCAAGAGCGGCGGCAAAGTCGTCAAAAACGTCGCGGGTTACGACATGCACAAGCTCCATATCGGCGCTCTGGGCACGCTCGGCGTTATCGCCGAGGTATCGTTCAAAATCGCCCCGCTGCCCAACGCCGACCAGAGTTTGGCGTTCGTCTGTCGCGACCTGCAGCACGCCTACACGCTGGCATACCAGCTCCGCGAACGACCCTTCAATCCGGCGGGGTTGCTGATTCATACTGACCCAACAGGCGTGGTGACCCTGCTAGCACGCTGGACTGGAGTCGCTGCCATGGTCGCCCGTCAAGCAGCCCATGCGCGGCAACAGGCTCCGACATACGACGATTTCGAGACGCGCGCCTGGGAGCCACTCCTTAACGCTCCATTCAGCAATAGCCAACACACCCAACTGCGCATCGGCGTCCCGCCACAACATGTGGCAGCGGTCATCCCGCTGCTCCAATCACTCGTCAGCCAAGCGGGCTCACTGCACCTACTGCCCACCGTCGGACTGGTGCGCCTACTCGACGCGGCAGCGGTTGATATCTCGGAGCTCCGAGCGAAGCTTTTACCCTATACCGGCTACGTCGTGGTCGAATCTGGTAGCCACCCACAACGCTGGGGCCCTGCGCCCGAGGGATATGCAATTATGGAACACCTCAAACGGAGCTGGGACCCTTACGACAAACTCAATCCGGGACGCGGGTTTATCCCACGAATCACAACCTAGTTCACAGAGTTCCCACTATGCCGACTGCCCGATTTTCACCCCAATCCGTTACCCCACCACAATTGTTGTTCTATATCTACCTTGCCGGCCTCGCGGTGGGGAGTGGTCTGTTTATGTTGCCGTATGCAACCCAAGACAACCGTGGTTTGCCATTCCTCGATGCACTGTTTATGGCAACCTCGGCGCTCTGTGTCACCGGATTGGCTGTTGTCGACCCGGGGAGTATCCTGAGCCGCTTTGGGCAAGTGGTGCTGATGAGCCTCATCCAAATCGGTGGGATCGGCCTGATGACCATCGCGACATTCATGGCTGTTTTGTTGGGCAAACGCATCACGATCCGCAATCGGAGCATTCTCAAAGAAGCACTCAACCATCACTCGGTCGAAGGCACCGTCACCCTCGTCATCACCATTATCATCAGTGCATTCCTGGTCCAAGGAATCGGAGGGGTGATTCTGTCCCTGATTTTTACCCGACAAATGCCCACAGGCGATGCGTTGTTCTACGGGTTCTTCCATGCGGTATCGGCATTCAATAATGCAGGATTCGACCTGTTCGGCAACAGTCTGATCAACTTTCGCCATGATGTCGTGCTTCAGTTGACGGTTATTACGTTGTTTGTCATTGGGGGATTGGGGTTCCTGGTGTTGCTCAATATCGTCCAGCAGCGCGGCAGCTGGCGAAAACTCTCGCTCCACAGCAAACTCGTCCTGAGTATGACGGCAATCTTGTGCGTCACGGGGACTATCACGACGCTCGCGGTCGAGTATACTGCGCCTGCCTTCGCCGATTTGTCCGCCACGGAACGCCTCCTGGCCAGTTTTTTCAATAGTATGGCGACACGGAGCGCCGGTATGAATACAATCCCGCTCCTCGAGCTCCACCAGGGGACACTCTTGTTGTTTGTGGTGTTGATGTTTGTCGGGTCGTCACCGAGTTCCACAGGCGGTGGCGTCAAGTCGATTACCATCGCGACCAGCTTTCTCATGTTAGTGGCGCTCTTTCGTGGCAAACGCGAGATAACGGTCTTTCGCAGAACGATTTCCAACGATGTCGTATTACGCTCATTTGTGGTGCTGGTATTGGCGATTTCGGCGATTTTCGTGGCGACATTTTTGCTTACTGTGACCGAGAATATCTCGGTTTTGACCGCACTCTTCGAGGTCGTTTCGGCGTTCGGGACGGTCGGATTATCGCTCGGATTGACCCCAGAGTTGTCTGACGCCGGCCGCATCATTATTATCGTCATGATGACCATCGGGCGCCTCGGGCCGTTGACGATTTTCTATGCCCTTGCACAACGACTCACCCCTACGGATATACGCCATCCCGAAGAGCCTATCATCATCGGTTAGGAAGCAACTATGACATCACAAATCGCGGTCATCGGCCTTGGACTTTTTGGCTCTGCGGTGGCTACCACACTGGCGGAGCAAGGGCATCACGTGCTCGGTATCGATATCGACGAAAAATCATCCAGCGCACTCATGCACGTCCTGTCGGAGGTCGTTACCGTGACCGAGGTCAACGAGGCAATCCTCCAGTCGTTGAGTATCAACGAATACGACGCGGTCGTCATCGGCATCACAGATATCGAAGCCAGCCTGACCATTGCACAGATGCTCCGTGACCTCGGAGTCACGCATATCGTGTGTAAGGCCAAAAGTGCGTTGCATGGCAAAATCCTGCAACGCATCGGCGTCGATCGCGTCATTTATCCCGAACGCGACATGGGCATACGTGTGGCCCAAAACCTCGTCGCCAAATCCATCACCGGATCGATTGTGCTCAACCCACAGCAGCAAATCGTGACCGCACCTGCGCCGCATGCCTGTATTGGGCATCCCGTGGGCACCATCCAATGGCAAACCGAAACCGGCATCTCGATTCTCGCAATCCAGCGCGGCAACGAGGTTTTATCCCATCCTGCTGCGACATTTGTCATCAATCAAGACGACATCCTCGTACTGCTCGGGACGAGTGCCGATATCGCGACACTCCTCAAATGACATGTGTACCACAGACGCTAGTGCTATAATTTGAGGAATCGACTGTTAATGGAGTGGACATGAGCCAGGCGACCCCCCTTACACATCTGCGCCAACGCATCACCGACCGCCAAGCACGTATCGGCATCATCGGTGTGGGCTATGTGGGCTTGCCGCTGGCGATTGTCTTTGCCGAAGCAGGATTCCGCGTAACGGGCTTTGACCTCAGCGCCGAACGCGCCGCCATAATCAACAGCGGTGTCAGTTATATCGACGATATCCCGTCCGAAACGGTCGCGCACTATGTCAACGCCGGTTTGTTGGATGCAACCGCCGACATGAGTCGCCTGCACGAGATGGACGCCATTAGTGTCTGTGTGCCCACGCCGTTGAGCAAAACGCGCGACCCCGACATGTCTGCGGTGCTCGCTTCTGCAGAAAACATCGCCCAGTATCTGCGCTCGGGGCAGCTGATTGTGCTTGAATCCACGACCTACCCAGGCACGACGCGCGAAATCTTCCTCCCGCGCATCCATGAGCGCGGCTTTACCATAGGCGATGATGTCTTTTTGGCGTTCTCACCCGAACGTGTCGACCCCGGCCGGACCGACTGGACCACCAAAAACACCCCCAAAGTGATGGGTGGTATCACCCCCAATTGTCTCGAAGCCGGCCGCGCCTTGTACGGCTCGGCGATGAGCACCATTGTCCCCGTCAGCAGTCCTGAAGCTGCCGAGATGGCAAAACTGCTCGAAAACACCTTCCGTGCCGTCAACATCGGCCTCGTCAACGAGGTCCTGCTGATGTGCGATCGGCTGGGGCTCAACGCCTGGGAAGTCATCGAAGCAGCCGCTACCAAACCATTCGGCTTTATGAAGTTCACCCCCGGTCCCGGCCTGGGTGGGCACTGCATCCCTATCGACCCGTTGTACCTCTCGTGGAAGCTCAAATCCCTCGACTATACGGCTCGCTTCATCGAACTCGCCAGCGAGGTCAACACCTCGATGCCACGCTACTGGGTCCAAAAAGTCGCCGATGCAC
>JBJONV010000010.1:0-10021 GCA_046051665.1 Chloroflexota bacterium
GGCAACATTATCGCCATCACAATTAACTCCGGCCCACCGGGAACGACCATGCCGAAGTAGTTGGCGGTGGCATCCGTGTACAAGACACCAAGAAAGATGGCCATCAACGCGAGCACCAACAGAGCAGGACGTTTGTCGGAACTGACTTCCCGTACCCAGCCTGTTGCCCAAGAGAATGGCGGTTCGAGAAACAAAATTAAACCGAATGCGGTGCACGAGACAAACAGAGACAATGCTGTCTGCGCAACAATCGTGGCAGCTGCGACCGCAAAGGTACCATTGGTCGTCGAATATGCCTTGCCGGTATAGTCTTGCCATTGCTGGAGGGCACTTACTGGTACATTCGCAGACGAAACACCATCAATGATAATCGTATAGAAAAAAGCGTAGACTCCCAATCCACACAGCGACGTTACGAGTGCGGCGGGTATTACGAACCGTGCGAGCCGCTTCAGGAGGTCTGGTTTTGGCAAGACTGGCTTCGCCCAGAGCGTCAACAACAGCGATGGGATACCGACGGTAAACAGAGTCAACGAGACTTGGGCAGGCTCGTATGGAAAACCAAGTCCGATCATGCTCACCATGATAATCAGCAACATAGATGTAGCCACCCGAGACAAAAACAAAAACAGCGAGGTCGTGAGTCCTGACACGATGCGTTTGCCTTCACGAAATGCCGGCAGTAATGCACCAAACGAATCGTTCAACAAAATCATGTCTGCGACGTTGCGAGTAATTTGACTCCCGCTTTCCATGGCGATCCCAACTTTTGCCTTTTTCAGCGACAACGCGTCGTTTACGCCATCACCCATCATTGCCACGTAGCGCTTCTGGCGCATTAGTGCATCGACGATTTGTTCTTTTTGTGCAGGGGTAATGCGTCCAAAAACCGTATGACTGATGACTGCAGCATCAAAATCTGCTGCATCGAGTGTCGCCAGTTCAGGACCTGAAATAACACGGAGGGTAGTAGGCAATCCGACTTGCTTTGCCAGTGCACCGACCGTGTGTGGATTATCACCTGAGATGATTTTGAGTTGGATACCCATGTCGAGAAACGCCGCGATTGTTTCTTTGGCCATTGGTCGTATTTCGTCGGACAATGCGACGAGCGCAATCGGTGTCAACGTGGGCAATACAGGTTCATTGTCGTTTTGCTGGAGCGTCGTGATGTCAGGACTCTTGGCAAACAAAAGCACACGCAACCCCCGATTCGACCACTCATTGAGGGTGGTCAACAATGCTCCGACGGGTGCTGAAGCTGCAGTAGTCAGGGATGGGGCGAGCATCTCGTAGGCACCCAATACATAGACGCCTGCATCGGATCCGGTATGAAATGCCAGCGCACTCCATTTTCGTGCTGAGATGAACGGCACTTCTACATCCGGTGTCTGCTTTTCGCCAGGTATGGCACGTGCCAACGCTTCGCCGGTGGTGTTTTGACCGCCAAAGCTATGTACAAACAACCCGAGTAATCGCTTTGCGTCATATTCTGGTGTGTCTGCAAGTGGGTACAGGTCGTGGTACACCAAGCGATTCGCCGTCAATGTGCCGGTTTTATCCATACACAACACGTCGACATTACTGACCGACTCGACTGCGTTGGTTTGCTGGACAAGTGCACCACGCTGGGCAATAGTCGCAGCACCAGCGGCATATGCAAGGGCGACCAAAAAGAACAGACCATAGGGTACTTGCCCGCTCAACACTGCAGAAATCTGAACGGTACGAATCAGCGGGAATTTCTCCAGAATGGTCTGGAGCAGAATCACTCCGCTCATGATGGCTACTATCACAGTGACCAATCGCACCGCGAAGGTTATTTGGTTCTGTAAGGGTGTTTTGACCACTTGGAACGTACGAACGGTGTTGGTCAGTTGATTTGCGTAACTCTCATTCCCTACTCGTTCGGCAACGTAGTACGCATCGCCACTGACACAAAAGCTCCCCGATAACAACACGTCTCCTGCGTGTTTGACAATTAAATCGGGCTCGCCTGTGAGTAACGATTCATCCATCTCGAGGCGACCATCACCAATGACACGACCATCGACGACTATTTGGTCACCGACATTCACATGAATGACATCGTCTTTGACGAGTTGCGCGGGGTCTATGGTGGATTCAACCCCATTTCGCACAACGCTTACCTTCGAGCGAGTCAATAAAGCGATGCGATCGAGTTTCCGCTTTGCGATTATTTCTTGGATTGTGCCTATGATGGCATTTACAAATCCTTGTCCGACAGTGGTAAAAGCATCGTTGTACTGCCCGAGTGTGATGAGCGCGATGCCGATTGCAAACAGAATATTGTTGAAGATATTGAACAAATTGGTACGGATGATGTCCCAATACGACCGACTCGGTCGGAAGCTCGCGGCATTTCCCTCACCACGATCGGTACGGATTTTGACCTCTTGGCTGGTCAAGCCTTGTAACTCAAGCATATACATCCCTTGTGCAATTGATTTCGCCAATGCTATACCGAGATGCGTAATGTTGCAACTCGGGTAAAAAAACCCTCCACTTCACCCGTACCTTTTTGACTGGGCACGACGGTAGTATTGTGGAGGGTCTAAACATGCCACAGTTATGGATGATGGTTCTCGCGTGGGTAGGGGGCATCGTCCTCCAGCAGACCTCGCAGTATGGCATCGCAATACTCAGCGTGTGTCTGGTGATCACTAGCGTTCTTGCGCCACGTCAGCAGCGGATGCCGTGGATCGTGCTTGCTGCTGCCATAGGGGCATGTCGGATGGGTTGGTATCATTGGATGCCAGTTTCGCCTCCGGAACAGCTCGTCAGCGCGCAGGTGACCATTGCAGATGTCAGGTCGAACTGGCGCGAGCAACGGTTGGTAGTACGGGATGCGGTAGGGTATGGGTACGTGGTCGCAGTTGACCCTTCAGAGCAGTATCTCCATGGTGGAGAGCTGATTGTTTCTGGTCAGGTAGATTTCTACCTGCCTGCCCGCTCCGCCTACGAAGCAAGCTGCGTACGACGACACGTTGTGGGAGAGCTCCGTCTGTACAGTGCACCCGTATTCACGGGTGCCACTCAATGGCGTGCCCCCCTCGATCACCTCCGACGAGCAACGCAACGGAAATTGATGCAAACATTCAAAGAGCCGATTGCGAGTGTTGTTATTGGAATGTTGCTCGGTATCAGCGGTGATGTACCCCCGGGGGTCGCTGCTTCGTTTCGTGCATCTGGCACGTCGCATATTTTAGTTATCTCTGGGTGGAACATCACCATCGTCGCAGCATTGTGCCAAATCGTTGTGCGGGCGTGTCGGCTACGGGGAATCTGGCCCTTGCTGATTCCACTTGCCGTCATCGGTACATATGTGGTGTTCACTGGGGCTTCGGCTGCGGTGGTACGCGCAGGATTCATGGGCGCGATTATTGTCTTCGGAAAGTGGTTAGATCGACCGCGCGATATGTGGAATGTGATTGCGTTTGCCGTGTTTATCATGAGTGCACTCGATCCGTCTACCCTGTGGGATATGGGATTTCAATTGAGTACGGGCGCAACCTTTGGATTGATCGGTTTTGGCAATATTATTGATGACACGTTGCAGAACACCCCATTCGGTTCTCCCGACCTTGGTTGGGCACGTGAAGGGCTTGCAGCCACGCTGGCTGCACAAATACCGACATTCCCCATCATGCTCTGCCGTTTGGGGACCCCGTCACCCTGGTCTCTGCTCGCCAATATGATCATTACACCGGTGGTTCCCTATGCCATGGCAAGCGGGACTATCGTCGCAATCACAGCATGGATCTCGCCAGCAGCAAGCATCGTCTGCTCTTGGCTTGCAATCCCCGCGTATGCATGGATTATTGATGGATCAGTTGCCTTGGCTCAATTACCCGCACCAAAGTCGGCACGCATCGAACATTGGCTCATCGAATGGGGGCTTCATGCATCATGGGTCATGTGGTTCGCGTATTTGCGTCTGTCTGATACACCGCCCGCCAAGCGAGAGATGGTATAGTATGTCAATCAACACTAAGTGAAGGTAGCAGAACGATGGAACGTCGTGGATCGCGTCTGATGACGCTCGCAGGTATTGCAGTGCATATTTATACTGCATTCGGTGCAATTTTGGCGATGCTCACCATCATGGAGGCTATCCGTGGCAATGTCGTGCTGGCACTCTGGTACTGTTTTGCTGCTGTTTTTATTGATAGTACCGACGGCACACTGGCACGACGATTCAAGGTTTCGGAAACGGTTCCGTGGTTTGACGGCAGGCGGCTTGACGATATCGTCGATTACCTGACATATGTATTTGCACCGATGTTGCTCCTCTGGCAAAACGGTTACCTCGGCGAAGGCTTGACGGGACAGATTATTGCCATGATTCCGTTGATTGCTTCGGCATATCAATTTTGTCGCGTCGACGCCAAAACTGACGGCTATGAGGTTGTAGCAGAAGATCATTTCTTTTTGGGATTCCCAAGCTATTGGAATATCGTTGCATTCTATGCAGTGGTGATGAACCTCGACGTTTCGACGGTCACACTTATCGTGCTTGTTTGTTCTGCGCTTGTGTTCATTCCCATTCGGTATGTGTACCCATCACGGACACTCATGCTACGCCGCGTGACATTGCTCTATACGACGTTGTGTTCAATCATGTATGGCATCGTATTGTGGCAAATGCCCGAACCGCAATCATGGTTGTTGACGATTTCACTGTCGTACATCGTTTATTATGTCGCGTTGAGTTTATATCTCACGTATCGCATCGTCCGAGCACCATCGGTCGCACTTACATAGGGCAACATGGAATCACAATCTGGATTACAGGTACTTTTGCCATATGGTCGTCCATATCGTTGGTTGCTCGCGCGGGGCACGCTGTATGCTTTTCTTGGAGCAGCTGCGAGCGCGTATAACCCCGTGGTACTTGGGTATGCCATAGACGCGCTCAAGTCAGATATGAGCACCCAAAATCTCTTGTTGTATGCGCTTGCGATTATTGGTTTAACCATTATTTTGGCTGTTTTTCGCTACATGCTTCGTATGCTCACCGGGACAATGGCAGCCGGCGTCAGTTACACGATGGCACAAGATCTGTATCGGCACATTTTGACGTTCGATCGGACCACACAAGCTTCATTTGGTACCGGTGATCTGTTATCCAGAGCATCGAGCGATTTCATCTATATTTGGCGGTTTTATAGCGCAGGATTCCAAATGGCGATCCATGCGATTTTTCTTTTGCTCATCGGCTGCGCATTGATGGCAGTGACGAGTGTCCCGTTGGCTGCGGTCACCGTGACCATGCTGATTTTGAGCCTTATTGCACAAGCAAAGCTTGGTAATCTGGTTGAGCATGCATTTGATTTGGTACAGCAACGCCTTGCGAAGATTTCGGCATTTGCCCAAGAGCATATTTCGGCACAACGCACAATAGCTGCCTATACTCAAGAAGCACAGAGCGGGGTGTTCTTTAAGAAGCTGAGTGACGAATACGCCCAAGAATCGATTCGATTTGTGTTGTACTCGAGTGCGATCTCGCCACTTCCGCAGATGGTCGTACGTCTCGCTGCCACCGCAGTCGTGGCCTACGGTGCGTACCTCATCATCAATGACCAGCTCACAATTGGTCAATACGTGCAATTTATTGTGTATCTCGGATTGTTGAGTAACGCGGCGAACGCGTTAAGCAATGCATTTGAGCGCTTGCAACAAGGAAGTGCTGCTGCAGGGCGGATTGGTGCAGTGTTACGGCGAATCCCATCGGTTATCGATGCACCAGACGCGCTCGTCCATATCCCACTGGGAGACATCCGTATTGAGCACGCGTCCTGGAAGCAAGATGGGACGCACGTCCTGCACGATACGACGCTGCACATCCCTATTGGTCAACACATTGGTGTCGTCGGTGCTACGGGATCTGGCAAGAGCAGTTTGTTGAGTCTCTTGATGCGGATGCGTGACCCAGATCAGGGTCGTGTGCTGTTTGATACTATCGATGCACGATCGATACAGTTAGTAGCCCTGCGCCAAGGTCTCGCATATGTCCCGCAAGAACATATTTTGTTTAGTATGACCCTACGTGAAAACATCACGCTCGGCGTCACCGATGCGACCGAAGAGCGTATAGCCCATGCGTTATTTGTGTCGTGCTTGGATCGGGATATTGCACAACTGGCAGACGGACTCGACACAATCGTCGGAGAACGAGGAACAATGCTCTCTGGCGGACAGAAGCAGCGTCTAGGCATTGCGCGTGCCATCATCACCGACGCACCAATCATGTTTTTTGACGATGCGCTCTCGAATATCGACGCGCACACCGCAAATGACATCGTCATGCGTGTCGCGACCGCACGAACAGGCAAAACGACCATTATCGTCAGTCAGAAAATCTCGGCGGTCAAAAACCTCGATGCGATTGTTGTCCTTTCACGAGGTTACATTGCCGAATACGGTACTCATGATGAACTCCTCGCCAAAAACGGCGTCTATGCTGAGCTCTATGTCCGTGAGTTACATGCACATTAGTTCACCATAGAAGTAAACCGATGCATTCGAATTGCCCACACATGCTCATCAGACGTCCGATTCTGACGTGGATTATTCCACGGGTATTGTGTTTTTTTGTGTGTGCCTGGGCAGTACTGTTTGTCGGATATTCACCAATGCCGATGCAGACGGTCATACTTGGTGGCGATCCCATGACCCACCGACGCGGTCTGGATGAGCCGTTTTTGCACGGCTTCTGGGGACCAGAGCCTGCCGAATGGCATCACAACGAGCCAGCCTACCGTTGGACGACGACCGATTGGTCTATCGAATGGCCGCATGCAGGTAGCGGTTTTTTTGTGAGTACACTCGACATCGATGCCAGTGCATACCCTGGTGCATTAGGTGCACGCCTGACGTGGCAAGCGCCACCAATCGGGCCCGCGCAAACCTACTCCGGTCAGCGACGTTTGCTGCTTTTGGTGCGTGGGGATGGGACGAGCGTTCGCATCGCTGCTACACTGCCCGCACTCCAAACGACAACTGATCGTCGTGCCTTGGGTGTCGTCGTGCGTACGACCACGCTCGCGGCAACCACCGGGGTATGGCGGCCGGCGCACATTATCGTGGTGCTTGCCTCAATCGTGCTCCTATGGACCGCATTTGTGCAGTTTGGTCTGCAACGACCAGACGTTTGGTTGGCCTGCTGGGCAATGGTCGTTGGCGTTTCTTGGTATTTTGACCCACTCTGGTGGATGGTCCATATCACCCCACTGGTTTTGAGTGTCGGAATCGCAACCGGTGCTGCCATCGTGATGACATTTTTGCTGCTCCCGAGATCCGCAGAGAAGCGGCGCTGGTGGTGGGTCGTCACGGTTGCACTTGTTGTTGTCCTCGTGCCGACGCTGAGCCCGTACTTGCGTACGTCAGACAGTGCGATGCATGCTCGGATGTTTTTTGATGTACTGCGTGGGAATCTGTATCAATTAGCTGAACTCCCCTGCGAAGCATCTGCGTGGACGGTACCGTACCCACCGCTTGTATATCTGATGGCAACACCCTTCGGCATGACAACATGGGATCGGGCTAGTGCATGGCAGATGCTCCAAATCGGGGGGCACATCGCGCATGTCGGCGCACTGCTGTATCTCATTCGCGTCGCGTATCCAAGCCAACAGTGTGCACCTCGACAAGCAATGAGTTTGGTTGTTGCAGCTTGGAGTCTGCCGTTTTTTCAATCCATTCATATCGGTGAACTCACCAATGCCTGGGGACACGCGGTCTACATTGTTGCAATAGCGAGTTTGGCAGATAAACACGCACCCCAGGCACTCCGTACGCTCTTCTTTACGACCGCCCTCTTGGCCCATACAGGGATTGCAGTCACCTTCGTGTTGACTATGATTGTGTATCTTGTCGTGATTGGTATACAGTCGCGGCGTTTTCCATGGCAACTCGTCACTTCCATGGTGGTAGCTGGATCGATTGCAGTGCTGCTGTATTACAGTGCGTATGAAACGCTCCTGTATCAACCGCTCAAATATCCAGGCTGTCCACCACTGGTATCGGTTGCCGACCGCCTTGCAGGAATCCCAACTGCCTTGCCAATGATATTCGTCATCGTGAGTCTGGTTGGTGTGGGTGCGGTCTCAAAGACACGCTTCAAATCCGTGGTGTATGTTGCCGTGTGTGTGGCGCTTCTTTCGATTGCTATCCTCATCGTCCGCGATCAGACCGTTCGTTGGGGAATGGCCTTCTACCCCTTCGGTGCACTTGCATGCAGCCTCGCACTGATGCGGGTACGCCGCTATGGAGTCGCCGGGTCAATTGTGATGGTCGCACTGATCGGGGTATTGGCGAGTGTGTTTTTTATCCAAATGTGGAATCGTATCTATACCTACTTATATTAGCCTGGTGCATCCCTGAAAAACTGCTGGAAACGGGAGCGCAGACGAAAACCGTTTGCACCGCAGTATCGGAATGTATTACAGTATATGCAACGCCGGTTTTCTGTTGGCGTACAAAGGATAACGATGCGCAGCGTAATTCCTCAATCGAAGACACTTTTCGTCATCAGCATACTCAGTTTGTTCCTGACGGTCGTGGTGACATCTTTTCGCACAGCGGCGCACATCGACTTCATCCAACCGCGTGCAGCACTCAAAATAGATGGTTTTCATGCCCGCGAATACACGTCACAGGAACCGCGCACAGTGCTCGCGTACCAACAGTATTCGCCGAACGAACTTCGAGCAGTCATCCCACAGTCGCTGCGCGGACCGCTCGCACTCGAATTCCACGTTGATGAGCTCCCAGCTGGCCTCAAGCGCCGTCTGATCGCGGTGTACATTGACGACGCACGAGTCCTGGATGCTCGAGATACAGGCACAGACCAAGAATTTGGGGTTATCGTGCCCGATGTCGCCCCATTAGATGCAGGCACAGTGATTCGCATTCTGAGCATTCCAGATGACAAAGCAGTGCCCCCACCGCTGAGTTTGAAAGATGTATCAGTCACCGCAATTACTGCATATCGCTGGAGTACCGCAAACTCTTCTATTGCGCTCCCCGGTGTATCAGGCGGTTGGTGGCAGTTGTCGACGACAATGATGCCCAATCATCCTGACAATAAGCCATACAATGCACGATTTCTAATCGGTTCCTATGATCTTGGGGCCATTCCGACGGGCGAGGGCGAATTCCGACGGTACCACTACCTGATTCCGCCGATGGCACAGTCGATGGGGGATTTGACCGTACGCGTCGAAAGTGACACGTGGGGCAACAACGCTGCCGATGCCCGCTCGCTTGGGGTCGCTGTTGCGCAACTCAGTGTTACTCCTGCATCGTCTGCCTACGACGTACGCGGATTTCCCATTCGATTCGTCAGCATTCCGGTATTGGTGTTCCTTATTATGATTGCGGCAATCATCTTAGGGATGCCCTATCAGGCACTGGGGGTGGTGAGTGCAGGCGGGTTGGCACTCCCACTCCTGCTTGAGCGTGTGTATTTGGGGATGTGGTATCCACATCTGTTGCTCCTGGTTTTCATTAGCTGTCTGACCATACCGCTCTGGGACAGAGTTTTCGATTGGTTGGCCGCAAAAACGACGTTGCCTCGTGAGGCACAATCAGTGCTCATCGGACTTATCCTGATGACGATCTGGATCAAAGGCGGTGGGATTCTTTATCCAATCATGCGCCCTATCGACATCAGCTGGCACATGGATAAAGTGCGCGAAATCGCTACTACATGGGATTTTGCAAAATTTTATCAACCAGGTGCGTTTTCTGAATCAGTCATGCCCATTACCGAATGGGGTGAAGAACGCCCGATGATTCCGTATTCGCCGTTTTTCCACTTTTCGAGTTTGCTCTTTTTGATATTCCCGTGGAGCCTCGAGGTTTCGGCGACGATTTTCAATACATTCCTTGATGCATCGCGGATAGTGCTTATCGCAGTGATTGCCTTGCACGGAGGACTCAGCCGGCGTGTAGCGGTGTTCGCAGCGTTGTTGTATGCTGTGTCACCGGTGACCTT
>JBJONV010000011.1:0-12760 GCA_046051665.1 Chloroflexota bacterium
TCGCCTTTACTACCGGCCGTGGCAGTGTTTTTGGATTCAAACCCGTACCTAGTATCAAAATAGCGACCAACTCAACCATGTACGAACGCATGAAAAGCGATATGGACATCAATGCCGGGACAATCGTTACCGGGCACGAAACCATCGCACAAGTCGGTCAGCGAATTTTCGATTTATTGATTGCAGTCGCTTCTGGGCAGCAGAGCCTGAGCGAGGCACAGGATATCGGCGAAGAAGAATTCAACCCATGGATGCTCGGAGCGACCATGTAGGTTTTATTCCATTGAGACGCGCATCTACGCTTTATGCGTGGATGCGCGTCGATGTGCTTCTGTTGCCAAAAACATCCCAGCTGCACAACACAATGGCACCGTTACCAAATTAACAATCGGAATGCTGACAAACGGCAAAGCGACGACTGCGAAGCCTACCGCTTCCGGGAGGACCTGCGTGAGTTCGGCGCCGCGTTGTCGCAAACTCTGGCGTCGCCGACTATATGAAGCATCGGTGAAGTCGAGGCACATAAACATGAGTGCAATGGTGATACTCCAAAACACATTTATCACCGGTCCAATAACCGGGATAAAAGGCAACATCACTGCAATCGCCGCACAGGCGACATTCATCACGAGTTTTTTGGCTTCGTACCCTATTGCTGCTCCAATGTCTGCCAACCAACTCCGTGTCGGAAGGTGCTGATTGGGCAGAATTGCATCGCAGACACGCTCAGCAATCGCCCCATATAACGGACTCGCGATGACGGTACCGAATCGTACGGCAGTATAGGTCGTAACGATCACGACCACCACATCGACAAACCGTGCAAGGATGGTGACTGCTATCGTCGCCTCTGGAGATGCACGCACGGCAATCGCATCAACAATTCGGCGTGATACTTCGCCAGTTAATCCATATCGAAGCAACAGATACCCCAGGATGCCATTGAGCAGGATCGGTATAAATAGCATCCAGCGTATCCCGAGCGTGCCGCACAGGTGCCATGCGTTGCGGATATATCGGGTGCCGGACAAGAATCGTGTCAACATAGAGCATCCTTGCTTGGCATTAGCGTGCGACAGATTTGACCAAATGCAGGTGCTCCGCTACACTAACGCCATCAGCTCAGCGACGCTATAACGTATCGTGGCGTTATACAAAGGAGCATCCCTATGGTACCGCATCTGCATCACGTCAGTGTGCCACGCCCGTACGGGTCCGAAAGCGCCGCACAAGCGCGTCACTTCTACACCACCCTCCTCGGCCTCCCCGAAATGCCCGTCCCTGATTCTATTTCTGCTAACGATCTCGTCTGGTTCGCTATCGGTGATAGTGAACTGCACGTGTTTGCCGAAGACCCGCGTAGCGACACATCAGGTCGTCACTTTTGTCTGCGTGTGGCCGATCAAGCGGCAATTCGTCGTGCGCTCAGCGCAGCTGGGTTCCCCTGTGAAGACACCACTCCCATTCCGGGACGGCCACGGTTTTTTACCCGTGACCCGTTCGGGAACAGTATCGAAATCACCTCTGTCGACCCGCAATAAGCACATCAAGGAGATGCATTCATGAGCAAGAAAATGGGCGTCGGTCTGGTTGGCTACAAATTCATGGGCAAATCGCATTCGAACGCATATCGCCAGGTCGGTCACTTCTTCCCCGATATGCCAATCGTACCCGAGATGACCGCCCTCTGTGGCCGTGACGAAGCAAACGTCAAACAAGCAGCCATCGACATGGGCTGGAACGGCTACGAAACCGATTGGAAAAAGCTCGTCACCCGCAAGGACATTGGGCTCATCGATGTGTCTACCCCGGGCGACTCACATGCACCGATTGCGATTGCCGCTGCAGGCGAAGGCAAGCATGTGTTTTGCGAAAAGCCGTTGGCCAACACACTCAAAGAAGCCCGTGCCATGGCCGAAGCCGTTAAAAAGAACGGCGTCGTCGGTATGGTCAACTTCAACTATCGCCGCGTACCCGCTGTACAACTTGCAAAACGCCTCATCCAGGATGGCCGCATCGGCAAAATCTACCATTGGCGTGCGGTATATTTGCAAGACTGGATCATGGATCCAAACTTCCCACTCGTCTGGCGCCTCCAGAAGGACATCGCCGGTGCCGGAACCCTCGGTGACCTCGGCGCACACAGCATCGATTTGGCCCGCATGCTCGTCGGCGAAATCGCCGAAGTCACCGGGATGACCGAGACGTTCATCAAAAAACGCCCCCTGCTCGCTGGCACGACCGGTGGACTTGGTGCTGCAGCCTCTGCCGAAATGGGTGAAGTAACCGTCGATGATGCAGCACTCTTCATGACCCGCTTCGCCAATGGCGCTGTCGGCACCTTCGAGGCCACCCGTTTTGCTAATGGGCGCCGGAACTACAACTCATTCGAAATCAACGGTTCAAAAGGCAGCATCGTCTTCAACCTTGAACGCATGAACGAACTCCAGGTATTGTTTAATGACGATGCTGCAGACGTGCAAGGGTTCCGTACGATTCTGGTGACCGAAGGCGCACATCCGTATATGAGCGCATGGTGGCCAGCAGGGCACATCATCGGATGGGAGCATACCTTCACCCATGGCGTGTACGACCTGATGAACGGTATTGCCAAGAATGTCTCGCCCGAACCGACGTTCGAAGACGGCGTCCGCTGCCAAGCAGTGCTCGATGCCATCGAAACATCCGCCAGCAACAAACAATGGGTAACCCCAGAATACTAAGCGCACGAAAGGAACGACACCATGGCACGTCCTGTTACGCTCTTTACCGGCCAGTGGGCCGATATGCCGTTAGCCGAACTCGTCGTCAAAGCCAAAGCGTTTGGCTATGATGGTCTCGAATTGGCCTGCTGGGGTGATCACTTCGAAGTGGGCAAAGCCCTTTCGGACCCCAACTACATCCCGGCCAAAAAGGCGCTCCTCGAAAAGCACGGCCTGAAGTGCTATGCAATCAGCAATCACTTGGTTGGTCAAGCCGTCTGCGACAACATCGACGAACGCCACAAGGCGATTGTGCCACCACATGTGTGGGGTGATGGCAATCCCGAGGGCGTCCGTCAACGTGCAGCCAAAGAGATGATGGACACCGCCCGCGCCGCAGCCAAATTCGGCGTCAAAGTGGTAAATGGCTTTACGGGTTCCTCTATTTGGCACCTCATTTACTCATTCCCACCCAACACCCCTGCCATGATTGATGCCGGCTATGCCGACTTCGCAAAACGCTGGAACCCCATCATCGACGTGTTCGATGAAGTCGGTGTCAAATTTGCACTCGAAGTGCACCCCACCGAAATTGCCTATGACATCTACACCACCGAATTGGCACTCAAAGCCATTAACAACCGCCCCGGATTCGGCATCAACTTCGACCCGAGCCACCTCTACCATCAGTTCATTGACTCGGTTGCCTTTGTTGAGCGGTTTGCCGATCGTATCTATCATGTTCACGTGAAGGAAAGCTTCCGCAATCTGAACGGGCATACCAGCATTTTGGCGTCCCACATCAACTTTGGTGATCCTCGCCGTGGCTGGGACTTCATTTCGCCCGGTCGTGGCGACATGGCGTGGGGCCCAATCTTCCGCGCACTCAATCGCATCAACTACACCGGCCCACTGTCGGTTGAATGGGAAGACATGAGCATGGATCGTGAATACGGCGCCACAGACGCGTGTGCATTTGTGCGTCGCAATGATTACACCCCATCGAACGTCCAATTCGATGCAGCCTTCTCACGCGATTAAACCATCTCGTCGAAGCGGAGTGGCACACTGTGCCACTCCGTTTTGTTAGGAAAGCCATGCAGCACGCAGCGACCGCATTCACTGGGAAAACTGCCATCGTGACCGGCATAAACCGCGAAATAGGGGCAGCGATTGCGCTCATGTTCGTCGCAGCCGGTTGCAACGTGTCTGCCACGTATTACGGCGAATATGCACGTGTGCAACCAATTATTGATGCGGCATCGGCGTTACCTGGATCGCTCTCCGTTCACGAACTCGATTTGCGTGTGTTGGAAGCCCACGAATCCCTCGTCCAACAGACCGTATCACGATACGGGAACTTGGACTTTTTTATTGGCAACTCCGGCGTCACCGTCTTTGGATCGTTTATGGCAATGACGGAAGCAGATTACGACAGCGTCTTTGATCTCAACCTCAAAGGATCGTATTTCGGCGCCCAAGCCGCTGCCCGACAAATGCTCCGTCAAGCAACATCCGGTAGAATCGTTTTTTCTTCGTCGGTAACAGGCATCACCGCGATGGCAGGTGCATCCATCTACGGCACCAGCAAAGCAGCGCTGCGTCATTTGGCCGCTATCCTTGGCGTGGAGCTGGGGCGTTCAGGAATCACCGTCAACGCTATCGCAATCGGTGCCACGCTCAATGAACGTAACCTCGCGGACGATCCAGATTATGCAGCACTGTGGAGTCAACTCTCTCCCGTCGGTCGGGTTGGGACCCCCGAAGATGTCGCCGAAGCTGTCCGCTTCTTGTGTAGTGATGCCGCTCAACTCGTCAATGGACATACCTTGACCATCGATGGTGGCTGGACGCATACCAGCCCACTATCCGCAGGAGAACGACACGCATGATTGAGGTCATCAACCGACCGCTTCGAACGCCCGTGGTGGCGGCAATTGACTTTGATGGCACGCTCTCGTTAGTGCGGATGGGCTGGCAAGTGGTGATGCATCATGTCATGAAAACTGCGCTTGCTCCGTATCATCCGCACCTGGATCGCATCGATGCCGAGATTTCGGGCTATATTGCCCGGTCCACCGGTCAGCCGAGTATCATCCAGATGGCCTGGGTCGATGAACACGTTCATCTGTATGGTGGTCCACACCATGGCGCACAACATTACCTCGATCAGTTCAGCCACGCGATGAGTGACCGGATTGATGAGCGTCTCGGTTCGATGGCTACTCCTGCACATGCCGACCATCACATGATTCGCGGCGCACGGGCTTTTCTCCAACTGCTCAAATCCCGCGGCGTCCATATGGCGTTAGTCAGTGGTACCGAGCATCACCATTTGGTTCGAGAGAGCACCGCGTTGGGTATTGCAGCCTATTTTGATGCGGGAATCCATGGACCTGGTGCCCATGCGCCAGGCTTCACGAAGGCAGAAGCTATGGCAAACCTTGTCGAACAATACGAACTCATGCCAGGGCAATTGCTTTCGATCGGTGATGGCCCAGTCGAAATATCTGCGGGCAGATCACTCGATGCCTTTTGCATTGCAGTCGCCTCTGAGGAAGAATCAGGTCAGCTTGATATCCACAAACGCTCACACCTCTTGCATGCAGGTGCAGACGCGGTGATTGCAAATTTTCTCCCGCTCGATGCCATCAGTGCACTACTATTCGATCAGGAGTCCTATGCGTCATCCACGCTTTAATCGTCGAGACTTGCGCGTGCTTCCCTTGGCGGAACGTATGCACGACATGCAACGAAGCGACGTGCTCCCCCTCGAACCACAGTCACAACCTTTTACCTCACCATCTCTCGAGGCACTCATCCCAGCGATACGGACGGCACGGCAAGCCGAAAAACCGGTCATCATCATCATGGGTGCACATGTTATCAAACAAGGGACATCACGGTACATCATCGATTTGATGGAACGTGGCTTGGTGACACATGTCGCATTGAACGGTGCGGGACTGATTCATGATTACGAGCTCGCGTTGATTGGTGCAACCACCGAAAGCGTGGCAGCCTACATCTCGCAGGGTCAGTTTGGCTTATGGACCGAGACGGGAGCCATTAATGACCATATCAGCACCGCTGCAGCACGCGACCTCGGCATCGGTGAGTACCTCGGTGAGGTGATTGACACCCCTGCGTTCCCATACCGCGAGCTTTCGATACTCGCTACAGGGCATCGCCTCGGTATCCCGGTGACGGTCCATGTCAGCATCGGTCAAGACATCATTCACGAACACCCCAACTGTGACGGTGCTGCGACAGGAGCTGCGAGTTACACCGACTTCCTCATCCTGACACACAGCGTCAGCCAACTCGAAGGTGGTGTGATGCTCAATATCGGGAGTGCCGTGATGGGGCCTGAAGTCTACCTAAAAGCCTTGGCGATGGCACGGAATGTCGCGCATCAGCACGACCAGCACATCGCACACTTCACGACGGCCGTATTTGACATGGTGACACTCCCGGACGACTTGCGCACCGAAGCGCCCAAGAGCGAACCTGCTTATTACTACCGGCCGTTTAAGACTATTTTGGTACGTACCGTACGCGACGGTGGAACAAGTATGTATGTGTGCGGCGATCATCGCCACACCATTCCCGCCCTGTGGCAAGGATTATGTCATCCCAACGGGAAATGAGGCACCTATGCAGGCAGCACGTCTCAACCAGATTACCAGTGCATTTGCAGGCAAACGCATCGCCGTCTGCGGTGATTTCTTCCTTGATCGCTATTTGTGGATAGACCCGTCCCGCGCCGAAATTTCGGTCGAAACCGGGCATACCGCCAACCAAGTCGTTTCAGAGACAATCGCCCCCGGTGCAGCAGGCACGGTCGCTGCGAATCTTGCAGCACTAGGTGCATCGGTGATATGCCTTGGTCTCATTGGCGATGATGGAGACGGCTACTCTCTCCGGCGTGGTTTGCACGCAATCGGCGTCGACGACAGCCTCATGATCGTCACACCAGATCGTCCCACCGCCACCTATACCAAGCCGGTCATCCGCCGAACGGACGGGACCGTACAAGAACTCGAACGCCTCGATATCCGCAGTCGTGACCCACTGCCAGCGCAGTACCGTATTCGGTTTATCGAACATCTCGAAACCGTAGCACAACACATCGATGCGATTGTCTATGCGGACCAAATGCCTGAAGCCCCTGCAGCACTCATCAACGAAACAGTCCACGCTGCCATTGCACGCATCGCACACGAGCACCCAACACTCCCCATGTTTGCGGATTCACGCGCTCGAATCGATAGTTTTCGTCACGTCGTCATCAAACCGAACCTCTCCGAAGCGTATATGGCGCTTGGCCATGCGACGAACCTACGCAGCGACCACGCAGACATTGCAAACGCTCTATCGGCACAAACACAACGACCTGTGGTAATTACCCTTGCCGGAGAAGGGGTATTGGTCCAGCACGCTGGTGTCATGACACACATTCCCGGAATTCCGGTCGATTGTCCCATCGATGTGGTCGGCGCGGGTGATAGCGTGATGGCAGCCCTTGCAATAGCCCAAGCTGCAGGTGCGACCCTTGTCGAAGCTGCCGAAATTGCCATGTTTGTCGCTGCCGTTACCATCCGCAAATTAGGCACCACCGGGACTGCGACTCCCGCAGAACTCACGGCAATCGCTCAAAAAAATGGTCGTATCCAACCGTAACAGCGCAATATACTTGTCGATAAATCTTCTTTTTATGTCAACGAAATCTGCTTGACCTCTTCAATGATTCCCTGGAGCAACATACATCGCTCTGCAGGTGGATTCCCACCAAACACTGCTTCAATCCGACATCCATAGTCAGGCGGGTGTATTGGCATGTGTTCGATGTTGTGGACCGCACGTTTTTCGTTAAGAAAATACCGTTCATTCGCTGCATAGAGCCATTGATTCACTGCCGAAACCGCGCGCACCAGATGTGCAGTTACATAGTAGGCATCCTTTGTGCCAGCGTATTTTTGTGCGAGTGACAGGGAAAATTCTGCTTCGAACGAAAACAAGTGCACCAACGCCTGTTTCAGTGCTGACGGATAGCGCTCCGTCTGCTGCTTGAGTAGATCGAAGCCGAGATTGCCACTCCACAACACGCGACTAGACGCGAGTTCACCTGCATACATGACGTTTAGGTACGCATGCGGATGTCCCGGTTGATAGTGGCATGTCACCCGTCCTGATAGTGCATCCGCGCATGCGCTGCTCACTCGTGCAACATCTCGCAGAATGATATCGACCGCATGACCGTCTACCGTCAACCATCCGCCACCGTTAACCCATTCGCCCCAGCCGCCTGGTCCTGCAATAAGATCACTACGGTGCTTGTCGTCCAAACGCGTGGCTATGACCTGCAGAGATGCGAGATCAAATGACCCCTGGTCGTAGTACATGCCGATGTCATAATCGGAGTTGGGAGTAGATGTTTCTGTCGCTCGCGACCAGCCGAGCACCACCGCAACGACGCCAGGAACCTGTCTGAGTGCTTGAGTCATTTTCTGTAACATGCAAAAAACCTTCTCTCGGTTGGACCGTAACCGGATTCCATTCTTATGGAACTCTTACATCATACAGTTGACTTCAGTACCCCCGGAGGGTATGATGGTGATTGTAAGGGGATGTTTGGTATCGACAGGGTAGGACCCTGTGTAGCTGCACGTCGAGCCGCCCAGTCTCGTAAAAGGGGCACAGGCATAACTGCCAACAACATCAGCGCTCCGTCGTTCTCCCGAACGACCGCGTTCGCTGCCTAACTAATAGGTAGCCGTTTACCACCTCTCGCCCGGCCGGGTGAGTAAACGCAAACGCCGGGACGCTCCGAGGGAATTGATTCCGCACCTCGGCTAAGCTAAGGAAAATCGCTGGATGAACGCTTTGTCAGGCGTGTGCGCATCCGGTTAAAACAAACGACTGACTACACGTGTAGACGCTCGCAGTTCGCCTATTTTGGACGGGGGTTCGACTCCCCCCATCTCCACCACTGACACACCGAACCAGATTGGTTCGGTGTTTTTCGTTCTGTCCGCATCTTACGGATACGTTTCATCTCGCGATAGACTGTTCTTGCGACGTGACACGTGTCACGCTTCGTCAATCGCATTCCACGTAGTCGAATGATGGTGTCCATTATGGGTACAAGTCAGAGTCACAGGGGCTGGTTGCGCAGCAATCCCCGTCTTGGGGAACCATTCGCGCCCCGACTGGACAACGATGATTCGCCCCTCGTCTGTCCCGACCGCATGAAAAGTCTCGCTGTAATTGTGAAAACTAGGGAGACTCAATTGCTCTTTGATGCGTGTAGCAGTTCCTACAACATCATTTGTGACCAGACCGATTTCGCTGATGCCGTGCACCATCGAAAGATCAAACGAATCGACCAGTGGCATATCACCATCGGATTGCCCAATAAACTCGACGATGTTACCGACTCCATCATAAAAATACACCGCCTCCATCCCCCATTCCGGGAAGTGCTGTATCGGCTGCGCACTATTCTGCGCGACCAGCCGGATCTGATGTGCCGTGCACCAGCGAATCACCGCCGGGATTGCATTTGTGGGGATTGCGAGTGCGTAATGATAGGTATAGGAAACCACAGAAGGGACAAATCGTACCAGCGTCCTGCCAATGCGGACACTGTGTTGCGCCACATCCCAACCATGAAGTGCATACCACTCAACTGCCTGAGCTGGCAAATGACATGCCACATCCAAAGACATTATGCGCATC
Organism: Chloroflexota bacterium; assembly: GCA_046051665.1. GTDB lineage: Bacteria > Chloroflexota > Chloroflexia > Chloroflexales > Roseiflexaceae > UBA965. The sequence continues at coordinate 9,444 of JBJONV010000011.1, forward strand.
CATCCCCTCGCATTCGCTTCTCAACAGTCGCTTCTAACCTTGCGCCTGATGGATTTCTCGATACAAAATATGTAGGAGTGGGTTGTTTGTGTCTGCTTACGCAGCATCTTGTACCTCGTACGATAGCATTCGAGAAGGAATAAACGCGGTTGTATCAAAGTAGTTACCGCGCATCAAACGCCTCCCGCCAAAACAACCCTGCAAGGACTCAATGGTTATTGGTTCAAATCGGCCTTCCAAACGTTTTCCGTGTGAGCTCCATCGTCATCTAGTGGGTCCATTATTGGACCAGCATGGAGAACGACACGACGACATCGCCTTCGAAACGACATGGCGAGTTCTTACGACACCGGTGGGATTTCATCAAGGCTGTAATAAATCCGCTTCCCCATTTCTTTTGCTTTGGCCATCTCCAAATCGGCGCCGCGAGATTCACCTGGGATGCGCAACACCGCATCACATTTTTCGAGAAGCCGGTGTGCGACCGGATATTGATACGTGTTGAATTGTTCCGATGTGTGCGAATGCCCCCCTGCATGGCGTATGACAGGCCAGGCGAGCCACTCTCCAACGACCGCTACATGCCCCTTTTCGAATATCGGGAGTGCATAGGATTCCATAGTGCTCAGATTCTTTGCGATTGCCGCTTCATCACCATTTGTCCCGGACATATACGGACCTGAAATCAGTATCAAAAGTGATTTGCTCAATGTGTTGCTACTTTCCCTATGCGCTGTCGCTGCTATCGTAGCAGACGTGTTGTTCCTGATTACCGCAGCGAGGGACTTTTTGCCATGAAAGATTATTCAATCACAAAACGGATGCACTATTACAGTATTGCGTTTAACTGATTTTTATTGTATAATCCACACTAAATCGAACACAGAAAGGTTCAACATGAACACCCTACGACAAAACAGTACCATGCTCTCTCGCGCACAGGGGTGCATGCTCGGGCAGCTCAGTGGTGATTCGTTGGGAAGTCTCGTCGAATTCACGAGGCCAGAGCAGATTCGCAAACTCTACCCGGACGGCGTCACGGAATTACAAAATGGTGGTGGTACCTGGGATATTCTCGCTGGGCAACCGACTGACGATTCAGAACTCGCGCTGATGCTGGCACGTTCACTGGTGGCCGAAGGGACATACAACCGCGAGAAGGTGTTCGAATCGTATGTGTTTTGGTTCAAATCCAACCCGTTTGATTGTGGAAATGCGACACGGCATGGCCTTACAGGATCCCCACTCCATGACACGCAAGCAAACGGTGCGTTGATGCGGATTAGTCCGCTCGGCATTTATGGGGTCAATCATCCGCCTGAAAAAATCGCTACGTGGGCAGAACAAGACGCTGCATTCACGCACCCCCATCAGATTACCCGTTCTGTGAGTGCACTGTTTGCAACAGCAATTGCCCATGTCATTCGCACAGGTTGCTCCGCTGAAGATGTCTACCAGTACATCCTGACGTCTGCGGCGACACGCAACGACCCGATAGAACTACAAGAGGTCATCCGCACAGCAGCGACCAACCGACCCGCGACGTATACCCACCAACAAGGCTGGGTTTTGATCGCATTCCAGAATGCATTATGGCAACTCCTCCATGCCGAGTCATTCAGAGCGGGTGTCCAAGATACGGTCATGCAAGGTGGTGATACCGATACCAACGCAGCAATCTGTGGCGCATTGCTCGGAGCGGTCTATGGTCGTGAGGCAGTTCCGCAGACATGGGTAGATGCCATCCTGAACTGTCGGCCAAGCGCAACCAACCCACGTGCGCGCCGACCCCGTCCCGAGGTGTTTTGGCCAGTCGATGCACTCGAACTTGCCGAAAAGCTTCTTGGCGATGCTACAACATCCTAACGAAAGCGGTTGCTACCGATTCTCTCGAGTTGTTGTATGATTGTAGTAATTCATACGACACGGAGTAGTAAATGAACAACCGAAAGTTTTGCCTCGTAGGTATGCTTGTGTTCACGTTGGTCGCATGTGGACAATCCGACGAGCAGCGCATCCAAACACAGGTCGCGACCGCACTCGTCGCAACGCAAGTCGCCCAAGATGCAATCAACACGGCGGTCGCAGCAACGATGGGCGTCCAGGGATCACCGACTGCAGAAGCAACCGTCCCACCCACCGCGGCACCGGCACAACCAGCGCCTGCAAAGCCACAGCCAACTGCAGCTCCGGCGCAACCGACTGCCGTTCCCGCAACGGCAACTACCGCTGCAGTCGCTGACACTGCTGTTGCCGCGACTGCGACGACCGACTTGAATGCTGCCACAGCAACGGCACAATTCACCGCAGTCGCTGCGACCAGCACGGTCGGCGTAGCGACTGCCACGGCTGCCGCTCCGAGTGCGACGACAGCCGCTGCCACTGCGACCGCAGTACCCCCAACGGCGACGGTGGCAGCACCGACCGCAACGCCATAATCGCGATTCCGAGAGGTACCCGATGAGTATGCTCTTTCAGCTGAGCAACCTGCTGGTGATTCCGTTCTGGCTGGTGATGATTGCGCTTCCAAAGTGGTCATGGACGCTGAAAATCATGCGCTCCCATGCCGTCGTTTTGCCAATTGCAGTGCTCTACAGTGTGCTGGTTGTGCCCAATCTGGCGACCATTTTGCCCGATTTGGCGAACCCGACATTGCCGGTTGTGCAGCAGTTACTGAGCAGCGATTCAGGGGCAACGACCGCGTGGATCCATTTTCTCGCGTTTGATTTGTGGACGGGGCGCTGGGCCTTCCTCGATGCACAGGAATCAACACTTCCCGTGTGGTTGATGTCGTTGCTGTTGGTATGTATCTTCATGGTAGGACCATTTGGCTTATTGCTCTATGTGGTGGTCCGCTGGGTTGCCGCACGCCGGAAGTGAGACCCATAATAGTACAAATCCCTGTCGTACCGTTGGTACGACAGGGATTTTTTTGTCGAGCGCAACGTACTGCTCACGTGCAGTTACGCGCCGCCACTCACGAGCAAGGTAGCTGATAACGGAGGCAACTCAATGGGATCTGACAACGAAATGTCGCCGACTTTCGCAAAGCGCGCACCAAGCCCAAACCGCCATATGTTCGCGGATTTTTCATTCCACCCGTTCAGGGTCAGCATTTCGGTACGGGCGCGGTCGGTGGGATTTACACAGACAACGGTAAGTGCACCATCATTGCGCCGGGCAGCAAGCAAGAATCCCGATGGGTCAGCCGGTTGTGCATGCACCAATGTCTGCCCGAACAGTGCATATAACTTATATGCTTCGGCAATCGGCGTCGGCCCCGAGTTATACGAGACCGGACCGAAAATACCGAGCCC
>JBJONV010000012.1:0-2926 GCA_046051665.1 Chloroflexota bacterium
CTGGTCATCCCTGCCCTCGAACGATTCAAGCCAGAACTTGTGTTGGTATCTGCCGGTTTTGATGCCCATTGGGATGATCCACTCGGCAACTGTCGCCTGTCGGTGACTGGCTACCTCGACATCTGTACGCTTCTGCAATCCGCCGCGACAATGCTCTGCAATGGGCGCTGGGGTGCAGTACTCGAAGGTGGCTATAGCCTCCGTGCACTCGCTGCATGCGGCCACGGCCTTGTGCGTCTCATGCAACATCTACCACGGGTTCCTGATGTGTTGGGACAAAAGCCGAGTGACCCACATCGTGCCGACGCGCTTGTCTCGTGGTTGCAAAACAACCACCCCTTGCTCAAACCCGCCTAAGGAGCATCCATGTCTCTCGTTGTTATCGATTATGGTGCTGGTAATCTTCCGAATGTCGTCCGTGCACTGGCGCACATCGGCGCCCCGTTGACCGTCACCGCGGATCCAGCGGTCGTGGCAACGGCGACCGCGATAGTGCTGCCTGGTGTCGGTGCAACCCGTGACACGATGGAATCACTCCACCAACGTGGACTTGCACCCGTCATCCAATCTGCAATCAAACGCGGCATTCCGTTCTTGGGGATATGTGTGGGTATGCAGGTGTTGCTCGACGAGAGTCTCGAATTCGGTCAGCATCCCTGTTTGGGCATGGTACCCGGGACAGTCCGCCGCTTCAGCGACAGCGAGCAACTCAAGGTGCCACAAATCGGTTGGAACGAAGTCTTTATCTCCGACCGCCATGCACGACACCCACTCTTCGACGGTATCCCGAATGGCACGGATTTCTATTTCGTCCATTCGTATTTTTGCGATGTCGACGATCCCGGCATCATCGCCGGAACGACCGACTACGGTCTCGAATTCCCCAGTATCATCGTCCGCGACACGCTCGTTGCAGCACAATTCCACCCCGAAAAGAGCGGTGCAATGGGATTGCACTTCCTCCGCAACTTCGTCCAGCACATAGCACACATCGACTGCGAGGCCTCGCATGTTTGAACTCTACCCGGCCATAGACATCCACGAAGGCCGCTGTGTGCGACTCACCCAGGGCGACTATGCAACGGCACAAATCTACGACGAATCGCCTGCCAATGCCGCCAAACGCTGGCAAGAAGCAGGTGCAACGCACCTCCATGTAGTCGATCTCGACGGTGCCAAAGCAGGGCACCCCGTCAATCAGGATGCCATCGCGGCGATCTGTCGCGCAGTGACCATCCCGGTGCAGCTCGGTGGCGGGATCCGCACCCACGCTGACGTATCGCTCGTCCGCAAACTGGGCGTGACGCGCACCATCATCGGGACAAAAGCGGTCAGTGAACCAACTTTCGTCCGTGATTTGGTCGCAACACACGGCGATGCCATCATCGTCGGCGTTGATGCGCGGGACGGTTTTGTCCAGACCGCAGGGTGGTTAGCGGGTTCGCAGGTCGCAGCGACCGATTTGGTCGTCCAGATGGCGGGCTTCGGTGTGGCACGGATTATTTATACCGATATCAGTCGCGATGGCACCATGACCGAGCCGAACTACGACGCGACTGCAGCACTCCTCAGCGCGACCGGCCCACGGATTATTGCTTCGGGTGGGGTCAGCAAAACCGAACAACTCCTCACATTGGCACGGCGCGGCATCCACGGCGCTGTTGTCGGACGTGCATTGTATACCGGCGCTATTTCTTTACCAGCCGCGCTCCACGCGCTCGCATCGGAGGCTCTATGAGCGATTCGAATCCAAACATCAGCGATAAATTCGCCGAGGAACGTAGCCGCAATGCCGGCCAGACCCAGATGACGCACCTCCAGAATCAAATCGACGAGCTGCGCCGGATGCTCCGTGACCAAACACAGAAATACCAGCTCTCGATCGAACACATCCGCAAAACCGAGAGTGAAGTCGCTGAGCTCAACAATCAATTTGCGCGGAATTCCCAAGAACTCAGTCAAACCGTTGAAGGCTTCCGCCGCGAAATCACCAGCCTCCGCAAGGAATTTGCCAGCACCCTGGTCAAAATCGACGAAGGAGTGCGGCCGATTCGTGATATGCAATCCCAAATTCAAGAACTCGCCGAAGCACGCAAAACCGACCGAGTCACCGTAGCGAGCTTGATTAATCGACTCAACGAGACCGAGCAGAAAATCGGAGCATTGTTTGCCTTGGTGCGTGAATCCGACGAGCGCTACCGAAACGTGCTTTCACGGCTCGATACCTTCCAAACTGCCGAAGATACCCGCCGCGCCGAATTGCGCAAAATTCTCGAAGAAGTCCAAATCGAAAAGCAGCAATTGCGTCGTCAATCCGCAGAAAACCAACAACTCGTCGCAGACAGCAAACTGCTCATCAGCGAACAACAGAGCCGACTACTACGCGTGGATGACTTCCGTTCACAAATCGATAAAGTCGTCAACGAAATCCCCGAACAACTCGTCGTGGTATCCAATCGTATCTCAGAGCTGCTCCAAGAAACGAAGCAAATCGAGCGCACATCCACCGAACGCTTCCTTTCGAACCAGCAACGCATCGAAGAAATTCGGCTCCAACAAGACGAAAAAATCACCTCCATCCAAGAGATGGAAGACCGCCAGCTCCGCCAAATCACCACGTGGATCGAACGTGTCGACAGTTATGTACGAGACCTCGAGCAACGCATCACCCGGACCAGTAATCGCCTCGAAAACATGCAACAAGAGCATGTCTCGCATTTTATGGATATCGACACCCGTGAAATAGAGCTCTTGGGCATGCTCACCAAAAACCTTTCGGGCATGCTCGAGCGCATCAAGAGCGAACGCATGACCGCACCTGATGCAGATGGAAAGAGCCGCTAATCATGCTCAAACGCCGCATTATTCCGTGCCTCGATGTAAAGGCAGGACGCGTCGTCAAAGGCGTTTCGTTCCTCGATCATCG
>JBJONV010000013.1:0-2864 GCA_046051665.1 Chloroflexota bacterium
CATCATCCACCAATATGGGCAACGTAAAGTACCCGTAGATGCGTTTGTGCGCTGGGGTGTAACACTCGATGCGATAGTCGAACCCAAAAACATCCAACGCACGCTTGCGATCCCATACCAACGGGTCAAACGGTGACAACAGGGTCACATGTGTCGTTTTGCGTGTCTGTGTGGCCAGGGCTACATGTGTCTCGGGCAGAATATACGCATCCCCGGTGATTCCTTCAATCTGGACGGGAACCAGTAGCCCCGCCGAAACCAACCGATCGAGGTGTGCATGCAGTTTTGTCTGCATCCGATAATAATCACCTAGCCAGCGTGTATGGACTACGCCGAGGCTTCGGACCGTCGCCAAAATCTGGTAAGTAGCAGTTTCTTCGGCACTTGGGAGTTGCGACTCATCCCATTGTGGCCGGATGGCATCCGTGCGGGTATACACTCGGTGGAACCCTTCTCTCCGTGCAATCATGACTTCGCCACAGGCAAACAATGCTTCGAGGAGCTGCTTCTCGTGTGTCCAATCCCACCATGCTTTGCGTTCGCCAACGGGACGCTGGAAGTCATTTGCACGGACGGTGCCACGGAGCGCAAGGTGCTCAAGCATTGTATCTGCCGCTGTACGATGCTGTGCCAGGTAGGCAGACGCCCAGCGCGTCTTGGTCGAACCGAGGCCATCACGAATCAAGCGTCGGTGGTACGGGAACCAGTGCAGCGGTGCGAAGCATGCTTCATGCGTCCAACATTCAAAGATTTTCTGTTGTGCGAGCAACCCATCCAGCCACTCGTTGGGGTATGTACCGTGTCGACTCCACAACACGAAGAAATGGCTCCGATTCACCACCGACAATGTATCGATTTGGAGCACTCCCATACGCTCGATAGATTGGAGCAGTGTGTTTGGTGTCTTTGCTGGACGGACACGATCGAGCCCTTGTGCCCTGATCATGATGCGCCGCACCTGGAGGAGTGATAGCGATTGTGGCATCTGCATCCATTCCTATACCGTCTCGATGTCAGTATCTTTCGTGAGAATACAATGAAAAACCTGTCAGGAGACATCACGACAGCGCAACTCAAACTGCAAATCAAAGACGAACATACTATAATGAGATGTGTATTGCACAGTATAAGGAATGTATATGCGAAATCCCAAACCACGTGGCCGCGCAGTCCAATCAACGGCACCCGTTGCACGGCTCCGAACGTTTTACATTGCATTTGCGGTTATTGCCGTCCTGATTGTGATTGGGGTGGTTTACAACATCTATGGCTCGCAAGCAGAAGCCCCAAAGACAGTCGAAGGAACTATTCCTGCACCACGTGAGGCCGACATCAATATGGGCAAAACAGATGATGGTCGGTACTACCTCGGCAATGACGATGCAAAAGTCACCGTCGTCGAGTATGCAGATTATCAATGCCCTGGTTGTGCCTTCTATTCAAATTCGCTTTCGGCAGCGTTTGAAAAAGAGTATATCGCCACCGGGAAGGTCAAACTCATCTTCCAAGACTTCCCGTTGCAGATGCATGCGAATGCGGTACATGCCGCAATTGCAGCCCGCTGTGCTGGCGACCAAAGCATGGGTGCGTTTTGGCAGTTCCACGATGTTTTGTTCACCAATCAAAATCAGTGGAAAGATTTAGAAGTCGCAACGTTCAAACAGCAGAACATCGCATATGCAACACAACTCGGACTCGACAGTACTGCGTTTGCCGCCTGCATCGAAGTCCCTGAAAATGAGCGCACGGTACGCGACTTCCAGAAGAAATCGAACGACCTCGGATTGCCTGGTACACCATCGTTTGCCGTGCAAGGTATCATCGTCGATGCGAGTAGCGCCAAGAGCGTTGACGATATCGATGCGTTGGTACGCACCGCAGTCAATAGTGCCCTCGAAAAATAACGACCCTACGGGCATTCTGCACCACAATGCGGTATGCCCATTTTCTTGAGTGTCATAGAATTGACACGCTACCGGGTTCGCCGTTATACTCAGTATTTAGTACAGCGTTCAGATGAGTCGGCCTACCCGACACGGAGGCAAAAATATCGTGCGTAATCGCGAAGTAGCCCCAATGCTCTTTATCTTGTTGCTGACCGCACTGTGTTCCTGGATTGCATTTGCACCAGACAACACATGGCTTGGTCGTGACGTCAGCGTACGCCTCGGGCTTGACCTGCAAGGTGGTACGCAAGTATTGATGAAGGCCGACGGAACCAACGACAAAGAGTTGATGAAAACCGCCGCTACCGTCATCGAACGACGCGTCAATGGCCTGGGTGTGAGTGAAGCAATTGTACAGTTGTCGGGCGATAACCGTATCATCGTTGAACTACCCGGTGTCAAAAATCCAGAACAAGCAATCGAAACCCTTCGTGGTACCGGTCGCTTGGAATTTATCGACACCAAAGGCGCTTTTTTGGCAGAGGGCACAACCGTCAAAACGACAGGTAATCCCAACCCTGTCATGCCCGAAGTCGATCCGAATGCTCCCGTTGATCCTGCCAACCCAGCCCCCAAGGTCGACACCACCGTCTACGAAAGCATCACCGACGGTAAGGATCTCGACACCAAACAAGTCGCACTCCGTGTTGCAACCGACGCAGTCAACAACAAGCCGGCCGTCACATTCGCCTTTTTGGGTGAATCAGGGACGCGGCTCGGAACGTTCTCTGCGGCCAACATCCAGAAGCCTATGTGTATTGCACTCGACAACGTGATTGTCAGCTGCCCAGTCATCCAATCTGCATTGGTCGGTGGGAGTGGCGAAATCACGAGTGCAACCCGTGAGGAAGCCGAAAAAATCCTCAACCAGCTCAAATACGGGTCATTGCCAGTGACATTGACGATCGAGTCCAGCCG
>JBJONV010000014.1:0-22367 GCA_046051665.1 Chloroflexota bacterium
ACCACTGCCCGCCGACACCGCCACTGCGCTGCCGACTGAGACCATTACGGTTTTTCCAACAGACACGTTGGTTCCGTCAGAGACACCCACAGCAACCGAAGTACCGAGTGCCACCAGCAAACCGTATAAAAAGCCGATAGATCCGCCCACAGCGACGGGAGTCGCTGCAACCAAGGTGCCGAAAACGCCGGTGCCAACCGATAGTGGACCCGACGTACCATCACCCTAAAGTGTTCAAAGATTATTGTTTTCAGGGGTTAAGCACTGATAATTTTGGGCATGGACCAAGACGAGAAACAAATTTGTACACGCCGGCGAGCAGCGCTCGCCGGCAAGTTCTCGTGTATGCCGCAATTCTTAATTCATCATGCACATACACCGGGTCCATCAAGTACAGATTCCACTGGTGGCTATCGATGTCGATCAACGACAGCAGGTACATAGAGCCCATGTCATGCGCTTCGGCGTATTCGTTGCCGCCATTGGCCAACACCTTGGTCATCATGGTGTCGACATCTTCGCGCGAGTCGAGTTCGAGTGCGATATCGTCCCGATGCTGGTCTTGGGATCGGCAATCGCCGATTAGTAAACCCGCGGAAGTCCGCATCTTCGAGCAGCATGACATAGATATCTTTACTGACAATCATACAGTTCGTCGTCGCGTAGGGAATTGTGCATTGAAAGCAAATCCTACCGCTCCCCAAAAGTGCACCGACGCCGAAAACTTGTGGATCGGCACATTCACCGTTATTTTGATACCCAACAGACACTCCTTTAATGATTTTGAATGCTATAGTTTAGTCCGTGGCGACCCGGATGCGGAAATCTGGAAGTAGATAGTAGATAGTAGTTTATTTCCAAAACAACACACGCTGGCGAGCATTGCTCCCAGCGTGTGTCTTTATCTCTCCGAACCTGTAACCTGTAACCTACTTACTCCGTGACATAGTCCGGATTCATCCAGAACGGTTCCCAATGGTGACCATCGATGTCGACAAAGGCGCGCTGGTACATAAATCCGAGGTCGCGCGCTTCTGCGTATTCTGACCCGCCATTGGCAATAACCTGTGCCATCATCACATCGACCGCTTCACGGGAGTCGAGCGCCAATGCGACGATGCCTTCGATGGAGGTCCGTGGGTCTGCAATGGTCCGGTTGGTGAAGGTACGGAAGTCTGCGTCTTCGAGTAACATGACATAATTATCTTCGCTGACAATCATGCAGGTCGTCGTCTCGCTCGTGAATTGTGGGTTGAATGTAAAGCCGAGTTTTTCCCAAAACGCGACGCTGTCAGCCAGCTTCCGGATGGGCAAATTCACAAACATTTTGATCGCCATGTGGAAAATCCTTTATTGAATCAATCCAGATTACCCGTTCGTCGCATCCATCCAAAATACTTCCCACTGGTGACCATCGAGGTCCACGAACGAACGATGATAGATAAAACCGTGGTCAGCACCGCTACCGAATTCACCTGCACCATGGGCTAACGCTTTGGTCATCGTCGCATCGACGTCAGGACGGGTCGGCACCGCAATCGAGATAATTGTCTCGGTCGTCGTCTGCGGGTCTGCAATCGCGCGGTCGGTGTTCCCCACAAAACCTGCATCCTCGTGGAGCATGGCAATGATGTCGTTGCCAAGGATGAGCGAACAGACGCTGTCACTGGCATAACGTGCGTCGAATGCATACCCCAATGCCTGCCAAAATGCCATACTCCGCGCGACATTGCGGATGGGCAGATTGATGATGAGTTTGAGTGCCATGGTTCTCCTCCCGACAAAAGCGCCGTATTGTAGCATATTTGTCCAATTGTTTGACGAATCCGACACATCCCGGTACAATTCGGCGCTGTTCAGACGTTATGAGGTGTTTCTATGTTTGATTTTTCTGCTATTCCGTGGCTGGGCGTGCTCATCTGTATGATTGTGGCAATCGTCAGCGGTTCGATTTGGTTCGGCCCCAAAACATTTTTCCCCATCTGGTGGACCGGTATCGGCAAAACCGGCGAGCAAATCCCCGGCGGTGGTCAAAACATGGGTATGGTGTTTGGATTGACCTTCGTCGCCTGCTTCTTCCAGGCCCTGATGATGTCGGTCGTCTTGCACGCGCTCTACCCTGCTGGCTACGAATGGGTCCAAGGTGCCCAAGCTGGCCTTGTCTTTTGGCTTGCCTTCGTGATGCCTACGTATTTGGTGAACAAACTGTTCGCTGCTCACCCCCTGTACGTTTGGGGCATCGAGATCGGCAATCACCTGGTCAACTTTGTGCTGTTCGGTATTATTTTGTCGTTTTTTGCATAGAAAACACGCATGGTGCTGCGGGGCGCCGGTGGCGCCCCGCGGTTTTTTTGTATGGGTCACATGCATGCGGTTCCACTGGATTGCTGGGGGGTGACGAAGACCGCGGCGCGGCGGTGTGTTGCCCGCTCACCGGTAGTCTCCGAGCGCTGGTGGCGAAGGGGTCAATTGTTCTATACTAGACGTGCTTTGTATTACGTGAGTACCTATGCGCTCTCCGTCGATCTATCTCTGCGTCGTCATTGTTTTCGCAATTTCCTTCGGTATGGGATATCCCGTGCTGCCGACACTCCATGCCGCCAGTACGGACTGCACTGCCCGCGGCACAGGGGTTGATTTGAGTGGCTGTAATCTGAGTGGGATGGACCTCTCTGGTGAGGTACTCAACGGCGCTGATCTGCGGAATGCGAATCTGTCATCGACCAACTTCGACCGCGCGTATCTCGCCGATGCGGTATTCACCGATGCGATGCTGTGGGGCACCCGTTTCGAATCTGCGATCCTGCAACGGGCGAACTTCGCCGGTACGTCCATAATCGGGGTTACGTTCGAAAATGCCTATCTGGTCGATGCAGATTTCAGCAGGGCGGTGATCAGCCATGTCACGTCGCTTGTCAATGCAAACCTGACCAATGCGAACCTCAGCGCTGCCACCTTACGCAACTCCATTTGGAACAATGCAATCCTCACCAATGTCAACCTGAGTGGGGTCCACCCTGATGGGATTTTCTATGATGCCCGCTTTTTGCCCGCACCGTGGCGTCATATCGGTGGGTTGTTGCTCGGCCCGACCGTGAATTTGTCAGGACTCGACCTATCGGGGATTAATCTCGATGGCGTCGATTTGACGAGCGCATCCCTCGATCGCGTTACTTCTGGGCGATTGACCGGCACCCCGACGCATTTGCCCACAGGATATGCGCTCGTCGGCGGCTATATCGTCGGACCGCGTGTCAGCCTGCGCAACGCGAACCTGAGCGGGCTGTCGTTGACTGGGCTCGACCTCAGCGGCGTCGATTTCACCAACGCTGTGCTCAGCGGCGCGGCGGTCAGTGGCGTGACGTGGAGCGGTGCGACCTGGTCCAATACGACCTGTGTCGACGGCACCAATAGCACCGATAACGGTGGGACATGTAGTGGCCACCTGGCCGTCGCCACCGCAACTCCTATGATGACTGCCACAAGCACGTGGACAGCGACACCCACCGTCACGCCATCCAACACACTAACCGCCACCAAAACCGCCACACCCACTCGTTCTGCAACCTCCACCAAATCCGCGACACGCACGGTCTCGCAGACAAAGACCAAATCACCGACACTGACTCGATCAGCAACTCAGATGAAAGCGCCGACGCGCACCAAAACTCCGACACGGACTCGCACCGCCACACGGACCCGAACAAGTACGCGTACCCCGACGGCAACGCGCTAGGCTACATGAGACAGAAAACAGGCATGGTGCTGCGGGGTGACAAGGTCGCCCCGCGGTTTTTTGTTTCTCGTTCCATTGCTGTGGTGCCTCTGGAGTAATGCGGGGCTCTGAAGTCGCTGAACAGTATAAAACAGACACTTTGCACATCGTGTCTCTGTGTCAAGTTGATTAAAATATCATTATAACGTAATATAAAGTAAAGAAAGGGTAAACATGAATTATCGCATACATGGTTTAGTGTTGACACTGTTGCTATTGATCTTCCCTGTGGTTGGAATTAAGGCTGCGGACGATGAGCGGTGCTTTGCCGAAACTGGGAAATGTATTCGTGGCGAGATCCGCATGTTTTGGGAGCGAAATGGTGGGCTCGGGGTATTTGGTTTCCCGACTTCCAATCAGCGCATTATGAGAATCGAAGGGAAGTCGGTCGAGGCACAAAACTTCGAACGAAATCGAATTGAGCTCCATCCTGAAAATCTACCGCCATATAATGTGCTGATTGGACGAGTGGGCGTGAAGAATATGCAGCAGATTTTTGGTGCACCGAGCGCAAACAAGGTTACCCCAGAAAACTATGAGTCGATGACAAATAGCAATGGTGTGCTGCTAAAAAACGATAAACAGTGCAAATGGTTTGCGGTGACTCGTCAATTCGACTGTAATGATTTTCTTCGATATTGGTCAACCCACGGTATTCAGCTCGATACAAAATCAGGAATCGTCGAAGCAGAAAGTCTCGCTTTGTTCGGGCTACCACTCTCGAATCAATTTACACACAACATAAACGGTCAAGATTTCCAAATCCAGATTTTTGAACGAGCTCGCTTTGAATTTCACCCTGAAAACAAACAACCCTATGTTGTCTTGCTTGGCTTGCTGGGGAACGAGTTCCTGAATACTGAAGCAGATGTAGTGCCAACACCGACGCAGATGCAGACTGATGAGGTTGTAGGGTTCATTCAGTTTGATCTCGGAACTGTCGTTACAAGTATCGAAATAGCTCCGACAGGAAGCGGGCGATGGCGTAGTTTTTTTGATGTAAAAAAGAAAGACTCGATCCGGGCACAGAGTGGTTCGAAGTGGCAAATCACCGTACCGATATATGAGGGGAGCTATGCCGTAGACATTCGCCTCAATGATGCAGTCGTATGGCAAAATGTCGAAATGCGGAATAACCGGCTTGTGGTTTTAGGATATAAGACCACTTGGAATTTTACGGGACCGTATGTAGTCATGATTCAAGATGATTATCGGTAGCACAAAAATACACTGTAAAGATCATAAAAAACGGGAGCAACGATATATAGAATCGTTGCTCCTCTTTCTTTAGACCACAAATCCTTTACACCACAAATCGCCCCGGATTCAAGCGCAACTGCGGATCGAACTCCGCCTTGATGCGTTGCATCACCTCTGCCCCACCCGCTGGCGCGTGCCAATACCGTGCCAAGGTACGCTCTCTCGACGCCACCGCAATGACTTCCGGGAGCGCTGTAATCCAGGCATCCTGCTGCTTTGCATCGAGTCCCGTCAGGCGCACATAGCCGCAGCCGACACTAGCACGCACATGGACAACGGGTGTGCCACCCAAGCGTTCACCAGCGTCGGAAATCCGGTCCAGCAGTGGCCCGACAAATGCCGGAATCGTCGCCCAGCGCAACAGCAACTCGCCTTCTGCCATGGCATCACACGCGCTGGCATTCGCGATGGTACGCCAGAGTGCATCATGCTCTTGTTGTACGCGGATCGTGCTGGTTGCGGTCTGCGTGGCCGCAAGAGCAACGGCGTCGCGGATGTGCCGTTCCACCGATGGTTCTGGCCCTTCGCAACCGATCGCTACCACCCATGCGGCATCAGAGCCAACAGACCGTGCCACGGCGCCATCGAGGAGTTCGCAGGCGACGGGTGTCAACTGTGATTGCATCAGGGTCGCGACGATGGACATCGCTTCGCTGCGTGTGGCGCACCCAATCAGAATACTCCCCCGCGCCGGTGGGATAGGGATGAGTTTGAAGTTGGCGGCGGTAATCAGCGCCAACGTGCCATAACTTCCGTGGTAGAGCTTCATCATGTCGAAGCCACTGACGTTTTTGACGACCATACCGCCCGCACGTGATGCTTGCCCGTTGACCTCGACGACATGGACGCCAATGATCATGTCACGCAATACCCCGTATTGGGCACGTCGCGGGCCATCGGCCGCTGTCGCAATCATCCCACCAATGGTGGTCCGCTCCGGTACCGCAGGGTCGATGGGGATCATCTGGCCATGGGTGGCGAGGTAGGTGCGCAATGCCTCGGCAGTCATGCCGGCCTCGACCGAAATGGTCAGATCATTTGGTTCATGCTGCAACACGCGGGTCAATCCCGCAGTCGACACCACCAGATCGACCGACGTCGGCGGCGCTCCATAGAGCTGGCGCGTTCCACCGCCATACGGCACGACCGTCCATCCGTGTTGAGCGGCATAGTGCATCACCGCAGAGGCCTCAGCTTGGCTCGTGGGAATCGCCACGCGCTGGGGCACGATACCGTGGATGGTGTGTGCTGCCAGTATCTGCGCGTCGGTCGAAAAAACGATAGATGGAGTGCTCATCGTGCGTTCCTCCTATACCCACGTGCCGGCAGGCAGAGCGGTCATGTCATGTGCTGCGATGGCATTCTGGCGTAACTCAGCGAGTTCACCACAGCCTGCCCGTGCAGGGAAGACTTTGCCCGGATTAAACAAATCCAACGGGTCGAACGACTTGCGTAACCCGGCCATGGCTGCCAGATCGGCAGTACTGAACAAAATATCCATGTAATCGCGTTTTTCGACACCAATACCATGCTCGCCGCTCACGACGCCGCCTAGTCGAACGGACTCTTTGAGAATCTCAGTTGCTGCACCTAAGGCACGCTCGAGTTGCTTTTTGTCGCGCCGGTCGAACAAAATCAACGGATGCAAATTGCCGTCGCCGGCATGGAAGACATTAGCAATGGGAAGAGTGAAGTCTTTGGAAACATCGCCCACATGTGCCAAAATCGCCGGGAGTTTGGTGCGTGGCACGACCGTGTCGACCAGGTAATAGCTGGGCGACAACCGCCCCATGGCGCCAAAGGCGTTTTTGCGGGCCGCCCATACCTGTGCTTGTTCGGCAGCGGTGGTTGCAGGACGGACCTCGATGGCCCCGTGTTCGCGACAAATGCCGACTACTTGGGCCAATAAATCATCGAGGCCATCGTTGACCCCATCGACTTCGATGAGCAATGCAGAACCAGCGCTCTCGGGCAAACCGAGTTTGTACATGCCGTTGACGGCTTTAATGGCCAGCTTGTCCATCATCTCGAGTGCGGCTGGGAGAATCCCACGGGCGATGATGGTCGATACCGTCTGTGATGCAGATGGGATATCGGGGAACAACGCAAGGACGACGCGCAATGCCTCTGGGAGCCGAGTCATCTTCACCCAGGCTTCGGTGACAATACCGAACATGCCTTCGGACCCCGTCATGACACCGGCCAAATCATAACCGACGGTGTCGATGCGGCCATTGCCGGTCCAAATGAGGTCGCCGTTCGGCAGCACCGTACGGAGTGCCAATACATGATTGGTCGTCATACCGTATTTGAGGCAGTGCGGGCCACCACTATTATTGGCTATGTTCCCGCCGAGGGTGCAGGCTTTTTGGGAAGATGGATCAGGCATAAAGGCGTACCCGTGGGGGGTGAGGTGCTGTGACAGTTCCCAGTTGATGATGCCCGGCTGCACACGCACACGCCGGTTTGCCGCGTCGACTTCAAGCACCTGATCCATCCGGGTCATGGCGATGACGATACCGCCGTGGATGGGTGTCGCACCACCAGACAAACCCGTGCCTGCGCCACGTGCGACGACCGGTATGCGCGCCTGATGTGCGATTTTGACAATTGCAGCGGCCTGCTCGCTGGTCTGTGGTAATACGACGATATTCGGTGCATGCAAATCCATCACGCAACCATCGGCTTCGTAGGTCATCAAGGCAGCATCGCCCATGACAACGCCACGTTCCCCAACGACGGCCTGCAGGGCGTGGATGAGTTCGGCTGAATAGTGCATATTTGCAGTCTTTCTTGTGATTTGTTGGTGCATTATACCCAAACACCTCGGTGTAGGTAAGTAGGTGTGGGGCAAAAAAGCCCCGTAGGACACCACAATACACAACTGGTCCTGTTATTTTGCGCTGATACTGCTGCGACATTAATCAAACAGTATGCACCGGTGAAATCTTGCATTTATACAGTATGCCGAACCTGATACCCTTCTACATAAATGGAAAAATACCTTTCACCCCGATACCCGATGACGTGTGGCACGACACTCCGAACGCCGAAAGCGGCTGGAAATATGCAACTGGGGAGTGACTCCGGTGCAAGAGAAGGGAGGTGGTATTTGCTCCTGTTCCGCCACCTGCGACGTCAGCGTGTGCGAGCTGTAGTCGTACTTCCCCGGAAAAGAGCCTTGCACTATGCCAGACACAGGCAGGCCAGAACGGGAAGGTGTATTGTAATATACGAGTAATATCATTATAAAACTCAATAAATCGAGAAATAGGGCAACACGACCAAACGGAGTGCATGGATGTTGTGCAGAAGAGGAACAAAACGTTGCAGAAATCGATTGACGAACGCAAATAAATACTCTAGAATCAATTTCATGCAACTTTCAGCTTCAAAGGGGAACCTTTGTAGTGGGGAATTGCACAAGATTTTCCGTTCTCTTCGAAAGGATCAGAACACATGCGAACGACCTCGTCATGGAAGCGCGCAGCTGCCTTGTTGGCAGCAGCATTGCTGCTTCCGTTGCTCGTGGCCTGTGGCGGCGCTGCTGCCCCAGCCGCAGAGCCAACCGCGGCCGCTGAAGCACCAGCTGCAGAACCAACCGCAGCCGCCGAAGCACCAGCCGAAGAGCCAACTGCAGCTCCTGCAGAAGAAGCTCCTGCTGAGAAGGACACGACCCTCAACATCCTTTACTGGCAGGCACCAACCATCCTGAACCCACACTTGGCTTCAGGCACCAAGGACTTCGACGCAGCAGGCGTCATCCTCGAGCCATTGGCACGCTACAACTCGGCTGACGAGTTGGTACCGTACCTGGCCGAAGAAATCCCAACTTTGGCCAACGGCGGCGTTGCTGCAGACAGCATGAGCGTCACCTGGAAGCTGAAGAAGGGTGTGAAGTGGTCAGACGGCAGCGATTTCACCGCTGACGACGTCATCTTCACGTGGCAGTATGCTTCGAACGAGAAGACGCCAGCAACGACGGCTTCGAACTTCAACGGCATTGCCAACATCGAAGCAATCGATGCAAACACCGTCAAGATCACCTGGAAGGCAGCAAACCCAGATCCATACATCGCTTTCGTCAGCTACTCGGGTCAAGTGATCCAGAAGAAGCAGTTCGAAAAATGTATCGGTGAAGCTGCAATGACCGACGCTGCTTGTCAGGCTGCAAACTTGGCACCAATCGGCACCAACGCCTACATGCTGAAGGAATTCAAGCCAGGCGACGTGGTCGTATACGTCAAGAACCCAGCCTACCGCAACGCCGACAAGACCTACTTCGAAACGGTCGAAATCAAGGGTGGCGGTGACGCTGCTTCTGCTGCACGTGCAGCATGTGAGACCGGCGAAGTCGACTACAGCTGGAACTTGCAGGTTCCGAAGGACGCCCTCGAGCCAATCCTTGCCGCTGGCAAGTGTGAGCCTGTTGCCGGTGGTTCATTCGGCGTCGAGCGTATCGTCGTCAACTTCGCAAACCCAGATGCAGCTTTGGGTGCAAAGCGCTCAGAGCCAGACCAGCCTCACCCATTCTTGACCGACCTCAAGGTTCGTCAGGCAATCAACAAGGCAATTGACCGTCAGGCAATCGCCACCAACCTGTACGGCCCAACCGGCGTTGCAAACTGCAACATCTTGGTCGTGCCTACCGCTGTTGATTCCAAGAACACGACCTGTGAGCGCGACGTTGAAGGCGCCAAGAAGCTCCTCGACGAAGCCGGTTGGAAGGACGAAGGCGGCAAGCGTGTCAAGGACGGCAAGACCATGTCCTTGTACTTCCAGACTTCGATCAATGCTCTTCGCCAAGGCGAACAGGCTATCATCAAGGCCAACCTGGCTGAAGTTGGTATCGCTGTCAACCTGAAGGCCGTCGACGCAGGCGTCTTCTTCTCGGGCGACCCGGGCAACGACGACACCCTGAACAAGATGTTTGTCGACATCCAGATGTACACCAACGGTCCTTCGGGCACCGACTCACAGGCATACCTCGAAGGCTGGACCTGTGCCAAGGTTAACTCGGCAGAGGGCAGCTGGAACCAGGGTAACGACGGTCGTTACTGCAACAAGGCATACGACGAACTGTTCGCCAAGTATGCTGCAGAGACCGACGTTGCAAAGCGCACGGAAATGGCAATTCAATTGAACGACTTCCTCGTCAACGACGTTGCAGTCATTCCGTTGATCAACCGCCGCACGCCAAATGCCAAGATCATTGGGTTGAACGGTCCTACCCACAACACCTTTGACTCCGGCTTGTGGAACATCCACGAGTGGTCCAAGTAAGCTAGTCCACGTTGCGGAGGTCGACACTCGTCGACCTCCGCTCCCCCTTCCCCTCCTCTATCCCCTTCATCCTTACGCGTTACGTGGAGAATCACTCCATGACTCAATACATTCTGCGCCGTATTTTGGTCGCAATTCCGACGTTGTTGCTCATCAGTGTCATTATCTTCGGTGTGCTTGCATTGGCACCCGGTGATCCGCTTGCGCAATTCGCTCTCAACCCTGCCATCCCAATGGAAACACGTGCTCGCATCCGTGAGTCATTTGGCTTGGATAAGCCATGGCCGGTGCGCTATGTACGGTGGATTACCTCTATGTCAAAGGGTGACTGGGGATTTTCGTTTGCAACGAAGTCGCCGGTGCTCGACATTGTCTTTCAGCGTATCCCCCAGACCCTTCAGGTCGTCGGGGTCGCCTACTTAATCGCGATATTCATTGCCGTCCCAATTGGAATAATCTCGGCGGTCAAACAATACTCCTTCTTTGACCAGGTCACCACCTTCTTGGCATTCATTGGTGGTGCATTGCCGTCGTTCTTCACTGGGTTGACATTCATGCTGATATTTGCCATTAATCTCAAGTGGTTCCCCATCGTGTATAGCTCGACCCTCGACTTAACCACGTCGGAAGGTCTCGGTCAGCAGCTCCGCCAGATGGTGCTCCCCGTGTTGGTACTTGTCGTCCAGCAGACTGCAGCACTGACACGCTTTATGCGCTCGTCAATGCTCGATAATCTGCCACTCGACTACGTCCGTACGGCACGTGCCAAAGGGTTGAACGAATGGGCTGTGGTGATTCGTCACGTCGTCGTCAATAGCATCATCCCGGTGATTACCTTGATTGCGCTGGGTATTCCACAGATTTTCGCAGGTGCGATCATCACCGAGAATCTCTTCCGCGTCAACGGTCTTGGGCAGCTCCTGGTTACATCGATTCAAAACTCCGACACCCCTACCGTGATGGCATTGGCATTCATCTTTTCGATTTTGGTGGTTGTGTTCAATCTCATCGCCGACCTCTTGTATGGCGTTCTTGATCCGCGTGTCAAATACACCTAAGTGTACCGAGACGAAGCGAAAGAAAACAGTATGGCAGCTACACCTACAGTGGCCGAGGCAATCGCAGAGGTTGCCCAGAATACCAACAAAAAGCCTCGCACGTTGTGGGGTGATGCATGGCGACGGTTTAAAAAACATCGCTTGGCGATGTTCGGGACCGTTGTCATTGCAATTTTGATTTTGATTGTCTTGGTGGGACCTTCAGTTTGGACCGTCAATCGCGACGATCTCGACTTTGCGTACACCATGAGCAACCCGATTCCCGAACATCCATTCGGTACAGACGAACTCGGTCGCGATTTGTTGGCACGATCGCTCTACGGCGGCAGAATCTCGTTGGCAGTTGGTGTCACAGCCATGCTCATCGCGGTTTCGTTGGGGTCGTTGATTGGAGCGGTATCCGGTTACCTCGGTGGCTACGTCGATGAAGTGTTGAGCTTCTTGACCAATCTGTTCTTGTCACTCCCACAGCTTCCATTGCTGTTGTTGACGGTGTACTTGTTCCGAGACTCGGTGACGAAAGTACTCGGTCTCGAACTCGGTATGTTTATCATCGTGGTCACGATGGTCGGTGTGCTGGCGTGGATGTCGACCGCCCGTATTGTCCGTGCGTCGTTCATTTCGCTCAAACAAAAAGAATTCGTTGAAGCTGCGGTATGTGTCGGCGTCAAGCAGTCGAGCATCATGTTCAAACACATTTTGCCCAACGCCATGAGCCCGATTATTGTTGCTGCAACGCTCGAAATCGGGAGTGCGATTTTGAGTGAATCGACGTTGTCGTTCTTGGGCATCGGCTTCCCACCCGACACCCCAACATGGGGTCGTTTGGTGACAGACGGCAGCCAGTACTTGCAGGTTGCACCGCATTTGCCGTTGATTCCGGCAGCGCTGATTTTCTTGACGGTGTTGAGCATCAACTTCATGGGCGATGGCTTGCGCGATGCTCTCGACCCACGATCACGCCTCTAGGAGTGTGATGGACTTACCACACTGCATCACAATGATTGCACCCTTCGGCATCCGGCCGAAGGGTACACTTTTGGCACGGATGCTCCCCCTTGCCAAGGCGTTGACCCGTGCTGGTATGCAGGTGGTGATTGTCGCGCCACCAGTACACAATCCCCAAGATGCCGGCACACAACAGGAATACGACGGGGTAGTGGTGCGTCATACCAACGTCCCACACCTGCCCGGCTTCCTCGGGGTATGCGAGCAAGCCTGGTTGTTGGTGCAGGCTGTGCTACGTACCAGTCCCGATTGTGTCTATCTGTTCAAACCAAAGGGGCATGCAGGTTTGGCAGCGCAGTGGCTCCGCTGGACGCAGCCGCAGATGCCGATGGTCGTCGATTGTGACGATCGTGAGGGCACGGGGGGCTGGAACGACGTGTTGCCCTATCCGCTGCTTGCCAAATGGTTGTTTGCCTGGCAGGAGCGGTCATTGCCGCGTCGTGCGGATGCAGTTACCGTTGCGAGCCGTGCCTTGCAGACACTGTGTTGGGCAGATGGCTGTGTGCCCGATGGAGTCGTCTATCTGCCCAATGCGGCAGACCTCGATGCGCATCCGAATTCGTTGAGTGCCAAGGATTCGTTGCGTCTGGTGCTCTATACGCGGTTTTGGGAATTTGATGCCGCGATGCTCGTCGCTGTCCTCGCGGAGCTCTTTGCCGCACATCCTGCCGTCCATCTGGATGTGATCGGTACCGGAGAAAATGGCGAAGAGCAGCAGTTTGCTACGATGCTTGCACACGCAGGACTCAGCGCACGAGTTACGATGCACGGCTGGGTACAGCCTGCGCAGATAACGCCGCTCCTCCGCGTTGCAGCAATCGCACTCGTGCCCGTCGCCGATACACTGATTAACCGGTCGCGGTGTTCCGCAAAGTTGTTGGAGTTGCTGGCAGCGGGGATTGCTGTGGTCGGACACGATGTTGGTGAAATGCAAACGTTTGTCGACCATGACGTGAATGGCATCTTGGTGCCCGCTGGGGACAATTCTGCCTTTGCCCGCGCATTGCTGTCGCTCGTGGAGAATCCGCAGCGCCTCTCGGCGATGCAAGAAGCAGCAGCAGAGAGTGCACGATTGCATCAGTGGGATGCACGTGTTGCGAGCTGTCACACCGCATTGCAGATTGCTTTTACTCGCGCACATGCACGTAACAGGAAGCGCTGATTTGGCTCACACACAAACGCTTGGGCAGGGACAACCCCTCCTCAGGCGTTTTTTGCTTATGCCCCGAGGTACCGTAATCCCAGCGAGAGTGCAATAAGGAGGGCAGCACCAGCAAGCACGATTTCGAGCAGGTGTTCCTGGTAGTCAAGCCGACTCGGCGGTCCGTTGTGCGTTGTTTCGTAGCGTACGCCACGCCAGTACGTGACCTTACCGGGGCGATTGCGTGCATACAGGGTGCGGTAGAGCTCGATTGTTTGAGCCACGGCGATCCCGGCAAAGAGTGCGCAGCGGAGCAGTACCGGGATGCGCAGATACGCGGATGCAAGAAGTACGCACACAAAGACGATGGGAATATACCATTTGCGTGGCGGGAGGGTGAATCGCATGGAGTCCTCTCGGTGATACCAGTATAATGACACCAACATCATACGAGAAAAACCATGAGTGACGCGAATTATCTGATTGCCCGCCCAAAACAACCCATTATCGTCACCCTGATACGCGCCGTATTGTGGCTTTTCTTGGTGATAACGGTCTATCTGGTGGGTGTGGTTGGATTAGTCAGGATGCAAAGCACCATCGATCAGACGCAACCCGCCGATGCTGCTATTGTGCTCGGTGCCGCAGTCTGGGCTGGGTCGCCTTCACCAGTGTTGAGTGCCCGACTTGCACATGCGCTCGATTTGTTTCAAAAAAAGCAGGTCAATTACATTATTGTGACGGGTGGAACGGGCACGGGCGATGATCTTTCTGAAGCAGAAGCCGGAGCACGGTTTTTGATTGAAAATGGGGTTCCTGCGGCGAATATTTTGCTCGAACGCGAAGGGCGTTCGACCTATCAGAGTATGCAAGCCGCAGCACTCTTGGCCGCTCCGTTACGCCTGCAGCGGGTGCTCTTGGTGAGCGACCCTTTTCACATGTTGCGCTCTCTCAAAATGGCACAAGATTTGGGGTTTGAGGCGTATGCATCGCCGACCAAAACCTCGCCGATATCCTCACGACCGGTGGAGGAATGGCTCTACATGATACGCGAAGCCGTTGCCTATACTACCTACGTCTTTGGCTGGCAGTAATACAATCGAGCGAGGCGGAGCATAATCAGCTCCGCTCGAATGTATCAGTCCCACTCGAAAAACATCTACCCTAACGTCCGGAATTCCGTGCGCGCAGTTGCGCACCATTGACGACGTGTTTGGGTTGTCCGCCGGCACAGACACGTGCAATCTCGAGCCCTGCATAGTGTTGTAGGCGCACTAATGAATCCTCTGAATACCAGGCGATGTGGCAGGTGATGATGCAAGTATCGACGCCACGCAAGGGGTGTACCGCGGGCATTGGTTCGTGCTCGAGCACGTCAAGAGCTGCCCCTGCGATGCGTCCGTCGCGGAGTGCATCTGCGAGGGCTTGTGCGTCGACAATTCCGCCGCGTGCCGTGTTGACAAGGTAGCTGGTGGGCTTCATCAACGCGAGGCGCTCGGCATTGATGAAGTGCTTGGTGTTGGCATTGAGGGGCAGATGGATACAAACGATGTCGGATTGGCTCAGCACATCCTGCCAGCTGGCAGCGACAGCATGGTGTTGCGCAAAAACGTCTGTAGGTAGAAATGGATCATACGCCAGAACACGCATATTGAATGCTTGGACGCGCTTGTTGACTTCGCGCGCGATATTGCCGAATCCCAAGAGGCCGACTGTTTTGTCGGCTAATCCCATGATGGGGTGAAAAAGATTATCGTTCCACACCCCAGCTTGTACCGATGCCACGGTCTGTGGGATTTTGCGGACGATACCGAGGAGCATCGCCAAGGTGTGGTCGGCGACTTCTTGGACGCCATAATCCGGTACGTTCACTACCAAGACCCCGTATTCGGTGGCCGCCGCGACATCTACACTGTCATAGCCGACACCGTACCGGACGACCATCTTCAGGTTGGGAAGCGCTGCGAACACCTCTCGTGTCAACGGGGCATACTGATTGAGCAGCGCTTCGGCGTCGGCGCATTGGGCTATCACATCTGCGGCGGTTTTACACTGACGGACCGTAAACGAACAATCATAGGGTGCGAGTGCGGCCCGCTCGTGGTCGTGATGGCTGTAGGTGGCGTCGGTGACATAGACGGTGCGGATCATGGGAGTACTCCTGTGCTACTTGCCTGCACGGCGGTCGTCGGCTGCAGGCACTCGAGGACGGCGATGATGTGTTCGAGCCAGGCTGCGCCGGCTTGGTAGCGGGCGATGCGGACGAACTGTGGACCGATTTTGATATGGCGGTCGCGGATAAAGCGCCGGGTCAGGCGATTCCGGAGCTCTTCGTGCCCATCCGGCAGTTTGATGATGTATTCCTGCTCGGAAGCGACCACAGAGGGCACACCTGCCTGTAATGCCAGTGATTTGATATGGAGCCAGGTTAGCAGGTGTTCGACTGGTTCGGGTGGCTTGCCGAAGCGGTCGCGGAGCATGCTCCGCAGCCCTTTGACGGCGACAATCGTCTGTGCTTCGGCCAGGTGTTGGTAGGTGGATAAGCGCACTTGGTCATCGGGAATGTAATCGACCGGCAAGAACGCATTGAGGGGCAAATCGACCGTCACCAATGGGGTGACCAGCACCTTTTCGTCGACTTTGATGCGCTTCTGGGGTGTAGGGGCGCTCTGTGCATCGTCGGATTGCTGTTCGGCTGTGGTATCAAAGCGATACTTCATGGCACGCACGGCTTGTTCGAGCAGGCGCGAATAGAGGTCAAACCCGACTGCCGATATATGGCCGCTCTGTTCGGCGCCTAGGACATTACCCGCCCCGCGGATTTCGAGGTCGCGCATGGCGATACGGAACCCAGCACCGAGCTCGGTGGCCTCTTGGATGGCTTGCAAGCGTTGGTGCGCTTCGATGGTGAGTGGCACCCCAGGCGGCAAACACAAATAACAATACGCCCGTTGGGTGCTCCGACCGACGCGTCCGCGCAATTGATAGAGTTGGGCGAGGCCGTAGTATGGCGCGTCGTCGATGATGATGGTGTTTGCCGACGAGACATCGAGCCCGTTTTCGATAATCGTCGTACAGACGAGCACATTGGTTTTGCCCGTATAAAAATCGAGCATGACCTTCTCGAGCTGGTGTTCAGGCAATTGGCCATGACCGACCCCGATGCGTGCACCAGGAACGAGTCGATGGAGCTGATCTGCCACGTGATAGATCGAGTGCACGCGGTTGTGGACGACATACACCTGGCCATCGCGTTCGAGTTCGCGTTCGATTGCTTCACGGATTTGGCGATCATTGCGCTGGATGAGGTACGTTTTGACCGGCATCCGCTCTTCGGGCGGCGTCTCGATGACACTCAAGTCACGGATGCCGGCCAGAGACATGTGCAAGGTACGTGGGATGGGCGTGGCAGTCAAGGTAAGGACATCGACGCCCGTTTTGAGTTGCTTGAGGCGTTCTTTGTGTTTGACGCCGAAGCGCTGTTCTTCGTCGACAATCAGCAATCCGAGGTCTTTGAACTGGATGTCGTTCGACAAAATGCGATGCGTACCGACAAGGATATCGACTTTGCCGGTACTGGTTGCCTCGAGAACCCCGCTCGACTCTTTGGCACTACGAAAGCGCGAAATCAGATCTACTTTGATGGGGAAGGCAGCCATGCGCCGGCTGAATGTCTCGTAGTGCTGTTGCGCAAGCACCGTCGTCGGGACGAGGACGGCGACCTGTTTGTGGTCTTGGACGGCTTTAAAGGCCGCGCGCAGGGCGACTTCGGTTTTGCCGAAGCCGACATCGCCACAGACCAGACGATCCATGGGTTGGTCTGATTCCATGTCGTGCTTGACGTCGTTGATGGCTCTGAGCTGATCGACGGTCTCGTTGTACGGGAAGGCCGCTTCGAACTCGCGTTGCCAATTGTTGTCTGTTGCATAGCGGAAGCCCTTGGCGGTGCTGCGTTTTGCATAGATGGCCAAGAGTTCCTCGGTGAGGTCTTCGACCGATTTGCGTGCTTTACGTTTGGCCCGTTCCCAGTCTTGGGTGCCCAAGCGCGTCAGGGTCGGTTCGGCATCGCCCGAGCCGATATAGCGCGAGACGCGGTCGATTTGGTCGACGGGGACATACAGTTTGTCACCGGCGGCGTAGCGCAGATTGAGGTACTCGCGCTCGACCTTGTCGATCGTGCGCCGGATCATGCCGTCGTAGACGGCGATACCGTGCTCGATGTGCACGACAAAATCGCCCACTTGCAGGCCACGTAAGAAGGCAGCCCGGTCTTGGGAAGAGCGATCGTCGCGTTCGCTCCGTTTGGGTTTGCTGGCGGTGCGGCGCTGGGTCCAACCGAATATTTCGGCGTCGGAGTACACCGTCACCCCGAGTGCGGGCGATGTCCAGCCACTGTCGATGACGCCATGCACTAGGTGCAGCAGCGCATCAGGACCATTCGCTTCAAGCACCATCTCGTGCAGGCGGGCCGCCTGGGGCGTCACCAAATAGACGTGCTGACCCGAGGCGAGTCGCTTCACGACGTCGCTGATGAGCTCTTTGAGGCGCCCGCCGTATAAATCGACGCCGCGGAAGAGGTCGTCCGGAATCGATTCGACGACCGGCTCGTGGATGAGCTCGGTAAACGGCAAATCACTTGTTGCGATGTGGAGCAATGCAGCGCGTTGCAACAGGGTGCGCCAGGGATGGACAACGACCGGGTACCACGAAGGCAATTCGCCACTGTCGACATGCTGCTGGCGGCGAGTCTCGTGTTGGATGGCGTATTCACTCGCTGCCTGGGCAATCAAGACAGGCTCGCTGAGGAACATCGGTGCGTGTTCGGGTAAATAATCCAATAGCGATGCGAGGACGAGGTCGGGAGCAAACAACGGAGCGAGCAGTGCGCGTCCTTCGAATGGTTCGTCCAGTGCGAAGCGTTCGATGAGCTGTTGCCACTCCTGGCGTGCTTCGTCGCGTAGCCCGCTCAAATCTTGTGCACGCAGCCAAGCGACAACGTCGTCGTGACGGGCGTGATGGTATTCGTAGGCGGGACCGACGGTCAGCGTCGGGAGCGGGTCGGTGCTCCGTTGCGTGAGGGGATCGAATGCGCGGATGGAATCGATGTCGTCCCCGAAAAACTCGATACGGACGGGTTGTGCTGCACCAACGGGGAAGATGTCGATAATGCCGCCACGCCGGTTGACCTCGCCCGGTTCACTCACCGAAGACGTCAAGCGGTAGCCGATTTGGGCACAGCGGTGAATGAACTGCAACGGGTCGAGGCGTGCATTGAGCGCGACCTGAATGGTACTCTGTGCCAAATCATCGGGCGCAATCGTCGGTTGCAGGAGCGCCCGGATTGATGTCACGACAATCGCCGATTCGCCCCGTTGGAGCGCCAGCAATGCTTTGATGCGGGCTGCCGTACTTTCGGTGCTGGCAGACATGGGTTCATACGGGATGGCGTCATTGGCGACGAAGTGGTAGGTCGGTCGCGACGGGAGCCACAAGCTCAGGTCCTCGCAGAGGCGTATTGCTTCGTCGGCGTGTGCCACCACAATAATGAGCGGCCGGGTGTCATGGACGCCAAGTGCCGCCACCAACGGTGCCACGGCAGCTTTGCGCACCCCCGCAAGATGCACTTGGTGTGGGCCACGACATTGCTCGGTGAGCGAGACGATGGCTGCATGATCGGCGATGCGGTGAGTGAGCTGCGCAAGTGTCTGCGACATTCCAGATTCCTTTTGGGGCGCACAGTTGCGCTGTTACCAGTCTCGTTTGCCCAAAATCGTGAGGGCAGGGGGAGCATTGGTCGGATCACCATAGCAGGTGACGCGGTCGAATTGCTGCTCGGGGACATACAGCCGGTCCGCACCTGCATAGCGCAATTTGAGATACGGCTTGGTCGTCCCCGCGACGTGTTGCATCACGATACCCTCGTATACCGCTATCCCATGGTCGATATGACAGACAAACTGCCCTTCGACAAACGGCAAGGTCTCAGCCAGCGCAGGGGTATCGCTCAGCGTCTCGATGCGACGTGTACTCGGTAACGTCATATGCACCAACGCCTGCTGCGCTACGAAGCGTTTGCTGGTACTGGGCACCATGTCACAGAGCAGAAGCACCTGCTTCGGCGCCGCGATCCGTGCCACGGGGACGACGACGTTGGGATACCAGGCAGGCAGCAGACCGTGATGGATGAGGCGCGTCCGTTGTTTTTCGAGCCTGTTGCCGTACTCTGTCATCTGGCTGATGAGTGTGTCCGGATCGACGCAGACAAGCACGCCAGTGGTCGGGAGCGCGTCGATGATGCTCGCAGGCGGGGAGTCGTTCAGGAGTGGAAAAAGCAACGACATCCCGTCAAACGGGAGATTATGACTGAACGGGTCGAGGAACGCATCCCATTCTTGTTGCGCAACATCGCGCATCCCATAATCCCCCGATGCACGCAAGCGTTCGAGCACTGCTGGTTGGTTGCGCCAATCTGCCTCGACCCGTAAGCGCAACGTCAGGTGCGGTACCGCTGCGACGCGCTGTTGCTGGTGTCGGTCGTAGTGCGCGATGGATTCTATTTGATTGCCAAAAAACTCGATGCGAACCGGGTGCACAGCGTCATCAGGATAGACATCGACCACTCCGCCATGACGGCGGACATCACCGGGCTGTTGTACCGTTTGCACCAGGCGATACCCCAGTGCCACACACTGTGCCGTCAGCGTCACCGGATCATGTGATTCGTCGGGGCGAATGCACAGCTGGGTCGAGCGCAAGACGTCCGGTGCAACGGTTGCTTGCAACATCGCACGCCACGACGCCACGACAATAGTCCCGCTGTCTGCGGCGAAGTCATGCATGATGTGCAGGCGTTGGAGCATCACCGCTGATTCGAGGGTACTTGTTTCGTACGGGTAGGCCGCATGGGCGGGGTAGGCATGTACCGTCCGGGTGGGGAACGCACGCCGCAATGTCGTAGCCAAACGAGTCGCATCTGCTTCGAGATGGACGACGATGAGCACGGTCTGGGATGTTTGTGGGAGCAACGTCAGGAGAAAAGGGGTTTGTGCGCTCGGAGCAACCCCGCTCACTAGCAGTGATTGCCCCGCAGACAATGCGCTGCCCATCGCCGCGTGGGTTGCGGTGATGGGTGGTGCAGCTCGGTTCAGGCTGGTTGTCGGTTCCATCATCCTCAGTGGTCTACGCCGACGATGGCGGTCACGGGGTCGGGGGCAACCGTTTGGACCAATAGCGCGTCAGCCCTTGCAGGCTCATCGTTATCGAAGCACCTTTTTGATAGGCACTGATGCCCAGTTCGGTCGCTTCGGGACCCATATCGGCAGTCGCTTGCGCAGTCAGCATCCGGAGCTGCTCGGCAGGGTCAATCCCCGCCAACATCCAGCCCTTGACCAGTTCGGCCCAGCGCCAATTGGCGGTTTGCAACGACTGTAGGTGTGGCTCGATATCGAACACCGCACCATAGTGCGTCAAACACATGGCAGCGGGGTGATGTTGCCGCAGGGTTTGGAGTGTCTCGTCCCATGCTTCGAGGTCGATGTCGGGTGGCGGCGTGGCTGGTCGGACATAACGATACCCCGGCATGCGAATACCCGCCATATCGCCGACAAACGCTACCTGGGTGGCCTCGTGGATGTAGATGAGGTGATGAATCGCATGCCCGGGAGCGGCAATCACCGTGAAGTGTTGGTCCCCGATGTGCAACGGCTCGCCGCCGTTGAGCGAGACAATGCGCTCGGCCGGGACGGCCAGAAACTCGCCCCACAACACATCCATCTGGTCGCCGTAGATGCGGGTGGCACTGTTTATCAGCTTTGAAGGGTCAACCAGATGCGCTACCCCGCGCTCGTGCACATACAACATCATCTGCGGGTAACGCGCCAGCAAGGTACCTACCGCTCCACCATGATCGAGGTGGATATGCGTGAGCATGATTGCCCCGATGTCGGCAAAGGTCAATCCGTGCGTCGCCAGTGCCTCGGCCAATGCTGGGAGGACGACGGTCGGACCGGGATCGACCAGGATGTTGACGCTCCCACGAATCAGGTAGCAACAGATAATCTCGGCGCGGCCGAGGTGCATGGTGTCGAGTTGGTGGATCGCGGCGGGTAATCGCTCCATGGAATACTCCAAGCCGCGCGGTGCCTCGGCACCGCGCGGCGGTGTTGTTAGGCGTTGGTCGATACGCTATTGAGGGCATTCCAAACGCGTTCTGGCCGCATCGGGATGTCGATGGCCGTAATGCCCAGGTGGGACAATGCGTCGATCACCGCGTTGGCGGTTGCCGGCGTCGAACCGACAGTAGCGGCTTCGCCGATGCCTTTGACGCCCAGCGGGTTGAGCGTGGTCGCCGTTTCGGTTTTGTCCAATGTAAACGTCGGGAAGTTGTCTGCCCGTGGTAACGCATAGTCCATCAACGACCCAGACAATATCTGGCCGCTTTCGCTATAGACGACTTCCTCGTACAACGCCTGACCGATGCCCTGCGCCAAACCACCGTGCACCTGGCCTGCGACCAAGGTGGGGCTGATGCGCGGGCCGCAGTCGTCCACACTGTAGTACGCGACCACGGTGGTTTCGCCGGTTTCGGGCGTGACTTCGACCACGCACAGATGTGCGCCGAACGGATAGAGCAACGCGTTGTCTTTGGCGCGGAAGAACTCGGTCGCCTCGAGGCCCGAGGTCGTCTCGCCGGGGAGTTTGTCGCTATAGGCGCGCTTGGCTATCTCAGTCAGGGTCACGCCGCTATCCGGCGCGCCTTTGACCTGGTATTTTCCTTCGTGATAGACCACATCGCTGGGTGATGCCTCGAGCATGTGGGCTGCCACGCGGATGGCTTTTTCGC
>JBJONV010000015.1:0-7095 GCA_046051665.1 Chloroflexota bacterium
AGCGTCATCGGCGAATTGCCAGCTCGCAAGCTCACCATGGAAAAACGCCGTGGGCAGGAATTTTTCACTGGTACAGAACGAAAAAACCGGGATATGCGCGGCATACGCCTGCGATGCAAGTGCTGCAGTACCCGCAGTATTCGTCAACCCATAGACGTCTAATGTATCTGCACCGACAACAACGGCATCGACGGTATGGATTGCCTTCGTCGCTGCATCGTAATCAAGAGCACTGACCGACAATCCGATTGCCGCGATGCGTTCGACCAATGCAAGGTGGGCAAGGCGATCGTCGCCAGCGACACAAATCACGTCTATACGCTGCCCGTTGCGCAGGGCATGCTGCAATGCATAAAGCACGGTGGTGCTGTAGCCGTACAACATAACGGTATGGCACTGGGTGAGAACCGACATGCTTTGGATGGCAGTGTCTGGCACGCGCTGGTTCAACTGCGTTCGGAAGGTCATGACAACATCCACGACCGTCTGCTGTGCGGTTTCGACAGCGTCTATGGGGTCTAGTGCAATTAACAGTGAGTTGAGGAGGTTGACGAGGGATCCGACGGCATTTTTCTGCGAAATGAGCTGCCATGTGATTTGAAAGATGTCACTCCGCAGTGCATCGACACTGCCGAAATGTGTGCCCCGGACGCGGATGAGGAGATCGTCGGTGGCGCGGATGGCAACCTGAGCCGCACCAAAACGTTGTTCGAGAATCATACGTGCCTCAGTGTGTGGCATGTGTTCCTCACCGAACGTCATGCAAAGTACAATGCACCATCAACGTCGATTGGTATGCAATGATTATACCATTAGGAACAAAATCTCCGAAGCGCTTGAACAAGTTCGGTGCACCTCATCTGTTGCTCATACCTTTTTCACGGGTAGTTTAGAGATATGAGCGAATATACTGAGTAAGAAACGACCGCGTTTGTCAGACTAAAAGAGGAATTAGGTATGGGACGGACCAATACGTTTATTGTGGTTGTGGTGTTGTTAATGACCCTTCTCGGCGGTGCAGTGCTCGGCGCATTGGCCGGTGCCGGAGCGTCGGTATACCTCATCCAAAAGCGACTGAGCCAACCTGTAGCCGTTGTGGCCAATCAAACAGAAACTCGCCAGAGCGAACCGACGCGTACCACCCCGCCGACAGCGGTGCCAGCAATCCCGACAGCTATTCCTGCTGCACCAGAACCTTCGGCTCCTGTGATTGCGAGCGAAGATATCCCGACGATGATTGAACGCGTGGGCCAAGCCGTCGTCACCGTCGAAAACTATTCAAACCCGAATATGCCGCAAATGCCGTCTTCCACAGGGTCCGGTGCCATCATCAGCCCCGATGGATATATTGTCACAAACAACCATGTCATCGCAGACGCTCTATCGCTTCGCGTCCTCTATGCCGATGGAACGTCACATGAAGCAGAGCTGATTGGCACCGATCCGTTGAACGATATCGCAGTCATTCGCGTCACCGATGCGGTTCCTGCAGTAATGACGCTTGGTGATTCGGATGCATTGCGCCAAGGCGAACCGGTTGTCGCAATCGGCAGTCCGCTGGGCGATTACCGCAATACCGTTACGGTCGGTGTCGTCAGCGCACTCAACCGCAATGTCGGCGATGGTGCGCCGGAGGGCTTAATCCAGACGGATGCTGCCATCAACCAAGGCAATAGTGGCGGCCCACTTTTGAACGCACGCGGCGAAATTGTTGGATTGAACACGTTGGTAGTACGTGGATCAGCAGCAACCAGTGATACGGCACAGGGGTTGGGTTTTGCAGTACCTTCTGTTATCGTCCGCAAGGTCGCTGAACAGCTTATTGCCTACGGCGAAGTGCGCTATCCATTCCTCGGGATTACCTATGGGATGGTCACTCCTGCGATTGTCGAACAAAATCAACTCACGGTGAAGCAAGGCGCGTATGTCTCGGGCGTTACCGAGGGTGGGCCGGCACAAACAGCGGGTATCCAACCAGGTGATGTTATTCTGACGCTTGATGGGGTCCGACTCGGAGAGACCGATTCGCTCCGTGGCGTATTGTTGCGCTACAATCCCGGTGACTCCGTTTTGTTGACGGTTTTGCGCGGTGAACAAGAGCTCGAGTTCCGTGTCACACTGGCATTACGCCCAATGCCCTAACCACTTATTGGTGCGATAGAGGCCACTCCGCAGTGCGGGGTGGCCTTTTTCTCTGGGAGAGTTGGTAGAATAGTGCTATCAACCAACGAGAATGCCCACCATGCAACACACACCCCAGCAACACAGTGACACAGATATTGTCCTGACCATTGACATTGGTACCAGTTCTGTACGGGTTTTGGCGTATGATCACCAGGCACACAAACTCCCGCACATCGAAGGACGTCGCGTCGTTGATGTACAGACGACCGGGGAAGGTGCGGCAGAAGTCGATGCAGTAGCGCTCTGTGAGGCAGTCGCAGCATGCATTGACGACGTACTCCAACAGCTCGGTGCGCGTGGAGCTGCGATTCGTGCTGTCGGGATGGCTGCGATGGCGACAACGATGGTCGGTGTGAATGGGGAGGGTATCCCAGTCGGACCGTTGCGCACCTACGCAGATACCCAAAGCGATGGTGCCGCACGACATCTGAGACAGGTATATGACGAATCCAGTGTGCATGATCGTACCGGCTGTATGCTCCGACCAAATTATTGGCCTTCGCGGATTGCATGGCTCAAACAGGAGCGTCCTGAAGAGTGGCACTGCGCACAGCAGTGGCTTTCCATCGGTGCATTTGTTGCGCAGACCTTTACGGGCAGCGCACCAATCACGTACAGTGAAGCTGCGTGGACGGGTCTGTTGAATCGGACCACACTCACGTGGGATAGCACATGGTTAGCGGCGTTGGGACTGAGCGAAGCAACGCTCCCAAAGCTCATCGATGTTGATACACCATTCCCTCCTCTGCGTGCGCAGTGGGCCGTCCGCTGGCCACAATTGGCCGTCGTTCCATGGTATGGAGCAGTTGGGGATGGCGCTGCTGCGAATGTCGGTAGTGGCTGTATTGATGCGCAGTCGCTCGCGTTGACGGTTGGGACCACCGGGGCGCTACGAATAGCACTCCCAGGCACCCCACAACCACCAGCAGGGTTATGGTGTTATCGCATCGATCGGCATACCGCACTTGTCGGCGGTGCCACCAGCGAAGGCGGGAATGTGTATCAGTGGGTGCGCCAGACGATGCGCCTCGATGGTGATGAGGCAGCCATTCAGTCCCGCTTGGCAGCGTATGCACCCGATGCGCATGGATTGACCATATTGCCGCTGTTTGCTGGTGAGCGCAGTCCAGGGTGGGCAGGTGAAGCAAAAGCAACCATTCATGGAATGCACCTCGGCACCACAGCCTGGGATATTGCCCGTGCGAGCCTCGAGGCGATTGCCTTACGGTTCGGCAGGATTGCCCTCTCGTTACCTTCCACGAGCCGGGTCATTGCGAGTGGTGGAGCCCTCGAGCATTCATCGTTGTGGATGCAAATCTGTGCCGACGTCTTGGGTCGCCCAGTCTACGCATCGGGTGTAGAAGAAGCGACCGCCCGTGGGGTTGCGTTGCTGGTGCTCCGTACCCTCAAGGTGATCCCGACATTTGCCGCGCTGCCAACAACTCCCTCCGTCGTCTACCAACCAGATCCGCATGCCACACAGGCGTATTCCATTGCAGCAGCACGACAATTCATGCTGTATGAGCGATTGGTAGTGCACCCTTTGGAACACCGATGACGGTCGTTGGTGATACACTAGACGCAAGAATCTAAGGAGAACTCGCAATGCAAATAACTGTTTTTTTTGATGTGTTGTGCCCGTTTGCCTGGCGCGCATCACGCTGGTTAGACCTTGTGGTTGCCCAACGCCCCAGCGTCGAGATAGACTGGCGGTATTTTTCGCTCGAACAGATAAATACCCCTGCTGATTCGGACTGGAAAATCTGGAATCAAGCACACGATTACTCCGGTGCAAAAGAAGGCTGGGAAAACTTCCGTGGGTTGAATCTGTTTTGGGGTGCTGAAGCGGTGCGTCGCCAGAGCCAGTCTGCTTTTCAGACGTTTCGTGCCCGCGCATACGAAGCCCGGCACACCGACAAAGCGGATGTCGTCACACGCGCCGGCGTGGCAGCAGTGGCTGCGACATGCGGCATAGATATGCAACGCTACCACACGGATGTCCAGGACCGCACAGTGCTACAAACCTTGCAACGTGATCACGAACATGCGGTATCCCAATACAGTGCGTTCGGAGTCCCGACGTTGTGCTTCGATGCAAAAAACGCCGTGTATGTGAAGCTGAGTGAAATCATAGCGGCGCAGGATGCACTCCCGTTGTTTGACGATATTGCGCGCGATTTCACCACCCGACCGTGGTTGGTAGAACTCAAACGACCGAATCCATAATCCATAGTTGCGAGGTTTTTCGCATGGCAATACATATCAAGCCGATTACCGATTTGGCAGGTTGTGCTGACTTGCAATATGTGCACAATCGCATCTGGTCGAATTCCGACGACGAAATCATCCCCACGCATGTGCTGATCACATGGGCGCACAACGATTGTGTGTTGTTGGGCGCGTATGACGACGATGGTCCGCGCGAAGCGCATGGGATGGTCGGTTTTGCATTGGGCTGGTATGGCCTGACGCATACGGTCCCAGTCAGTCTCAAATACTGTAGTCATATCGTCGGTGTATTGTCTGAGTATCGTGGCCGAGATATTGGCCTCCAACTCAAAAAAGCTCAACGCAGCACGTTGATTGCGCATGGCCAGACGAATCTGATGACCTGGACCTACGATCCATTGCAAATTGTCAATGGGACGTTTAATATCCATCGACTCGGGGCGTTGTGTTCCACATACAAGCGGGATGTCTATGGTGAAATGACGGATGCACTCAATGCAGGAGCGCCGAGTGACAGATTTGAAGCGGAGTGGTACCTGCAGAATGAACGAACGACGCAGCATCTTGGCCAACACTACCCCGATTGGAGTGACCACCACATCGCATACCCCGTCCGTGTCGTCGAGAACACCCCCCATAACGAATCTATGCCGGATTGGGATGGTCAGATTGTGGCCATTCCGTTGCCCGAGCAACTCGCACTTTTGCGCACACACGATACCACGCGTCTGCATGCCTGGCGGATGATGCAGCGGTTGTACTTCGAAGCGGCATTTGCCGGCGGATATCATGTCGTTGACTGTATCAATGTGCCCCAGCGTGGCTGGCATTATCTCGTCCGACCACGGATGTAGGAGGTTGCAATGCGTATTCAACAGGTAGAGTTGCGTTCCATCGATTTGCCGTATGTCGCACCGTTCGAGACGAGTGGTTGGCGCGAAACCGGCAGTAATGCAATCCTCGTCCGCATCGATGCTGACGGTGTCACCGGCTGGGGTGAGAGTCCCGTCGGCCCAGGACCCTGGTACAACGAAGAAACAACCGCGACGGCAATGATTATGCTCCGCGATATTTTGGCTCCGGTGCTTATGAAGCACGATATCGCCGAGCCAAATGATGTGCAGAAAATCTTCGCGAATGTGCGTGCAAACCGCATTGCGCAAGCGGGGTTAGAATTTGCCGTATGGGATTGGTTCGGTCATGCACATAAGCAGAGCCTCAAATCGATGCTTGGTGGCGTGCGCGAGACCGTCAGTGTCGGCGTGTCGGTAGGCATTCAAAGAGACATTGATACATTGTTGAAGGTCGTCGGTGCCTACGTCGACGCCGGGTATCAACGCATCAAGCTCAAAATCAAGCCGGGCTGGGATATCGAGCCGACGCGTGCGGTCCGCACGACGTGGCCACACATCATGCTCCAAGTCGACGCAAACAGCATCTATACATTGGATGATGCAGAACATCTGGCGCAACTCGACGAATTTGGCTTGTTATTGATCGAACAACCGTTGGCACATGACGATATCATCGATCATGCCAAGCTCCAACGTGCCCTCAAGACACCGATTTGTTTGGACGAAAGCATTGTTTCACCAGAACATGCACGCTGGGCAATTGAGTTGCGAGCCTGTGGGGTCATCAACATCAAACCGTCACGAGTCGGTGGTTTCGCTGCCTCGAAGCAGATTCATGATATGGCAATGGCTGCAGACATTCCAGTGTGGTGCGGTGGTATGCTCGAAACAGGAATTGGCCGTGCCGCCAATGTCGCGTTGGCAAGCTTGCCAAACTTCGTGCTGCCGGGTGACATCAGCGCCAATGCACGCTATTTCATCCGCGATGTGGTAACCAACCCATTTGTGCTCAATGACGATAGCTCATTGACGGTGCCAGACAGCATCGGCAGCGGCGCACACCTCGACATGGACTTTCTCGACTCCATTACCACGCACAAGGTCGTCATCAAAGCATGATGAGTCGCGTCGTTGTCGTCAACGGATTGCCGGGGGTAGGCAAAACATCCCTGGCAAGCCGCATCGCACACGGACTGGGCTGGCCGCTCCTGACCAAAGATATGATCAAAGAGTCACTCTTCGATAGTATTGGTTGGGGCGACCGCCCATGGTCGCGCAAGCTGAGCGCCGCGAGCATGGATTTGCTGTTTTTGTGGCTGCAGCGAGAAGCCTTGGCCGGTCGTGATGTGGTCATTGAAGGGAACTTCGAAACTGCGCGCGATACCGAGCGATTCGTACGGGCGATGCACCAGACACCGACGCGCTGGGTGCAAGTGTTGGTCGTCTGCGACGGCGATGTCCTGTTGGCACGCCACCGCGCCCGCGGATTATCGGGCAGGCGTCATCCCGGCCACCACGAAGGAGCGCTCCTCAATGAACTGCAACCTCTCTTGCAGCAGGGGCACATCCCACCGTTGGCACTCCCGGGACGCTGTATAACGGTTGATACAACGGATTTTCTTACTGTCCAACCAGAGCAGATTCTCGAGAATGTCCGTGCGGCGCTCGCCGAATAATCCGATTTCGCCTGCATTGCCGTCGCGAGCGACGCTTTTTTGTGTCTTTTTTTGGGGAGCAAATCCGTACCATTCGTTTGTTTTATTTGTAAAAAATAAATTTTTACTCTGCAATTATTTAATTTAATTTATTGAAAAAATCTTTCAATTAC
>JBJONV010000016.1:0-5095 GCA_046051665.1 Chloroflexota bacterium
ATCGCCACGGGGGGCATCGCCATCACGGCGGAATCCACCGCCGCTCGGGCGGTCGCCGTAGGCTGGGCGTGGGGGACGATCACCGCCGAATGATGGGCGGTCGCCACGGGGGGCGTCGCCATCACGACGGAATCCACCACCACTCGGTCGGTCGCCGTAGGCGGGGCGTGGGGGACGATCACCACCGAATGCGGGACGGTCTCCCCGTGGGGCGTCGCCATCGCGGCGGAATCCACCACCACTGGGGCGGTCGCCGTAGGCGGGGCGTGGGGGACGATCACCGCCGAATGCCGGGCGGTCGCCACGAGGGGCATCGCCATCACGCCGGAATCCACCACCAGCAGGGCGGTCGCCGTAGGCTGGGCGCGGGCGATCACCGCCGAATGCCGGGCGGTCGCCACGAGGAGCATCGCCATCACGGCGGAACCCGCCACCAGCAGGACGGTCGCCATAGGCTGGGCGTGGGCGATCACCGCCGAATGCCGGGCGGTCGCCACGGGGAGCATCACCATCACGACGGAACCCGCCACTTGGACGATCACCATCACGGCGGAATCCACCACCACTTGGACGGTCGCCATACGCTGGGCGTGCCGGACGATCATCACGACGGAAGCCGTCAGACGTGCGTGCACCGCGCGGTGCATCGGAGCTTGGGCGCTCGTCGAGGCGATTGCCACGAGGAGCGACTTCGTCAGCGTCTTCGTCGCTGCTTGCGGCCGCTGGGGCTGCAGCAGGACGTGGGCCGGCTGCCTTTTGAGCGGCTTTGGCTTTTTGGGCGGCAATCAAACGTGCCATTGATTCTGCACGGTCTGCATGGAGCTGGAGTTTTTCGATTTCGTCTTCGGTCAGTGCGCGCCAGGCACCAGCGGCCAAATCACCCAGGGTGATAGGGCCTTCACGGGTGCGGATGAGGCGCAACACATCAAAGCCGAGGGCCGTTGCCACGCGGCGAATCTGCCGTTTGCGACCTTCGTGCAGTACGACGCGCACCCAGGTGCCGCTATCGCCGCGTTCGACGACTTCGACCCATGCGGGCGCTGTGGTAATGGTTGCTTCTTCGCCGTCGGTGCCGTCGTAGTTGTCGTTATCGGCGGCTTCGTCTTCGACGGCCGGCAATTCGACACCATTGCGCCAGTCGCGCAAATCGTCGGCACTTGGGGTGGCGTTCAACAAAACGCGATATTCTTTCTCGACCTGGTTGCTTGGATGCGTCAATGACTGCGTCAATGAGCCATCGTCGGTCAACAGCATCAACCCTTCGGATGCAAAGTCGAGCCGACCAACCAAGTGCAATCGCTGCGGAACATCGACCAGTCCGATGACGGTCGGGCGACCCTGTGGGTCTTCGGTCGTCGAGACGACGCCGACGGGCTTGTGGAACATGATGTAGGTCCGCGCCTGGCGGGGACCAAGG
This sequence comes from Chloroflexota bacterium, assembly GCA_046051665.1. Classification (GTDB taxonomy): domain Bacteria; phylum Chloroflexota; class Chloroflexia; order Chloroflexales; family Roseiflexaceae; genus UBA965. The sequence continues at coordinate 1,418 of JBJONV010000016.1, forward strand.
GGCTTCCCGTCGACCAAAATGGTGTCGACATCGGGATCAACCCGTGTTCCTGCGACCGAGACGACCTCGCCGTTTACGTTGACACGGCCTTCCGAGATCAGTACTTCGCAATCGCGGCGCGAGGCGATGCCTGCGCTGGCCAACACTTTCTGTAAGCGTTCTGGGGCCACTGTGGGACTCCTTAAAATGAAATGCGCGCCTCACGGCGGGCAAACAAACTGCTGCGTCTACACAAATACGGACGCAGGCATACCGGGGCATACCGTGGTATTGTACCACAGGTATACGTATTTGTGATTCTAGCGCTTTGTTCGCCGTATGCGAGGACCTATGCCCACCGAACGCACCCCACTTTTACCCATCAGCGAACTCCCGACCGGCACGATGCGCTGTGTCCTTGTCGACGGTATGCCCATCGGTGTTGCGCACGCCGCCGGCACGATTTATGCCTTTGCAGATACCTGCCGCCACGAAGGCGGATCGTTGTCCTCGGGTGTTCTCATCGACGGCACGGTCACCTGCCCGTGGCACGGCTGGACCTACCGCCTCGAAACCGGCAAAGCCATCGTCCCGCCCGTGGGGATACGCATCCCCGTCTACCAAACCGAGCTGGTAGATGGTATGATTTATGCATATGTCGATTGGGGCGAATGACCCAACGCAGTGCCCTATTCGTGAATATTTTTCGACAATCGGAGGTCAATGATGACGCGTGATATCAGCTCCAACCTACGTGGTTCCCAGCAACTCCCCGTTCCCGGCGTCAAGGGAAAAGCACTCGTCGCACGTGATGCTGCCGTGCTGTCTGCAGCCATGGGCCGTGTCTACCCCTTTGCCATGGAAAAAGGTATAGGAAGCGAAGTCTGGGATGTCGACGGTAACCGCTATTTAGATATGGCTGCCGGCATCGCTGTCGTCTCGACCGGGCATTCACACCCTAAGGTCCTCGAGGCGATGCACAGCCAACTCAATAAATTCGTTCACATGGCAGGGACCGACTTCGTCAACGAACAAATGGTCACCGTTGCCGAAAAACTGGCCGCCACGATGCCCCAAAACGAGCCCTGGCAGGTGTTTTTGACTAATTCCGGCACAGAATCCATCGAAGCAGCCATGAAATTGGCTCGTGCGGCCACCGGCCGACAAGGCATCGTGGCCTTCCTCGGGTCGTTCCACGGCCGATCCTACGGTGCCATGTCGCTGACCGCGTCGAAGGCTGGTCAACGTCGTGGGCACTTCCCCCTCGTCCCCGGCATTTTCCATGCATTCTACGCAAACCCATACCGCACGCCATTCGGGATCGAAAAAGAACGCGTCACCCAAGCGACACTCGACTACATCGAGAAAACGCTGTTCACCACGATTGCACCGCCCCAAGACATCGCAGCGATTATCCTCGAACCTATCCAGGGCGAAAGCGGCTACGTCGTGCCGACCCCTGGATTCCTTTGTGGGCTGCGCCAAATCTGTGATCGCCATGGCATTTTGTTGATCTACGACGAGGTCCAATCGGGCGTCGGTCGCACCGGCAAAATGTGGGCCCATCAGCACGAAAGCGGTGCCACCGGCGGTGCAGACAGCATCTGTGCCCACTGCAAAAAAACCAAAGGCCAAGGCTGTACTCCCGACATCGTTGTCACTGCCAAAGGCCTCGGCGCGGGTATGCCTATTGGCGGCATCATCGCCAAAAAATCGCTGATGGACCGCTGGCCCGAAGGCTCGCACGGCAGCACGTACGCCGGCAATGCGCTGGCCTGTGCTGCTGCCAATGCAGTACTCGATCTGGTCACGACGGAGTTGACGGCCAATGCAGCCGATGTCGGCGCACACCTCAAGGCAGGCCTCGAATCGCTGGCCAAGCGCTACGACGTCATTGGCGATGTCCGTGGTCGTGGGTTGATGCTGGGCGTTGATTTTGTGCTCAATAAAGAGACCAAAGAGCCCGCCAAACAACTCGCCGGCGAAATCATGGAAGAAGGCTTCCGCCGCGGGATGCTCATCCTGACCTGTGGCTATTCGACGATTCGCTTCTGCCCACCGTTGGTGCTCACCAAGCCCGAAGCAGACGAAGCCCTCGAGCGTTTCGAGGCGACCATTCAAGCGTGTATTTAGGTTACAGGTTACAGGTTACAGGTTTGAGGTGGGGTAACGGAAGAGAGCAGATTCGCCTGTGCATCACGGATGCGCAGGCGATTTTTTGCACCCTGCCGCGCGTGGAGTGCATAGATGTGTCATTCGGCGGGTCGCACAGTATGAATGTCACTGAAAGCATTGTATTTCGCCCTTTTTCGTGTAAAAATAGCGCGTAGATTGGTGCCGTCGCGCAGAATGTCAAGGCATTCAGATGTATGCATGCGACGCTACAGGCAGCTGCTTTGGAGCGATGGTCTGCCGTGTATGAATGGAATTGCGTCATGAAGAGACGCAGCAGGAGGCGTGGAATGTGGCAACGACTGCTCATGATGTTGGTTTTTTTTGCCTCATTGTTGCCTACCTCTGTACACGCGCAATCAGATATTGCCCAGATACAGCTGACCAACCGCTATGCAGCCAATGAATTGGTGCGCGTCATTGTCTCGTTGCGCAGTACCGAGGAGCGCAATGCCGTTCCTGTATCGCCGGCACAACTCGCGACACGGCAACGCGCAATCACGCGACAAGTTAGCGCATTCAGAGAACGCAATCGAGCGCTGTTCCATTCCGTCCACCGCGAGTTCTCGGTATTCCCGACAATCGCCGTGACGGTGTTGCGTCGCGACATCGAGCGTCTCGCAGCGTTGCCGGATGTGGTGCGCATTGACGAAGACATCGCCCGTCCTGCAGTGCTCGACGAAAGCGGCGAACTCATTCATTCACGGGCCGTCATCGAAGGTGGCTATGGAGGCGCAGGCTCGACCGTGGTAGTGCTCGATACAGGGGTCAAGGCAGACCATCCGTTTTTGGATGGGCAGGTCATCGCCGAAGCCTGTTTTTCGACTGCGACGGACAATGGGAACTGGACGTCGTTGTGCCCGGGTGGGACGTCGTACGAAACCGGGACCGGCAAGGCAGCGCCCTGTGCGTTATTGTGCGACCACGGGACACACGTGGCAGGCATCATTGCGGGTAAAGAATCGTGCATCAATTGCTCGACCGATGACCAAGTGCAGATGTCTGGGGTCGCACCAGAAGCCAAGATTATCGCTGTTCAGGTGTTTTCGCGATTGAGCGTCGATTTGGGGTGTCGACGTGCCGGCCAGGGTCCTGCACCGTGCGTGCTGGCATGGGATAGTGACGTGCAGGCTGCGCTGCAGTGGGTCTTCAATAATCGCAATGCGGCCGGCTGGGGCAGGGTGGTAGCCGTCAATATGAGTTTGGGTGGCGGACAATTTCAGACGGCCTGTGATGCGATAAATACGCCGTATGCGACGTGGATTGATGCATTACGGTCGGTCGAGATCGCATCGGTGATATCGTCCGGCAACAATAGCTTCTCCACCGCGGTGACTTCCCCTGCGTGTATCCAGTCTGCAATTGCCGTCGGCGCAACGATGACGCGTCGCCTCAATAGCGTCGTACCCGGCTCGACATTCGTGCTTTCGCGAACCGACGGCTACGCGAGCTTTTCGAACACACCTGCCAGTGCAGCAAACCGGGTCGACGCCAATGGCAACCGCCTCCTCGATCTCGTGGCGCCGG
>JBJONV010000017.1:0-10890 GCA_046051665.1 Chloroflexota bacterium
GCAACAGCGCGGTCGTGTGTATACGTCGCCGTTTTGGCAAAAATATGCACCTGCGGGTGGTCGTAAACCGACAAGGCTTCTTCGGCGCCGCGCGTATCCCAGCGCCACGGACCGATATGCGGCCAACGTGCGGCGTGATGCACCATCGTGAATCCCAAGGACCCATCGAACAACGCCGCATAATAGCGCTGTATGATGGGGAACCGCGCCGGCATATGCCGCAGAACGCCGTAACCGCGTGCACTACTCAGTACCACATACTCAGCCCGATCGAGTTGCTCAATCAATCCCGGGGCTTCCCCTGGTTGGGTCATGTATTTGTGCGGGCGGTCGGGTGCAAACACGTCCAACGGGAGTGTTGTATAGCGATTCGGCTTTGCAGTCGACGATAACGTTAATGGCAACACATCATCCCAGACCTCAACAGCGATGTTCGACCCAGACGGGATGTTGGCATACATCCAGCGACTGGCACTGATCCGCGGGTGTTCGGTCGCGTACAAGCCACTCCACCCGAGCGCCAGGAGCGCCGTAGTCGCCACCATCGTAGCAGCCAGCCAGCGCTGCCAGCGGCGCCGCAGCAACGGCAACACTTGCACTGCCAAGAGACACACCGCACCATAGATGGGCAGATAATAGCGCATCGTCATGCCGAACACTGCACCCTGCCAGAGCACAAACGCAGTCACCCAGAGCCAGACCGGCCAGAGCCGTTGACGTGGGCGATAGCACTGGAGCAGCCAACCTGCCACCCCCGCACTGCAGACGACCAGTCCCATCCCCCACAGCGCCATTTGTGAGAGCGGGTAGATGTACGGCGTCTGCCAGGACCACTGGAAGGTAGGCGGTGTATCGACCATCCCATTGACCAACCGTCCCGCCAATAAGACATCATGTAGCCAGCGCGCATCGAACCACCAGCCGTTCCAGATGGTCGGGTCAGCCAGCCACAACACGATAATCGACAGGACACCAGACCCAACAACCCGACTGAACTGTGCCCATGTGGGCTTCTGCCAGCGTACCAGCCAGACGAGCGGCAACAACAACCAGATGCTGACATTGGTACTGCGGATGGCGCATGCGAGCCCGATGCATACCGCCAGCCCGATCCATCCTGGCCAGCGCAGTCGTTCCCACCGCACCAACAATGCCAATGCCCCGATGATACATGGCCCTGCCATGGCATCGACCGTCGCAAAATGGCTCAGTTGGATGGGCAGTGGAAGCAGAGCATACAGCAACGCAACAGTTGCTGCCAATGGTCGATTCATGACCCCACGTGCCAGAAAAAACAGCATCAGGATGCTCAACACGTCGGCACTCAGAGAGAGCGTTCGACCGACATTGCGGATCTGTAGCGGCTGCGCATCCTGACCGTAGAGTGCACTGCTGACCACCCGCATCACTGTTGTCGGCAGGGTTCCATAGACAAAAACCCGTGACCAGTCTTGGTTTCGCGGGTTAAGGGTATTGCAGGCAAGGGAAGGGAGCGGTTGTGAGCGAAAATGCTTCGCCTCAGGTGTATCGGTCTTGTCAGGATCGCCCTGCGGACAAGCAGTAAGGTATGCACCAAAGTCTGAAGGCACCGCAAGAAAATAGGCGGTGTACACCAAGAAGCGCTCGTCGGGATGTTGCATCGCCACACCATCCCACCGGTAGAGCGCATGTGCACGTAGCAAAATCCCGATGATGAGGGCACCGGCGAGGAGCACAAGCCATTGATTCCGTCGCCACAAACGATCCATAGCAACCCAATCTGAAGCATGAACGATGAAGTTCCCTGACACCCTTGTCGAACACAATACCGTATAATCGGAGGAGTAACGTATCTGTATCGAGGAACTATGACGCATCCACGTGCAATCACCATCGATGGCCCCGCCGGTTCCGGCAAAAGCACCCTCGGTGCATCGTTGGCTGCAGCGTTGGGGTTCGTCTACTTTGATACGGGGGTCATGTATCGCGCATTGACCTTGGCGGTCATCGAAGCCGGTATCGATCCCAGCAATGCCGTAGCGGTGACTGCGTGTGCAGAACGCATCAGCATCGGGGTCCACCCGCCGACCGTAGCCGATGGCCGACAATACACCATTACCATTGACGACCGCGACGTCACCTGGGATATCCGCGATCAACGGGTCGAACGCGCAGTGTCGAGCGCCGCCGGGCACCCAGCGGTACGCGTCATCATGCGTGCACAACAACGCGCCATCGGGATGCGTGGGGATGTGGTCATGGTTGGTCGGGACATTGGTTCTATTGTACTTCCCGAAGCCCCGCTCAAAATATTCCTCGATGTGTCGATCGCGGAACGAGCCCGTCGCCGTAGCGCCGAACTCGCCGCTCGCGGCGAATCGGTCGATACCGCAGCCCTCGAAGCCGCCATCAAAAACCGTGACGAACGCGACGCCCACGTCATGCAACCTGCTCCTGATGCCGTTCATATCAACGGCGACACACAATCGCCTGCCGACACACTCAGTTATGTGCTCAGCCTCGTTCCTGCCGGAATGCGACCGCACGCGTGAGGTCCGCTATGCGTATTCTTCGCTCCGTTGTGCTCACACTGGCCATACTCCTGTTGGTCCTCCCAGCGACCGCCTCTGCCCAAACCAAACACCGGGTAAACATCAGCGCCGACGTCGGCTATGCCAACATGTACTTTGCCGACAGCTGGACGCCTGTGCGTATCACCATTAGCGACAGCCCCATTGCCATGCCGGTCACCATCGAATGGGTCGTGACCGCAGATGCACGCCCGGTGATTACCTGGCAACGCGCACTCACCCTCACCGCGCACACCCCACACGTCATCGACACCGTCCTCATCATGCCGTCGTATGCACGGAGTATCATCGCGCGCGTCCGCAGTAGCGAAGGGATTATCGCCAGCACCCAAATCGACGCGCAGGTCGCCGCCGGTCAACTCAATGTGATCGTCGCCGATCAGACGACGCTGGCCACTGCTTTTACCAACACCGTCAAAGAAGACGGCACCACCCCGGTCGTCCGGGTCGTCCCAGCGTCTGCAATCCCACGGAGCGTTGTCGCACTGCAAGGGGTCAATACGTTGCTCATCAGCGACGGGACTGTACTCGACGACGCCCAACTGCGTGCGGTTCGCCTCTGGTGCGAACTCGGTGGTCGCCTAGTCGTTGCAGGTCCGGCAACCGGTGTTTTGGCAGACATAGCACCGTTCACCATCGATGCCGGCAAACCACCCATCACCGCACTGGGCAGTAGCGAAGCACCTGCCCTCCCCGCGGGTCTGAAGATCCCTGCGGTCATCCCTGCCGCAGATGCCACCCAAGTCCACCCCGGCAGCCCATTGTTGTGGCGCCGCGATGTCGGCCGTGGCCAATTCTTTCAGAGTGCCTTGACATTGGCCGGTAGCGACGCGTGGAGCGGCCAATATTGGTACTGGCAGCCCATCCTCGCACCGACGTATATGGCATACACGGCCACCATCGCATTGCCTGCGACCAATACGATGATGGATCCATTCATCACGAGTCTCACTATCGCTGCCGTCAGGCAACCTGCTCCGTGGTTGCTCTTCCTCATTGCAATGGGCTATATCGTCCTCATTGGGCCGGTGACCTACCAGATCCTCAAGCGCAAAAACATGCTCGATGCGGCATGGGTGACCATCCCCGTCACCGCCGTCGTGACGGCACTCATCGTCATCGTATCGGTCTATCTCGCGCGTGGCACGAGCCCGCACCTGTATGCGCTACGGGTGGTACAGCAGAGTGCACACGGGCTCGATGGCTACGCCACGACAACCACCGGTGTTTATGCGCCATTCCGCAATACATTTATCGCCAAACCCGGCGACGTCAGTAGCGTCCAGATGCTGTCGTTTACCCAGGGCACCGCACCAATCATTGCCGACACCCAAGCCCAAAGTAGCATGCGTTTGCCTGCAGATACCGGCTCAATGCAATTCTTGGCGACCAGTCAGGTCGTACGCGCACCCCTCCAGGTAGATGCATCACTCAAGCGCACCCCGGACCTCCTCCATGGCAGCCTCACCACACACGGGGTCACACTGACCGATGCATACCTCCAAATCGGTAGTTTTGCCCAACCCTTAGGGACGGTCACGCCCGACACTCCTATCGCCGTGTCGATTACCCAGAACAGTCCCTCGTTCCCCTGCGACATCCCGAGCCCCGCAGGCAGCATGATGAGCATCCAACGTGTCTACGAACAACTCACCGGCCCGTGTGGTGCCACCAATCAAGCACTCGATGGTCGGGTCATGTTGTATGGGTGGGCACCGCTCAGTGGCGCATTCCCCGATATCAGTGGCCTGCCGTATAGCGACCAACGCCAAGTCGTGGTCGTCACCCTCAACGTGCCGTGAAGTCGCATCCACTCATCAAGCACCTCACCCAGCAACCCACCCTGCAGCACCGTGCCTGCATGGTGGTCGCGGTATCTGGCGGTCCTGATTCGCTTGCGCTCCTGCATGCACTGATTCAGGTCCACCCCCGCGAACGCATCCGTGTCTTTCACCTCGACCATGGCCTGCGAGGAGCCGAATCCGCCGCTGATGCGCACACTGTGGCAACCGCTTGTCATGCATGGGGTGTGGCTTGTCAGTGCGAGCGCGCCGACATCCGCGCCGAGGCACCGCACCTGCCCAACCTCAGCGAAGCAGCCCGGGTCGTGCGCTATCAGCGCCTAGCCCGCTATGCCCATTCGATTGGTGCCGATGCTGTACTCGTAGCGCACCACCGTGACGACCAAGCCGAAACAGTGCTGATGCGCCTCCTCCGCGGCAGCGGTCTGCGTGGCTTGGCAGCCATGTCCCCAGCGGTCACCTGGCAGCAGTGGGCGCCAGACCTGCAAGGCGGGACTGCGCCGTTGCTTCGCCCCCTGCTCGACATCGATCGTGCCGTCATCGACGACTACATCAGCCATGCCGGACTGACACCGACATTCGACCCTTCCAACACCAAACAATCGTCGTTCCGTGTGCGCATACGTACCCAGCACCTGCCCGCACTGCGCGCCGAACAACCACAGCTCAACTACATTTTGGCCACCACTGCCCGCCACCTGCACGAGGCAGATGACTACATCCAGCATGCGCTCGATACCGAGTGGCCACTCCTCGCCACCACTACGTCCGAAGCGGTACGCATCGACGCCACAACCTATGCAACCCGCCATTCTGTCTTGCAACGCGCTGCCGTGCGCAGGGCCATCCAGTACCTCGTGGGCACGCTCCGGGGGATCGACGATGGCCACATCGATGCCGTTCGTACGGCACTCCTCACGCAGAGCGTTATTGCAACACCACTCCCCTACGACATCCAGCTCCTCTGGCAACAGTCCACCGCAGTCCTCTCGAAGCGAACAACGGCACCCTCGCCGTACGCCTACAGCGGCGACCCGATTGTGCTGATTCCCGGCCAGACCATTGCCCTCAACGGGGCAGTACTGATCTGTGTACTCCAGGAAAACGCAGAGTCGCCCACCGCGACGTCCATTTTTCTGCCTGCTGACGCCACATATACCCTGCGTACGCGCCTCCCCGGCGACCGCATTGGCATCGGTCATGGGCAGCACAAACGTCTCCAGGATGTCTTTGTCGATGCCAAAATCCCCGCCCACCAACGCGCCACCTGGCCGGTGGTGTGCGCTGGTGATGCCGTGGTATGGGTTGTCGGCGTACGGGTCGATCCGGACGCGTGTACAAAGCAGGTTACAGGTTTGAGGTTACTGGTTTGAGGTTACTGGTTTCAGGTTTCGCCCATTGAGCGGGATTGATTGCAATAACCCACGCCTCTATGAATCTGCACAGCACCTGCGCCGGACGTGCTCTTTACAACAAACCTTCAGCCTGTAACCTTCAACCTATTCTGCGTTACAATATCCAGAATCTTAGTCAAGGTGAATCCATGCACAACGATATCGCGCACGTCCTCTTGAGTGAAGAGCAGCTCAACACCCGCATCGCCGAACTCGGGGCACTCATCACCAACGATTACCGTGGCCGCACCGACATCGTCCTCATCGGCGTCCTCAAAGGGTGCACCGTGTTTATGGTCGATTTAGCCCGTCACATCGACCTCCCGTTGGCAATCGACTTCATCGCAACCTCGAGCTACGGCAGCGGCACCCACTCCAGCGGTGTCGTCCGACTGCTCAAAGACCTCGATATGGACATCGCTGGCAAGCACGTCATCATCATCGAAGATATTATCGACAGCGGACTGACCCTTGCCTACTTGCATGCCCAATTCTCGAAGCGCGAACCAGCCAGCATGCGCATCTGCACGCTCCTCAACAAACCAGCCCGACGTGACCCGACCGTCACACTCAGCGTTGATTACCTCGGCTTCGACATTCCCAACGAATTCGTGGTGGGGTATGGCCTCGATTATGCCGAGCGCTACCGCAACCTGCCATACATCGGCGTGCTCAAACCTGAGATTTACACCCACGAATAAAACTGCTCTGTTGCACCGCTCTCACACGCCGTGAGAGCGGTGTTTTTTGTAGCCGATTTACCGCGTTAGAGTTGCATAAGAGTCACCATTTCGCCACTTTTTTGACTTGCCCCGCCAAAAAACACGATGATATAATATAAAGGCTATGAACTATAGCGTGTTCCCCGCAAATCCCCTCGGAGCACACCACCCACGGAGTGCCATCTCCTAGATTGAGAAGAGATATGGGCGAAAATCGCTGGCTTAAGAACAGTTTCGTCTACCTCATCATCCTCGTCGCTGCCCTCGCGTTGTTTTTCAATTACTTCAGCAGTGCGCAGACCACGAGCGAAGAACGCGGCATATACACCGTCCTCGCCGATGCCAAAGCCGGTTTGATCAAACAAATCGACGTCCAGGCCGGTAGCAGTGACATTTTGGCAACCTACAAAGACAGCTCCTCCGGCACCCCGAAAGTAGTCCGGTCGCGCATCGAATCTGGCGACAGCATCACTACCTTGATGGTCCAAGCCGGCGTCCCACTCAACACCGTCGACCTCAAAATCGGCGCTGCACCAGCCTGGGGCGGTCTGTTCAACATCATCTCGGTCCTGCTCCCGGTGGTCTTGATGATCGGCTTCTTTGTCTTCTTCATGCGTCAAGCCCAAGGCTCGAATAACCAAGCCATGTCATTCGGCAAAAGCCGCGCCAAGATGTTTTCGGGCGATAAGCCCAGCGTCACCTTTGCCGATGTTGCAGGCCAAGAAGAAGCCAAGCAAGACCTGAGCGAAATCGTCGAATTCCTCAAATTCCCCGATAAATTCTCGGCACTCGGCGCCCGCATCCCACGGGGTGTGCTGATGGTCGGCCCTCCGGGAACCGGCAAAACCCTCCTGTCGCGGGCTGTGGCTGGCGAAGCAGGCGTGCCGTTCTTCTCGATCTCGGGCTCCGAATTCGTCGAAATGTTCGTCGGTGTCGGTGCAAGCCGCGTCCGTGACTTGTTCGACCAGGCCAAGCGCAATGCTCCGTGTATCATCTTCATCGACGAAATCGACGCGGTCGGTCGGCAGCGTGGCGCAGGCCTCGGCGGCTCACACGACGAGCGTGAACAGACCCTCAACCAGATTCTGGTCGAGATGGACGGGTTCGATTCCAACACCAATATCATCGTGATTGCCGCTACCAACCGTCCCGATGTCCTTGATCCTGCACTGGTCCGACCAGGCCGCTTCGATCGCCAGGTCATCCTCGACGCTCCAGACCTCAAGGGCCGCGTTGCAGTCCTCGGTGTCCACACCAAGGGTAAGCCGCTCGCAGACGATGTCGATTTGTCCGTCGTCGCCAAGCTGACCCCCGGGTTCTCAGGCGCAGATCTCGCCAACGCTGTCAACGAAGCAGCCATTTTGGCAGCACGGCGCTCCAAGAAGCAAATCGGCCAGCTCGAGTTGACCGACGCCGTCGAACGTGTCGCCCTCGGCGGCCCAGAACGCCGCAGCCGTGTCATGACCGACCGCGAAAAGCTGCTGGTCGCCTACCACGAGGCTGGTCACGCTATCGCAGCCGCCGGGATGACCAAATCCCATGCGGTCCAGAAGGTCACCATCATCCCACGTGGTCGTGCTGGCGGGTACACCCTGTTCCTCCCCGAAGAAGACAGCCTGCGCTACACAACTGCGTCGCAGTTCAACGCCCAGCTGGTATCGGCATTGGGTGGCCGCGTCGCCGAAGAAATCATCTTTGGTATCGAAGAAGTCACCACCGGCGCCTCCGGCGATATCACCCAGGTCACCCGCATCGCCCGCTCGATGGTTACCCGCTACGGGATGAGTGCCAAGCTCGGTCCGATTGCATTCGGCGAAAAGGAAGAAATGATCTTCCTCGGTCGCGAAATCAGCGAGCAGCGCAACTATAGCGATGCCGTTGCGACCCGCATCGACGACGAAGTCCATCGCATCGTCGCCGAAGCCTACGACAAAACGCGTGCGATTTTGACTGCTAACCGCGATGTCCTCGACGATATGGCCAATGCCCTCATCGAGTACGAATCCATCGACGGCGAGCGTCTCAAGAGCCTGGTCAATCGCGTCCTCCAGAACAACGGCGTGGCCTCAGTCGCCAGCAACTAACAACTCCCCATCCGCACCCCCATCTGCTGCGCAGATGGGGGTGTTTTTTGTTGTTCATTACTGCCGTTCATCCCGCACTCTATCCCGATAGAATGCCCTGTGGTATAATGTCCGGAACACGCCGTTCGAAGAGGTACATGTATGTCCGGTCACTCCAAATGGGCTACAATTCGACGCTCAAAAGGTGTTCTCGACCAAAAACGCGGTCAACTTTTTACGAAACTCGCACGCGATTTGGCAATTGCCGCTCGTGAAGGCGGTTCTGATGACACCGATGCCAACTTCCGACTGCGCATCGCCGTTGATCGCGCACGCTCCAGCAATATGCCGATGGACAGCATCAAGCGCGCCATCGAACGCGGCATGGGCAAAGGCAGCGAATCCCAGCTCGAAGAGCTGTATTACGAAGGCTATGCTCCTGGCGGCGTCGCGGTGATTATCGAAGCAGCCACCGATAACCGCAACCGCACCGCCTCGGAAGTACGCGCTGCATTCACCAAAATCGGCGGCAACTTGGGCGAATCAGGTTCAGTCAGTTATATGTTCGAACTCAAAGGCCTTGCTGTCGTCGACTTGAGTGCCAGCGGCGTCAGTGCCGATGATGCAACCATGATTGCGATCGACGCAGGAGCCGATGATGTCGTCGACAACGGCGACACCCTCGATATCTACACCGACTTCAAACAGCTCATCACGGTACGCACCAAACTCATCGAAGCGAAGTTGACCGTTACCGCCGTCGAAAAGACCATGCGCCCCAAGACACTGATGCAAGCCGATGCCGCTGAGGCCCTCAAGGCACTCAAACTCATCGACAAGCTCGAAGATCTCGACGACGTCCAAAAGGTCTACAGCAACCTCGATATCACCGACGAATTGGCTGACCAATTCTCGAACGCCTAATCCATGCGCACCATTGGTATCGATCCGGGTACAGCAATTATGGGCTGGGGGATAGTCGAACAACACGCCGGTGCCGTCTCACTCATTGCCTGCGGTGTGTTCACTACCCCCAAACAGATGTCGCAACCCGACCGGCTGGCCAGCCTCTACCGCGATCTGGTCGCCTGTATCGACACCTATCGACCAGACAGCGCTGGCGTCGAAGAACTCTTCTTCGCCAAAAACGTGACCACTGCCCTGACCGTCGGCCAAGCACGCGGCGTCGCATTGCTGGCCCTTGCGCAAGCAGGTGTCGACATTCACGAATACAAACCGATGTTCGTCAAGCAGACCGTGGCCGGTTATGGCAAGGCCGATAAGGCACAAATGCAAGAAGTAGTCCGACTGACCTTGCGCATGCCCGCTATCATCAAACCGGATGACGCAGCCGACGCCGTTGCCATTGCGTTGTGTCATCTCTATAACGCACCGATGCTGCAGCGTATCAAAGACGCTCGCACCTCATAAAAGGAGTCACCTCATGAAGCTTCTCGTATTTGTCACAGAGGATGCGGTCGCTGATGCAGCGGTCGACGCACTGGTCGAACAAGGCTTCCGTGTGACTCGTTTGGCATCCAGCGGCGGCTTTTTGCGCCGTGGGAATACCACCATATTGGCTGGTGTCGAAGATACAGCCGTCACCAAAGCCCAACAAACCGTGTCAGCAGTCGCTGAAGGCGCGCTCTGCATCGTCCTCGATCTCGAGCGCTACGAGCGCATGTAACGCCTGTGAAGATTCTCTACATCGCCAGCGGCATCCCCGTCCCGGGGAATCTCGGCGGTTCGACCCATACGTACGAAGTTGCCCGCGGACTGGCACAGCGCGGGCACGAGGTCCATGTCGTCGCCGTCAGTGACGAACGACACACCTCACTGTCACACCTCTGGCGACCTGCCACCATGCAGTGGCACGGCTTTACGATTCACCACATCGACATCCCCAAAATCGCCTCACTCGTGACGCTCATTCCGATTCTGCGTCTCGCGCGGCACCTCCGCCCCGATGTGATTATCGAACGCTATTACAACTTCGCCGGCGCTGGGATGATTACCGCACGGCTCCTGGGCATACCCACCCTCCTCGAAGTCAACGCCCTCATCATCGATCCCCCCAGCGAACGAAAACGCATCATCGACGATCGCCTCGGCGGCCCGATGCGCCGTTGGGCGACGCTGCAATGCCGGTGGGCCGATGCCATTGTGACCCCACTCCATACCACGGTCCCTGCCAGCATAGACCGCACCCGTATCCACGAACATCCGTGGGGTGCCGATGTGGATCGCTTTGTGCCTGCAGATCCGCCCCATGATCCTACCCTCCCGCCTACCATTCTCTTCATTGGTTCATTCCGTTCCTGGCACGGCGCAGTCCATGG
>JBJONV010000018.1:0-10310 GCA_046051665.1 Chloroflexota bacterium
GGCGTGCATGAAGCGGAGTGGACCCACCCCGTCCCATCCCGAACCGGGTCGTGAAACACTCCAGCGCTGAAGGTACTGCAAGGTTGCCTTGTGGGAGACTAGGTCTGTGCGCCATCCATTAAAAAACACCCCTGATTCGCAAGAGTCAGGGGTGTTTTTCATTCGCGCGGGGCTTATTGCATACGCCCCGTTCTTCCCCATCCGTCATGGCATGCCGACTCAGATTTTCTGCGGGCGTGGTGATTATCATTTGAGCAGGGCTTTTTGAAAAAGCCCGCTAACACTCCACCACCCCACCCGTCACGGCATGCCATCTCTATCCAGATGGCATGAATGTTGCCGGGTAGGCACTGATGTTCTTTGCGCGGGGCTTTTCATAAAAAGTCACGCGCAAAACCTCCGCCAATGTATCCTCGACATGCTATCTTTGATGCTGACAGGTACTCAGATGTTTTTGTAATGTGCGTGACGAATGTGATTCGTCTTGTCTTTATTGCGAATTCTTCTGTTTCGACACCTGATGAGGGACGTTTTTGTAGGAAGTGAACGACGAATGCATACGCCATTGGTATTCCACGACGGTGAAGGAACACAAATCCATTATGGTGCAAATTTCCTGATGAAGCTTGGTGAACGGACGCACGGTCGCGGTATCGCAATCGTACAGTACACCACTTGTCACGGGGAAGAGCCACCGGAACACACACACGACACAGAGGACGAAATCTTCTATATTCTCAAAGGCGTCATCAGATTTGTGATTGTAGAACGAACATACACGCTCGCAGCGGGAGGGATGATTATACTCCCGTGTGGGATCCCACATACCTACGCGATTGATGATGGACAGGAAGTGTCGTTGTTGGTCATTACGTATCCGGTGCAAGATACGCCAAACGGCTGGGGTGGATTCGTCGCAGATATGGAATCTACAATCGTATACTAAATGTTACGTCAGAGAAAAGGGAGCAACGATGCGTAGTGCAGATGTTGATGCCTATATTGATGCACAACCAGAACCAAAACGAACGACATTGCAAGCGACCCGTGCAACGATTCATGAGATTGTTCCTCAGGCACAAGAAATCATCAGTCATGGTGTGCCTATGTTTACCCTCAACGGTAAGAAGTTCGCTGGGATTGCAGCGTTTCACAAGCATTTAGTCTATGCACCACAAAGCAGTACCGTGCTTGTACAGTGTGCGGATGTGCTGGGTGGGTATGTTGTTTCGAAGGCTTCCTTGCAGTTCCCGATCGATATACCATTGCCACGTGTCGTCCTCGAACGACTTATTGCCGTCCGCATCGCAGAACTCGGCTAAGTTTGCATAATGCCCATGAACAGAGTATAGTAATCGTATGCATTGGCGTGCATGAAGCGGAATGGACCCACCCCGTCCCATCTCGAACCGGGTCGTGAAACATTCCAGCGCCGAAGGTATTGCAAGGTTGCCTTGTGGGAGACTAGGTCTGTGCGCCAGTACACATTCATCGCGGCGTGGAGCAGTGGCAGCTCGTTGGGCTCATAACCCAAAGGTCAGTGGTTCGAATCCGCTCGCCGCTACCAATGAACAACCCCTTCTTTCTGATGAAAGAAGGGGTTGTTTCGTATGCCTACATTCTTCAGGCACTTGGTGCTTCCCAGAGGTAGGCATCCCAACGCGGGTCGATGACCGTCGTACCGTCGGTGCAGTGTAGCAGACACGCATGATTCGGGATGTTTGTGAGCCAATGCAAACCAGCCTCGGCACCTAGGATCACCAACGTACGTGCTGCGACATCTGCCTCGAGTAAGGTCGGTGCAATCACACTCGCGCGTACAACACTACTCTGCGCTGGTTCGCCGGATCGCGGGTCAATGATGTGATGTCGCTTTGTGCCATTGGGGAGGGTCCAAAATCGCTTATCGATGCCGCTTGTGGCAATGGCACAGCCCGCTAACGCCAGCATGGCAGGTTCTTCGAACCCCGGCAGGTGATCGATGCCAATCGGCCATGCACCGTACTCGGTAGGGATACCACGGAAGCAGATATCTCCGGCAGCATCAATGGCTGCGGCAGGGTATTCCGAGAGCTGTTGGATTGCCATCTGAGCCGCCCAACTTTTCGCAACGCCAGCCAGGTCGAGCGCTACCCCCGCAGGAATCCAAACGCGAGGCTTCGTAGGGTCGATACGTACTTGTTCCCAAGTAGATTGGAACGCTTGAAGCGGTCGCGTCGAGGGACGAATATCTGCATAGGTCACATCGTAGCCGTGTGCCTCGAGTGCCGGACGAATGGTCGGATCAATAATGCCATTGGTATGGTGGAATGCCCACGAAGCCGCCAGAAGCACATCCCACAAGACCGGACTGACGGATTGCCATGTATCTGGCTTCCGTGTGAGGAGGTTCAATTCGCTATGCGGGTCGAATCGGCTGAGCGTGTGTTCCCATTGAACAAAACTTTCGGCTACCAACGTGGCTGAGTCTGTGGCATCAGTAACGGTGTCGATGACGACTCGCATCTGGCAGCCCATCGCTCTGAACGCATATTGAAACATGAATTATGCCGTGACACTCGATTTGATGGCTTTGCGGAACACCACGCGGTATGCCGTCAAGAATATTGTACTGCTGATTGTCACCACATAAATGAGCGAAATCATGCTTAGGCGGGTATCGCTTCCTGCCAAAATCCCATGCGCTGCACCTGCAAAAAACGTGAATAATGCCGCTCCGTGTATCCAGCGCCACGCTTTACCGACTTTGTTTCGCCATTCGGCACTGATCGTCACCACGAGAACCAGCGGGAACGCAACCTGGCCGAGTGCCACCGCAAAGGGCAAATAGGGACCGGTTGTTGATGGGATAAACAAGCTTTGCCATGTGTAGCCGATATACCCATCAAGGAGCAAAACAATGATGTGAATGGTCATCATGACGGAACTAGCCAATGATGCCTGGCGATGTATGTCGTTTGCTTCAAAGACTCCCGGCCAGTGTTGTGCTTGCCTGCCGGTAATCATCAGCCCTGCGATCGTAGCGAGCCAGCCCAGGATGTAGGCGACAAGGCCAGTGCTCCGCGACAAATACCATCCGCTGTGAATGCCGTTCAGCGATTGCGCGATATCGCGACCAACATACAGAATGGTTATTGCCCCGATAATCACACCGATCAGGACACCGCCGGTGCGCGCCAAAAAGAGACGTACGGATGGATGCATGGGAGCGTCCTTTCAGACGATGAAAAGGCTAATTCGAAGAGCGTGATCGCATGACTGGCCGGGTTACCCGACGGAGTGGCGCTGCCGCAGTCGTATTGGCGGGTTGAGGCGCTTGTGCTACAACTCCACGTGCAGCGTTTGGTGAGGCAGGAAGTTCAACGACGGTAAGTTGCACAGGTGGTGCGTCAACCTCACTGGGACCTTCGGTTTGTCGCACAATAGCTGCCCAGCCAAAGACGCTTACCAACAGCGCACCACCGAGCATAAGCCATACGCTCTGTTGGGTGCGAGGAGTTTTTGCCGGAGGATTTGCCATATACTTGCTCCATTCAAAGTACGCTAGAATGCTCGGTTTAATCGTCGTGGCCAGATTCATGATGGTCATCGTGTGTATGTTCTCTACCTGACGACGCGGGTTGAGTGCGTTGTACCAAAACAACCGAGCCGTCGACTGCACTGACATAGACGATGCCGGGTTCGTATGCGATAGACCATACGGTTTGCCCCTCGAGGTCTACTAATTCTGGGTCTGCAGTGGGAGCGAGTGCCCCTGCCACCGAGCGAGCAGATTCGAGTGCTTGTTCACTGCTGACGGCAATCGATGCCTGTGTATCGCTCCTTGGTGCGGATGGTTGTGCCGCAGTGGTCTGTTGGGTAAGCGCACGTTCGAGACTGCTGATGCGCGTGCCCGCTTCCGTCAACCGAGCATTGGCGGTATCGAGGGCTGCAGCGTATTGAGAAAGTGCTGCGTCTGTGTTTTGTGGCTGTGGCACCGATGGGATGATGTCGGCTTGCCAAAAGAGAACGCCACCTGCGATCGCCATGACGGTTATTGTCCAAAAGAACGCACTCAGTGCAGCGCGTCGTTCCTGCTTTTCCATTCTGGATTCCTTTCGCGGGTCTGTTTGTACCATCAATAGCGTAACAAACGGAAGCGGGCGATACATCAATATGATGTGCGGGTCGTCTCAAGATTGCATCAAGAAGACTGGCGCATACCCGTATAATGAGCAGATAGCAGAAAGAATGCCGATGTACATGCTGGAATACGCGACGTGGCCAGGATTAATTGGCGCGTTGTGCGATGAATTAGATGGTTTGCAATTACCGTATACCGTTGAAGGCAACACGGCGACCGTTGATGCCTACGATCCCTGGCGGTTATCGCAGAAGATTCGCTGTGCCCAAAATGCATTTGTCCGATTGTCGTATGATGTTCCGCGTCCCAAAGCCCTTTTGGGTCAACAATATTGGGACGAAATCGTCACTGTGGCACGAGATATCGTGAGTCGTGGCACCTACGCTACCCTCAATTTGGATGCCGCTGGTGCGGATTCAACGGTGATGCAGCGGATTGTCCAAACACTTGGTACAAGCCTCGGCTTGACGGTGGTAACTGAAGAAGCAGATCTGCAGATGCGCATTCGTAACCGCGCGGGATACTGGGAAGTGCTATTCCGGATTACACCACGTCCACTGGGTACACGTGCATGGCGGGTATGCAATTACCCCGGTGCCTTGAATGCTGTGGTCGCTGCGGCAATGGTACGCTTCGGCGGGATTTATCCCGAAGACCGTATCCTCAACATGGCATGTGGCTCGGGGACCATTCTCATCGAGCGATTGGCACGTGGTCCGGCTGCCCAAGCGATAGGCTGCGACACTCATGCTGATGCGTTGGCGTGTGCACGTCAGAATGTCGCTGCCGCTGGGAACACGAAGCAAATAGCCCTGGAGACATGGGATGCCACGCAAACGCCGTTGCCAGAAGCCAGTATTGATTTAATCTATATCGACCTGCCATTTGGGCAGCTCATTGGCACCCACCACACTAATCTCACACTCTATCCAGCGATGCTCTACGAAGCAAGCAGGTTGCTTGCGCCTGGTGGGCGGATGGTCGTCATTTCACACGAGATCCGATTGCTACGCTCAGTGCTCGAAGACATCGTCACGTTACAGGCGACAGACGAAGTCCAGGTCTCGGTTGGAGGGATGTCGCCACTCATGGTCCTGATCGAGCCGGTACGTGTCTAAGGATGTGATTGCAAAACGGACGGTGCCCATCGGGCACCGTCCGTTTTGCGTTGTGTACCTATTATCGTGTGGTGGAATTCTCCTAGATGCGTTCGTGGGATGTGATACAGCGCAAACGGTTGGTGTGTGCTCGAATCGCCGCCGCACACACGCAGCGCTGCTATGCGTGAGCGCGTTCATCTGTTGAGGGATGTGCGTGGCTGCCCCGCTCTATTGCCAATATCACCACTGCGATATCAGCGGGTGTGATGCCTGCCAGGCGAGTTGCTTGACCGACGGTAGCGGGTTGGAATCGTGACAACACCAGAACTGCCTCGTTACGCAACCCACGAATCGTACGGTAGTCGAGTGTTGCAGGTATGTGATGGTGTTCCATTTTCGCGACACGATCGATTTGCCGCTGTTGTTTGACTAAATAGCCGTCGTACTTGATCTCGATGTCGAGCGTCTGGATGGTCGACTCATCGAGTTCCGGCAACCCCAGGGCACGTTGGAGTTGCGGGTATGTGGCATCTGGTCGGGCCAAGATATCTGCTGCAGTTACCTCGCGTGAGAGAGGCTGGAGGTGTTCGCTGCTGAGTGCTGCATTGACCAGCGCCGAGGGAAAGACGCGTTGGCCACGGAGCGCATTGGCGTGGTGCTGTATTGATTCTGCGCGCTGGGCGACCGCCGTCGCACGCTGGGGACTTATCAATCCGAGTTCAGCGGCGATCGGTGAGAGGCGCAAATCGGCGTTATCGGTGCGGAGTAACAACCGATGCTCGGCACGCGACGTGAACATCCGATATGGTTCGTGGATGTCCCGCGTGACGAGGTCGTCGATGAGGACCCCGATATATGCTTGGTCTCGTTGGAGGATAAACGGGTCTTGGCGACGGATGGCCCGCACGGCGTTGATGCCGGCCATGATGCCCTGTGCAGCGGCTTCTTCATACCCAGTTGTGCCATTGATTTGCCCAGCCAGAAAGAGCATCGGCAACCGTTTTGCCTCGAGGGTCGCACGGATTTCACCATTGGCAACGGCATCGTATTCGATTGCGTAGCCAATACGCATGAGCTCGGCATTGCGTAACGCCGGAATGGTGCGAATCATCTCCCACTGGACGTCTTCGGGGAGCGATGTATTGCACCCCTGCAAATACATCTCGTTGGTCTGCCATCCTTCGGGTTCTAGGTAGAGCAGATGGCGATCTTTGTCGGCAAAGCGGACAATTTTATCTTCGATGGATGGGCAATAGCGTGGTCCAGCACCTTCAATGACACCGCTAAACATCGGTGCACGGTGCAGATTCGCACGGATGATGTCATGGAAGGCAGGGGTGGTGTGTATCTGGTAGCAGGGGAGCTGTGGTCGCCACGCAGAGTCAGTCGGGTGTGGGTAGCGCGGGTTGGGGCGACCATGGACCCAGTCAGCAGCACCCGGCACTCCTGCAGGGAGTTGTCCGTCGTCGTCACCCAGCCACGTGCCATTCTGCGTGTAGTGATGCCCAAAAAATGCAGGAGTTGGACTGCCGTGCTGTGGTTCACTCTGATCGAAGTCGACGCTCCGTGCATCGATCCGTGGCGGTGTCCCTGTTTTGAGTCGGGTAATCCCGAATCCCAGACTGGCGAGGTCATCAGCAAGCGCGATTGCGGGTGATTCACCCGCACGTCCTGCGGGCCAAATAGCTGGGCCAGTGATGGCCCGGCCACGCAGGAATGTCCCACTGGTAATCACTACTGCCCGCGCAGCATAGCATCGTTGGGTGTGCGTCATGACATGGAATCGCGGCAGATTGGGGTCTTCGGCTGGAACGAGCGGGATGATGCGCTCAACCATCCCTTGTCGGATGTCGAGGTGCGGAAGTGCTTCGAGGTATTCCTTCATGACGCTGGCATACAGGCGTTTGTCACACTGGGCACGGAGCGCCTGGACGGCAGGACCTTTTGATTCGTTCAGCAGACGCATTTGGATGAACGTGCGGTCGGTGATTCGACCGATGACGCCGCCGAGTGCGTCTATTTCCCGTACCAGATGACCTTTGGCGGGACCACCGACCGATGGATTGCACGACAGGTGACCGATTTTATCCAAATCAATCGTAATCATGAGGGTAGCAGCCCCCATGCGCGCAGCAGCAGCTGCTGCTTCACAGCCGGCATGGCCGGCTCCAATGACAATAACGTCGTATATGAATGGATGCAATGTCGGTGCGTTCACGTAATTCTCGTACATTGTGTAGTAAAAACGCATTCCATGATTGGATTGCGGAATAAAACATTCCTTAAACGCTTTATTTTACCATGCAGTCTCTTATTTGCATGCTAAAATACTGCTATGAGACGAACGCTCCACAAAGTTGTCATACTCCTATCGATTTGGCTGATTACTGCGTGTGCAGCCAGCCCGAATCAACCATTGGCAGTCACCGACGAAGTCTTCACCGGCGGTGGAACCAGCCCTGAAACAACGGTCGAAAGCTTTTTGAATGACCTAAACAAGGCCATCAAAGACCCGACCATCAATCGCACCGATGTACGCGACCAATGGGCCGAAACATTATCGAACTACTTCGTCCCCGTCGAACGCACGACGCAACGCTTGGCGATCCGGAGTTCGCTCGACAATATCGCAAACGGGGTTGCCCAGTTGAGTGCAGACCAGTCGGTGTTGTTTGACATACAGTTCGAGCCTGCACGACGCGTCAATGACGTCGATGATATTGTGTATATCGAAGTTCCCAATGCAACCATTGATATGATGATTACCCAGAATTCCAATCGTGGGAACACGACCATCTGGAAGCAAAACGAATCGTTGGGGTACTTGATAGGGAGCGATGGCAATGTTTTCCCGGTGATGCGTGTGGGCTCACGCTGGTATCTCACCGAGAATTAGCGGAGGTGTACCTATGGCTGGTGAGCCAACCAAAAAAGAACGAGGACTCGGCCAAATGGCGTTTGGTGGGCTTCTCACAGCACTCCGCAGTTGGTGGCACCGCCGCCGCCGACCACAATTCGGCTCCCCGGTTCGCCTCGAGCCCACTGAGCCTGCACCGGTGGTGCCTACGGCTCAATTGGCGCTGGGGTTCGATGAACCTACCGCGCAGGCCGAGCACACACCAGATACTGACACCCCGGTTCCCGCCCCCTTTTCACCGGTGGAACCCGTTCTCCGCCGTGGTCCCGCCACGTTGCGTTGGAGCATGTTGCGGCAACTCCCTACGATATCGCTCAACCGGACGTTTGTGGTCGATGGATTGAGTTGGGCCTTGCTCTGTGTATTGATCGTGGTCGTCGGCGTTCGTACCTGGGGTTACAACACGCTCCAGAGCGAAATGTACGGCGATATCGAAATCGTCCAGACCTATACCAGGAATGTGCTTGCTGGGAATTGGCCGTTTTACTTCACGCTCAGTTCCGGTCCGTTATATCACTATCTGATTGCACCAATCTTGTATCTACTTGGTGACGGGTACGATCAAATCAAAATCGCTTCGATTGCCGTGAGCTTTGTCATTTTGGCGTACGTCTACTTTTTTGCAAAACGCTTTGAAGGACGTCTGTTCGCCATTTTCGCATTGGCATTTGCCGGTACTGGTTCATGGTTGCTGATTTTCTCTCGATTGGGTAATTCACAGCTCTTTGTGCCGTTGGTAACCATGTCGACGGTGTATTTCCTGTATCGCTACATCCAAACCCGCAACGAAACCTGGTTGTATGCATCAGCAATTGCAGCCACCTGTGGCCTGTATTCGTACCCGCAATCGTTTGTCGTTGCACCCGTCATGTGGCTGACGGTCATTGCCCTGCGCTTGACTGGCGCGCTCACCACCCGCACCGAGATAGTCAAGTACACGGTCGGATTGGCGATTGGGAGCATCCCTTTTCTCTGGATGTACATAACCGACCCTACGCAGGTGACGGGGAATTACATTACCGAGAAAATCGCCGGCGACGAGAGTATGCTGGGCAATATTCCGACGATTTTGATGCGCGGCATCGGTGCATACTTCACTGCAGGTGACCCGGGTTTCCGTGGCAATGCAGGTGGGTTACCGCACATTGATATGCTGAGTAGTGCGCTTCTCCTCATTGGATTAGGTGCACTGCTACGCAAAACGCGACGCATGTACGCGCCGATGTTTGTTCTCCCGTTGATTCTGTTGCATGTCCCGTCGTTGCTGGTACTCCGTTACCCAGAACAAGTGCCGTCGGCATCACGGAGTATCGGCGCTGCACCGTTTGTCTACTTGATTGTCGCATTGGGTCTGTATGAGCTCTATCAGCTCATCAAAGCCAAAATGCCGCAGGTTGCAGGGGTCGTTGTTGCGGTGGTTTTGATCCTTTCGGTGCAAGCCAACATACAACGCTATTTTGTCACCTACATCGCAGGGATGCCATACGACGATGTTCCTATCGGTCGAGAACTGGTGCGCTTAGTCGATTCGCTGTCACACGACACCACGGTATACGTAGCCGGTTGTTGCTGGCGCGATACGTCTCCTGAACCATTCTTCTCGCAGATTCAATTAAGCAAACCAGAGCGACTGCAGCGGTTCGATCCAGTCGATACATTGACATGTGAATCGCTGGCTTCAGTGCCGCGACCCGCAGTCATCGTCTGGTCGTTCGATACCGAACTCCCGTCGCCCAACGTGGTCGGCTGCGCGGATGAGTTCCGACCGATGCTCCATGCCACCAAAGCCGGTGTCCCGCTTTTCTATAGTGCATCACTGAAGGGCAGGGCCAATCCCTACTATGTGGATCCAAACGCAGTAGTTGCCCCTGTACCGGTCGAAGCAGAACCAGTCGCCAGCGAAGGTGGTGCGCCTGTCGAGGATGCACCTGTCGAGCAGCCGGTACCGACTCCCGTCCCTGCAATGACCATTTCAGGGTCCGTTGTGGTGAACGGTATCAATGTCGATGTGACCGCGTCTGCCATAGACAGCGGCTCGCTCCCCGATTTGTTTGATTCCAACAACGATTCGCTGATTCGTGGGGCAAACCAAAATCCCTTCGTTGTAGGTTTGGTGTTCGCTGAAGCAATCCCAACCAAGTCGCTGACGTTTAAAATGGCCGGGATGAAG
>JBJONV010000019.1:0-10107 GCA_046051665.1 Chloroflexota bacterium
CGGCAAAAAAGTCATCGTCGTAGACGCCGACATCGGTCTGCGCAATCTCGACGTCGTACTCGGTCTTGAAAACCGCATCGTCTATGACCTCGTCGACGTCATCGAAGGGAACTGCCGCCTACGCCAAGCACTCATCAAAGACAAGCACAATGGCGAGTTATACCTCCTTCCTGCTGCGCAGACCAAAGACAAAGACGCCGTATCACAAACCGAGATGATCGAACTCGTCGATCAACTCCGTGGTGAAGCCGATTATGTCCTCATCGATAGTCCCGCCGGCATCGAAAGCGGCTTCAAAAACGCGATCGCAGGTGCAGATGAAGTGATAATTGTGACCACTCCAGAAGTTTCGGCGGTGCGTGATGCAGATCGTATCATTGGGCTGTGTGAAGCAGCAGGCAAAGGTCACCCACGCTTGATCGTCAATCGATTGCGCCCTAAGATGGTCCGCACCGGCGAAATGATGTCGGTCGAGGATTTGCTACAGATTTTGGCCGTTGACCTCATCGGGATTATCCCGGACGACGAAGCTGTTATCACCGCGACCAATCGCGGAGAGGTATTGGTCCTCGATCGCTCTTCCAAGACCGGCAAATACTATCTGGATATTGCTCGGCGGATTACCGGTGAATCCATCAAAATCGACCCGATCGAGGACAATCCATCGTTGATGGAGCGATTGTCCGGCATGTTCCAGGGCAAACGCTGAGTCGTATCGTACGAAAGGAGTCCGCAATGGGATTCTTTAGCCGCAATAAAGGGTCTGCTGAAGCAGCACGGAGCCGTCTGCTCAGCGTGTTGGTATCTGACCGCGTCAAACTCACCCCCGACATGATGAATCGCATGAAGGCTGAACTCTGCGAAGTCATCAAACGTTATGTGCCGGGGATCGACGCCGAAGCAATCGCAATCAGCGTGACGCAAACCGATAACCACATGGATCAGCTCGAAACCAAGATTCCCATCAGCCGCAATCGCGGGTAGCGCGCTCACAGATACCCCCGCGCGATTCCATGCCCAACCCATTCCCGAAGATGACCCTGCGCAGAGCGATATTGAGGCAACCATGGAATCACCCCGTCCCAGCATTATCTTTAGTCCGCTCGTGAAGTGGGTGGCAGCGTTCAGCACACTTGCATTCGCGTATATCCTCTATACCGCAGTACACGACGTTGCAATGGTGTTTTTCGGTGCTACGGTATTTGCCTACATTTTTTCTCCCGTTGTTGACGTTGCTGCTCCATATCTCCGACAATCGCGTGTCCTGGCTACAACGTTGTTTTTTGTGCTGATGGCTGGGCTGTGTGCGCTGATACTTGCGCAACTCGGTCCGATTGTGACGTCGCAATATCGCAGCCTGCGCGCAGATTTGCCCAACGCACTCGCAGTCCTTGATTCGTGGACATTTGTGGTGGCGGGGACAGAGGTGCCAGTTGGTGCGCACATCAAAGAGCTCGTTGCGAAGCGTGTGTTGGAAATTCCTGCGAACTTGCCTTCGTTGGCTGTCTCCGTCATTCATGGCTTTCTGCATCTCCTCGCGTTTCTCATCACCAGTTTCTTCCTGATGATGAATGGCAAGCAGGTCGCCCGTACCCTGGTGAATCTCGTGCCGACCGTACATCAAGCAGAAGTTCGCTATGTCGGTCGACACATCAATGGGATCCTGCGCGGATACATCCGCGGGACATTATTGCTTATCCCAATCATGGCCGTCTTGACGACGATTGCGTTGTGGCTTCTCGGCGTTCGATACGCCCTCCTCATCGGGATTGTCAGCGGAGTGGTCGAGATTTTGCCCATCATCGGCCCGTGGTCGGCAGCTGCGTTTGCAATCATCATGGCCATATTCCAAAGTCCGTTGCCGTTTGGCGACACGGTGGCTGTGGTGGCGGGAGTTATTGGCGCAGTCTACTTTGTGTTGCGGATGTTCGAGGACTACGTCATCATCCCTGCAGTGGTCGGGCCAGCAGTGCATCTCCACCCGATTTTGGTCATTGCTGCAATCCTCGCCGGTGCCGAAATCGGCGGTGTGCTTGGTCTCTTTTTGGCTATCCCATTTGTATCGGTCATGCAGTACTTGTTGCGCTGGGTATATCACAAACTCATCGGCTCGGATACATTGCCAGACGGACACTAGGTACCGATCCAACGAAAACCGCCCGCCGTGCATCAGCACGGCGGGCGGTTTTGTGTCTGTCTTAGATTTTGACGCTGACGGTGCGGAACCCGGCATCGACGTAGATAATCTCGCCGGTGGTGGCAGATGCCAGATCACTGCACAAGAACATCGCCATGTTGCCTACTTCCTCTTGGCTCACGAGCTTTCGCAGTGGCGCCTGATCGGGGAAGTTCTTGAGCAAATCCTTAAACCCGGTAATGCCACTTGCCGCCAATGTACGAATTGGGCCTGCACTGATTGCATTGACACGGATGTTGGAAGGGCCTAGGTCGCTTGCCAGGTAGCGCACGCTGGCCTCGAGGGCTGCTTTGGCGACGCCCATGACGTTGTAGTTCTGCGCAACCTGTTGTGACCCGTGGTAGGTCAGGGTAATCACCGAACCGCCGCTGTTGAGCATCGGACGTGCGGCTTTGACAACGGCCGTCAGTGAGTAGACGCTGATGTCCATGGCAATGCGGAAGCCCTCGCGACTGACGTTGAGGTAATCACCAGCCAGTTCATCTTTTTTCGCAAAACCAATGGCGTGCACGATGATGTCGAAGGTACCCCAGCGGTTTTTGATGGCAACCATCAGGTTGTCGATATCGGCATCGCTGTCCACGTTGCAGGGTTCGATGAAGTCGACGCCTAAACTCGCTGCCAACGGGCGCACACGCTTTTCGATGGCTTCGCCGACGTAGGTAAAGCAGAGCTCAGCACCCTCGGCGTGGAATGCCTTCGAAATGCCCCAGGCGATTGAGTTGTCGTTGGCTAGGCCCATGATGAGGGCGCGCTTGC
Source organism: Chloroflexota bacterium (assembly GCA_046051665.1). Taxonomy (GTDB): domain Bacteria; phylum Chloroflexota; class Chloroflexia; order Chloroflexales; family Roseiflexaceae; genus UBA965. The sequence goes on from JBJONV010000019.1 coordinate 2,957, forward strand.
CGGTGAGTAATCCCATCGTGAATGGCTCCTTGTCAATAGCACTCCGCCGTGTAGGAGTGGAATTATCCGCGGGCGGGGACGTCGAGGATATGATCAATGAAGCCGTATTCTTTGGCTTCGGTCGGCGTCATGAATTTATCGCGTGAGAAGTCACGCGTGATTTCTTCGGGGGTGCGACCGGTATCGGCCGACAACAACCCGTTGCCCACGGTCTGCAGACGCAACAGCTCCTGCACCATGCGCTCGACGTCTGGGGCGTAGCCCTGCGCGCCGCCGCCGGCCGGGTGGAAGTGGATGGTCGAATGCGGCAAGGCGTAGCGCTTGCCCTTGGTGCCACCTGCCAACAGAATCGTGGCCATGCTCCCAGCGCGGCCGACACAAACGGTGTTGACATCTGGGTTGATGATGTGCATCGTGTCATAAATCGCCAGACCGTCGCGGACGCTCCCGCCCGGACTGTTGATGTAGAACCAAATGTCACGCTTGGCGTCTTGGTGCTGCAAATACAGCAACTGCGCGACAATCGACGATGCGACATCGTCGTCAATAGGGGCGGCCAACATAATCACCCGCTCTTGGAGCAAGCGGGAATAGAGGTCCCAGCCGCGTTCGCCGCGGGGGGTGCGCTCGACAACACTCGGAATAACAGGCATGTGGTATCTCCTCCGTCATGCATGGGCGTACCCAATGCACATGAAGTATACCATAAAGCGTTTTTGAACGAATGCCGCGCGGGTTGGGGAGAGAATTCGAGAAGGTTTCGTGCCATGACACAAAAAAGCATCGAGCAGGATTTCGTGCCATGACACAAAAAAGCATCGAGCAGGATTTCGTCCCATGACACAAAAAAGCATCGAGCAGGGTTTCGTGCCATGACACAAAAAAGCATCGAGCAGGGTTTATTGCAATAAACCCTGCCCGTACGTTGCCCTGCTCGAAAGATGCCCTGCTGGATGGACGAACCGTACCTTACCCGCGCTGGTAGACCACCTTGCCGCCAAGGATGGTGGTGGTGACCTTGATCTGCAGGATTTCTTCTTCGCTACAGGTCAGGTAGTCGCGGTCGAGGACGGCCATGTCGGCCAACATCCCTGGCATCAAGATGCCCTTGATGTGCTCTTCACGGGTCAACCAGCTCGGGCTGGCCGTGTACGAGCGCAATGCCTCGATGCGGCTGATTGCTTCTTGTGGCGCAATCACCGTACCCTTGTGGGTTTTGCGGGTGACCAAGCTGTACAAGCTGATGAATGGGTTGTAGTGGAACGTGCTGGGGATGTCGCTCGACGCAATCATCGGGATCCCGCGCTTGAGGTACGTCTTGGCCGGCTTGTACTCGTGGGCCAGCTCTTCGCCGACGTCACGGAACAAATCGTCGCCTTCGAAGTAAATAAACGTCGGCTGGATAACCGCTCCGATTTTGTACTTGGCCATCGCGTCGAGTGATTGCTCGCTGGCGAAGTACGCATGGATGATGTTGTGGCGATGATCGCGTGGGTTGGCGGCGACGGCATCGGCAAAGGCCAGCGCTGACTCGTGGTGGGCGCGGTCGCCGATGGCATGGATGCCGATGTCCCAGCCCAGGTCGTGGCCTCGCTTGAAGTAGCGGCGCAAATCGGCCGGGTTGAGGCGGTTGAAGTCACGCACGGTCGTCTCGCCCACAAACGGTTTGAACATCCATGCGGTGCGGCTCGTGGTACCGCCGTCGACGGCCATCTTGAGCGCCGTCATGCGCAACATCTCGTCGCCCAAACCGCTCCAGATGCCCAGATTGGCAGCACGGTCGTCGAGCTCTGCTTCGTTTTCTTCTTCGCGGAAGCCATGCCACGACGGCATCAACGACGAACGCTGGTGTAACTTGCCTTCACGATGGGCAGCCATGTAACCGCGGATTTCCCACGGGTACAAGCCCGGTTCTTGAATGCTGGTGATGCCGTAGGTCAGGTACTGCTGGCCTGCTTTGTCGATGGCCTCGACGCATTGATCCTGCGTCACAGCCGGCAACAGATTGCGCACCAGCAACTTGGCGGCGGCACGCAAGATGCCGTTGGGCGTGCCATCCGGGAAGCGTTCGATCGAGCCGCCTGCTGGGTCTGGCGTATTGGCGTCGACGCCGGCCATACGAAGGGCGACACTGTTGACCGTGTCCATATTGAAGAAGCGCTTCAGCAGCACTGGGTGTTTGTCGGTCGCACTGTCGATGTCGGCACGCGTGGGCACACGGTTTTCGACCAAGAACGATTCGTTCCAGCCTTCGCCGATAATCCATTGGCCGGCGGGAGTCTTTTTGGCGGCTGCAGCAACGAGATCGTGCATTTCTTTGAGGGATTTGCAGTCATCAAGCGAGATGCGCGTCAACTTGATGCCTACTTCGAGCATGTGGTTGTGCGAATCGTTAAAGCCCGGGATGACCATTGCACCGTTGAGGTTGAGTATTTTGGTGCCAGGGCCAGCCAGCGCCAAGATGCTGGCATCGTCACCGGTGGCGACAATCAATCCATTCAGGCTGGCGACGGCGCTGACCTGTGGTTTGGTTGGGTCGAGGGTGATGATTTTGGCGTTATGAACAATCAAATTGGGCGAAAGCGACATTGCATCCTCCATAGGTGCTGCCTTATGCAGCGGCTTCTTCTGCGAGTCGTGACTGGGACTTCTGGGTTGCCGGATTGATGAAGCGGGTCGATATCATGGTAATCACTGCGAAGACGCAGGCAATCATGAACGGAATTTGGTAGCCATAGAAGTTCAAGATGTACCCCGTTGCCAACGGAACAATCACCGCCGCCACGTGCTGCATCGTCAACCCCATAGCAATCGAAGGCGCAATGTCTTGGTGCGAAGCGATTTTGCGCAGGTACGTATTGGCACCCACCCACGAAATGGGGAAGATGACACTGTACACCGTGTAACATGCCACCAACACCCAGATGTTGTCGCTAAAGGCATACCCGGTCAGCGCGACCACATACAGCACATTGGCCGCAGCCAGCATCGGTCGTTCGCCGAAGCGGTCGATGAGCTTGCCCACGCGCCGTCCAATCAACGTGTTGACCAGATTGACGCCAATCAAAATCATCGTCAGACGGGTGACATCCAAGCTGAACTTGTGCGCCAATACCCACAATCCGAACGAAAAGAAAATCTGCTGCCGGCCACCGTCCAACAAATTGAGCATGTAATAGAAGCGATAGTCTTTGTGGATGACAATCGGCTCACGCTTGGTGGTTACCTCGTGCGGCACCCCATTGCGCAGACTAGGGAACGAATAAATCATGATGCCGGCAGCCAGCGAAGCCAGCCCGGTCAGCCAGAATGCACTGGTGAAGGTCATCAGATTGAGGTAAAACCCTGCTGCCATAATCACCATGGCGACCAAACCACCCAGGTTGCCGAGCGCGGTCACGTGACCCAAAATCGCCCCCGATTTGTTTTCGGTCGTGACACTCATGGCCAACGCATGTTGGGTCTGCAACCAGGTATGGTAGCCCATCGAGCTCAGGATGACCCATGGGGTGACCGTCGCGAAGTCCGTTGCAATGCTGAATAACGCATAGCCTATCGCCAGCGTGGTCAATGCCAATGTGGTTAATTTGGGCAATGACAATCGATAAAACAGCGCCGTCAAAAAGATAATCAGAAAGCCGGGAATCTCGCGGATGGCGGTGATGTAGCCGAACTGCGGGCCTTGGAGATTGAGCTGGTTCTCGAAAAAGTTGGTCACGATAGCCTGTTGGCCCGACATCGCGAAGCTGGCGAGCACCGTCGTCAACGTAATCAGCATGAAGCCGCGTTGTGCTTCTGCCGAAGGCAGGGTTTTGCGCATCTAGAGGTTCTCCGTCTTGTGGAATATTTCGGCCATGGGTAGATTGAAGCGTTCCCCTAATTCGACCGCCCAGTCGCGCATGCGCTTGTCGAGTTCGGGATTTACCGCACCGACCTGGCTGGCATGCGCATGCAAGGCAGCCAGCTTTTGCTCGAAGACTGCCTCAATATCGATGGCCACATTCGGTACCGGTGACCCGACGATGTACAATTCGCGGATTTTGTGGGGCAACAAACCTTCCTCGGTCATGAGCTCGGGGAAGTCCCACGGATTCTGTGACGCAGGATATGCCGCAGCCAACGTGGCTGTCCCGGCTGCGATGTGGTCGGGGTGATAGCGGGCGATGCCTAATGGCGTGCCCCAGAAGCGCTCGGGCGACTGACAAATCAAGCGCGATGGCTTGTAAGTACGCATGACCCGCACCAAATCCTTGCGGAGCTGAAGCGTCGGGTAGAGCCGGCCATCCGGGTAATCGAGGTGGATCACCCCTTTGAGACCGAGAATGCGGCCTGCTTCGGCTTGTTCTTTTTTGCGGGTATCGATGGTCACTTGGCGGGCTGCTAAGCTCAAATCGGTAGCGTCGTCCGAGCCACCCGCTGACGCGTCGGTGATCACACAGATGTATGCGTCGTAGCCTTCGTTGATCCAGGTCAGGAGGGTGCCCGTGCTACTGAATTCTGCGTCATCGGGATGCGCCATGATGGACATACACACGGGTTTGAGTGTCGTGGTCATTGCACTGTCTTACTTCTGTAAATACGGATCAAGGAGGAGCGCCAGTTCCGCCCGGCGTGTGGCCGGGATGACGGCGGGGTTGGTCATGATTGCCGTTGCCAGCGCGCGATGGGCTGGGCTCTCGAAGCCCGTCCCGATTAGCGGTACGACGCGTCGGATGATGTCTTGGGCCATCGCCACATTGGCATGCATCGTGGCCACCACGGTTTCGACCGTGACGGCATCGTGGGCAGGGTGCCAGCAGTCGTAATCGGTGACACAGGCCAGCATGGCATAGGCAATCTCGGCCTCGCGAGCCAGTTTTGCCTCGGGCAAGGCAGTCATGCCTATCAAGTCAAAGCCGCGCCGACGGTTTTCGTTGCTTTCGGCTAGAGTAGAAAACTGCGGTCCTTCCATGCACACATACGTGCCACCGACGTGGAATGCCGCACCTGCATCGGTCGCAGCAGTCGCGAGGCGATCGCTGAGCCCCGCGTCGAACGGTTTGTCGAAGGCCACATGGGCCACAATCCCGCCGCCAAAGAAGGTATTGGGACGGATCCCGGTCGTGCGGTCGTACAATTGCGTCGGAATGACGATTTGGCCCGGTGCATAGTCGTCGCGCAAACTGCCGACCGCGCTGACGGCTATCAGCGAGCGCACGCCCAGCATGCGGAAGCCATAGATGTTCGCTCGTACCGGTACTTCGCTGGGCGTATAGCGATGCCCGACACCATGCCGCGGCAAAAACGCTACACGCTGACCGGCGATGGTACCAATGACGTAGGCGTCACTCGGTGCACCAAACGGTGTCGAGAGTTCGACCGTCTCGACATCGGTCAGCCCGGGCATGCTATACAGCCCACTGCCGCCGATGACCCCAATCGTTGCCTTCATGCGTGCCTCATATATCCTGGATTGACGTGAATGTAGCATCATTTTATACTGAATCTGCTGTTCCATTTGGAGCCAGGAGAAGTATATGACCACCACCTCGTATCATGTCGCTGGCATTTCGTGCGACCACTGCGTGCGCGCAATCACCAACGAAGTCAAAGAAATCGCCGGAGTCACCACCGTGACCGTCGATATCCCCACCAAAATCGTCACCATCGAGCACACCAACGTGGCTGCTCCGGTATTGGTAGCCGCCATCAACGAGGCCGGATTCGATGAGGTCGTCGCCAAGTAGGGTGCTTTTTTTCAGGGAAAAGCGGGGGAGCGGCAAGCGCCGCTCCCCCGTTGCTATCTTGGTCGCCCCGTGCCGCGTGATGGGTAGGTGCCCACTGGAGTGTGTGGGAGCATATGGTCAGGAGGCGCTCAGGCGCCATCGTGGGGAGGAAGTTTTCGCACCGCAATCGACCCCTGACCGCCCCGTGTATGTCCGCCCAGGATGTGCGCTGTGCAGATGCACTGATCCTCCCTTCGCAGCTGCCTCGCCGTCCACGGGCGAAGCTTTTCCCTGATACCGTCTCACTCCGATTGCGCTGTCATGGCTTGGGCAAATGCCAACGCATCATATATTTAGATTGTCATAACGGATGTAAGGATGGTCGGATCGAGGCGGGTGTATTGGTGTACGACGATATTGCGAAATCCGACCATGCCCAGCCTACCCCGGAGCATTGGTGTATCGATGATGCCTGCCTCGGCAAGCAACACAACGCTCTCTCTCGCCTCTTTGGGGGATCCCAAGCGACGGCGTCGCACGACCCGATTGGCGTTGTCGAATCACGATTCACAGGCGCGCTAGATGTTGATCGTGACGGCATCTTGGGTAAGAACATCCTCCGTTAATGGAATCACTCGTGGAAGCGACAGGTAGGATTCGATTTGATTGATACAGTGTTCAATGGATATGCGCTTCGCCAGAATAACATCATCGACGTGCATAAAACATCCCCGTTTGTAGGCCGTGGGCGACAATGGCGGCACGTTCGCGATTGAAGTGTTGATACGATTTGATGATGACCACTTCGAAAAGATCCCTTTCGGTGCGCTGCGGGGCAGCGATGCGCCGTCCGGTGCTGATGACTTCAAACTGCAAAATGGTATCAACTGCCCGCAGATTGACGAGGTCAATCGCTCGTCCCGTCTGAATCATCAGGTCGATGCTGAGTTCGTGCATCCCCGCGCTAGCGGTTTTGGCCATATCAAAGGGCAGCACGACGGCGATGTCGATGTCGCTGTCGGGGCGCTCGTCGGACGTGCCGAACGACCCAAACAGATAGATTGCTTGGGTCGTCGGGAATGTCTGCAGGATGTGGGTGATAATGGTCTGTTCTATCGAACCGCCGTTAGCGTTGGCCGTAATTCGGTGCCTCTTTGGTGACGGTGACATCGTGTGGGTGCGACTCGGTCAGGCTGGCCATACTAATCCGGTTGAAGCGTGCCTTGACGCGCAAGTCTTGGATGGTCGGTGTGCCCACATAGCCCATGCCGGCTTTGAGGCCGCCGACGAGTTGGTAGATGGTGTCGCCCACAGCGCCTTTGAACGGCACGCGGCCGACGATACCCTCTGCGACCAACTTGCGTCCTTCACGTGTGTTTTGGAAGTAGCGTTCTCCGCCGCCCTGTTGCATGGCATCGATCGAACCCATGCCGCGGTAGATTTTGT
>JBJONV010000020.1:0-3726 GCA_046051665.1 Chloroflexota bacterium
TCGTGAATGGGGATATGGCGACGAATCCCCGGATGTGTTCAACCCGACTGCATTCGACGCCGAACAGATTGTCGACACCGCCAAGCGTGGTGGGATGCGCGGTCTGATTTTGACGGCAAAACACCACGATGGGTTCTGCCTGTGGCCGTCGCGGTACAGCACCCACACCGTTGCGCAGAGCCGTTGGCGCGATGGGAAGGGGGATGTCGTCGGTGAACTAGCACGCGCATGTGCTGCCGCTGGGTTACCGTACGGCCTCTATTTGTCGCCGTGGGACCGCAATCACGCAGCGTATGGACAACCCGCGTACCTGACCTATTACCGCAACCAGCTACGCGAGTTGCTGACCAATTACGGTCCGCTCTTTGAGGTGTGGTTCGATGGCGCCAACGGCGGGGATGGGTTCTATGGGGGTGCAAACGAGCAGCGCAAAATCGATGCAACGACCTATTACGGCTGGGAAGAAACATTCCAGATCGTGCGTGATTTGCAGCCCGATGCCTGTATCTTTAGCGACGCCGGACCCGATGTCCGCTGGGTGGGCAACGAACACGGTATCGCTGGTGACCCGTGTTGGGCAACCATCGACCCGACGGGTTTGTACCCGGGTTTGGCCGAACCCGCAATCCTCAATCGTGGGCAGCGCGATGGCACCGCCTGGCTCCCTGCCGAGTGCGATGTCTCTATCCGACCAGGGTGGTTCTACCATGCCCACGAAGACGAGAAGGTACGGACGCCCGCCAATCTGTTGGATTTGTATCTCGCGTCTGTCGGGCGCGGAGCAAACCTCCTCGTCAACCTCCCGGTGGCGCCGACGGGTCAGGTGCATCCCCTCGATCGCGCAGCGTTGCTTGGCTTTGCAGCTGCACGGGAACAGTTATATGCACACCCATTGACCCCAACGCAGGTACGAGCGTCGACTGCCCATCCACAGTGCCCCGCGCTGCATACGCAGGATGACGCACAGACATGCTGGGTCGCGGCAGCAGACGATACCATGCCGACCCTCACCCTCTCGTTTGCGTCGCCGCAGCAGCTGGCGCTCATCGAGGTACGTGAGTATCTGCCGTTGGGACAACGCATCGATGGGTGGGTGCTCGAGGTGCTCCAGGGAGCAGATTGGCTCGGAGTGGCCGATGGAGCATCTATCGGGAATCGGAGACTCGTGCATGTAGCGGGCACACTCTCAACGGCAGTGCGACTCCGCGTCATTGGGCAATCTGCGCCAGCGGCGATACGCACCATGCGGGTCTATGGCGGGGCGGGATGAGTGTATGCACAGCAGGTGCCACAGACCCCCGCCACTCGCTGTGTGGGGTCACGAGGCGCACAGGCTGTAGGATGGGATAGCGAAAAAACGCTGCGCTGACTTTTTCTGTGGCTCAGCAGCACTCCAGTGGAGCACGGCAGCTGGAGAAACAGGGTGAACTCCCGCGCACGGGTGACACAAAACGCCGGGCAGACGATGTCTGCCCGGCGTCTTTTTCCATACGTATGTATCGACTACTCGTGGACGGTGACCGACTGGAGGAGCAGTTCGGCGACGTCTTGGCGTGCGACGGTGTCATCGATACCCATGGTTTTGGCGGCGTCTTCGAACATGACCATACAGAACGGGCAGGCTACGGCAATCGTATCGGGCTGCTCGGTGCGGAGTTGTTCGAGGCGGATGACGTTGGTCTTTTTGTCGCCGAAGCCTTCCATCCAGACGTTGCCGCCACCACCGCCGCAGCACATGGCTTTGTTGCGGTTAGTACCGGGTGCCTCGACCAGCTCGATGCCGGGGATGGCTTGCAGGAGTTCGCGTGGATCGTCGTACACGTCGTTGTAGCGACCGATGTAGCAGGGGTCGTGGTAGGCGACTTTTTGTTTGACCTCGGTGACGGGCTTGAGTTTGTCGTCACGAACGAGGCCAGCAAGATACTCGGTGTGGTGGACAACCTGGTAGTCGATACCGGCACGACCGCCGAACTGGCTATATTCATTTTTGTGCGAATTATAGCAGTGTGCGCAGGTGGTCACCAATGTTTTGAACGTGTACTGCCCGAGGGTGCCGACATTCGTCTCGGCCTGTTGTTTGAAGAGCAGTTCTTCACCCATACGGCGAGCGGGATCGCCGGTGCAGCATTCTTCGCCGCCGAGGATGGCGAAATCGACGTCGGCTTGCTTGAGGAGCTGCGCCATGGCACGGGCGGTGCGCTTGGAGCGGTCGTCATAGCTGGGGGCACAGCCGACCCAGAAGAGGACGTCGGCACTGCCTTTGTCTGCCATGGTCGGCAAATCGAGGCCGGCGGCCCAGGCGGAACGTTCTTTTTGGGGCAGGCGCCATGGATTGTTGGCGCGCTCGATGCCGTCGAGTACCTTTTTGACGCCGCTCGGGACTTCGCTCTGAATCATGGTCAGGTTGCGGCGGAAGTCGACGACCAAATCGACGTGGTCGATCATGGCTGGGCACTCTTCGACACAGGCGCCGCAGGTGGTGCAGCTCCACAGTTCGTTTTCGTCGTAGACGCCCGCTTCGAGCAGCCCAATGGCATCGAACGAACCGCGTCCCGCGCCTTCGAGGACCATTTCTTTGCCCGTTTTGAGCATGATGGGATCACCACGCTGCATGTCGGCGAGCTTGGTGATGAGGAATTTGGGTGAGAGGTTCGAGCCGGAGGCATGGGCCGGGCAGACCGATTGGCAGCGGCCACAGGCGAGACACGCGTCGAGGTCGAGGCGTTGCTTCCAGGTCAGGTCGTTGAGGGTAGCCACGCCCAATTGCGGCTCGTCTTTTTCTATTTCGGCCTCGAAGTCGGGAATCGGTGCCAACGCACCGCGTGGACGGGTGCGTTTGAAGAACGTATTGAGTGGGGTATAGACCAGATGGCGCAGACCGGTATACGGGATGGCAGCAATGAAGCCGAAGGCAACGACGGTATGGGCCATCCACAGAATGAAGTGCAGATCCATGCCGACGCTGCTGATATTGCCCCAGCCGATGGCGCGGAAGACCACTGCCAGGCCGTACCCGACGAATGACTGAACCGCCCAGGGCTGGTCGAAGACGACGGCGCCGCGGATGGTCTGATTGGCGATGCGCAAACCTTCGATGAGGTACCCACTGATACCCACAAAAATGAGCGACATCATGGCTTCGCGGTCGTATTTGCGATCGTGCAAGCGGTCGGACTTGAAGCCGTAGCGGCGGATGGTGGCCCAGATGAGGCCGCCGACAAAGAGGAGGCCGACGGCGTCCAGGATGGTTTCGTAATAGCGATAAAAATCGCCGACCAGAATGCGGCCGGCGTCACTGCCCATCAAAGGGATCGTGAAGTCTTCTTCGACGGCGATGACATCAGTGCCGATGAACAACCCGAGGAATCCGAAGAAAATCAACGCATGCATCATGCCAGGTTTGCGGTCTTGAAGGGTTTTTCGTTGCCCCAACGTTTCGGCCAAAACGGTAGAGACACGGCTCCCGATGGCATCGAGGCGGCCATCGGGTTTGCCCTTGCGCCAGGTGTTGGCGTCACGCACGATGCCATAAAAAAGCACAAGCATCGCTGCGAGTGCGGTGATGTACACGGTGAAACTGCCGAGCTGCTCACCGATGTTCCAATATATCTGACGGATTGCTTCGGTCATTGAAATGCTCCATTGCATGGGTTTGTTTGGTTCATCGTAGCACGGAGCGCGCCGGAACGTCAACGCACCATCCGAAGGCATGGTTGCGTATTTGCC
>JBJONV010000021.1:0-11751 GCA_046051665.1 Chloroflexota bacterium
TGCTCCCAGCCATACCATTTGACGATATGCACCGGGAATTCACGGCCAGGTTGGATGGCTTCAAACGAAAAGAAGGGAAGTGCGGTCATTACCCATACACACGTGATGATAATTGCGCTGATGAGACGATGCATAAGAATAGTTTTCATATATATCGATTCCTACCTCGTTTTGGTGACCTTCACAGCGTTCTCTCATCCCGCATCGCCCATACCGTTACATCGGTTCAAGACGCATCTGTGTGATCACACGCTGTCTCGCCCCAAACTCTGCTCAATCCAGAGCGGTCGCTAGAAAAACAGAAACACATCCAGCATGTGATTGAGAGTACCTTCCTTGCTGCCAGTATGTCACAAGATTTTGAGTGCATCGGAAGTTGGCTGGTTCGCTCGAGAGGTGCGCAGTCAACCAAACTCCTGGTTTCACCGGAAGATTCTGTCCGATTCCCGTTGTGACTGAACCACACGAGTGGGAACTATATAGAAACTGGCGTCCATTCTTTCCGCGATGCACTGCTTCTTTCTATCAACAGCAACATCGTACAAACATCAGGTGCTGATGTGCACTGTCGTAGGTTGCACGCGTCGCTGAGATTCGCAGGTTTATGCCGGCAAAAGCCAATGCACTCGCGGCAGGAAGTCGCATATACAATCCGGACAGGAGGTTACCCGACATGACCCTCGGTCGGATGTGACGTACTCTGGCGCATCGCATGTATCCAACGTCCCACCGACCACAACCATACGCCTGCAACAATGACCCACCCCAGACACCATAGCAACACTGCAACCGTTGCAGTCCACGGCTGGTATGTGAATCGAATCGTCTGCACACCGGGAGGCACATCTGCGGTAATCCAATCGGTATCACGCGGGGTTGTGGATGTCACTCCATCTACAGACGAGGTCCATCCCCACAGCGCATGTTCGAACACTCGGAGTACCCCACCTGCTGGAGTGTCGCAGTGTACCAGGATGGATCCGCCACGCGCTTGTGGCACTTCGCACGGAATGACCGAATTGTCCGGGGCATAGACAACGGCATAGCGCGTCTCGGGGTCGTCCGATTGCACCAAGACCCAATTGTCTTTGTACTGTGTGACGAGGTGCATGTCACCGGGGACGTCGAGTCGGATTTCGTATTCTGCACGGGGGAATTTGGCACCGTCTATTTGCCATGCCATATGCAGATTGGTGATGTTGACATGCTTTTCGAGCAACGGCATATGCATCCACTCCGCATCCGTCGTCACCGTGGCATTCCCCAGGGCGGCTACATCTGCTTGTATGCGGAGCTGTTGTTCGGAAAAAGCAGGGGCGTCGTAGACCCAGTTTTTTGCAAAAGCGGCGACATCAATGATATTGGCTGTTAAAAAAACAAGCACGATGACGGCGACCGTGTCGACGTGCATGCTCCGTTGAAGTTGCCGTCGGAGCCGCTGGACCCGTGCAGGCAGGACCTTGCCCGTCAAGATCTCGTGCACGGCGAGTGCTGCCAGGGTCAGGACTGCCATCGTTGCTGGGCCATTGAGGATGACCAAGAACCGCAGTCCGATCAAAGCCCGCGTCAACGCAGGGATGTGCAGCGCCGCAAGCATCTTTTGTGGGGTACCGCTAGCGATGAACAATAGCAACACGACCAAGAGAACCATCAGATGTGTCAGTTTTTTGTGCGCCGGGGAACGCACGATGAACGGCGCCACCACCGCCAAGAGACATGCCGTCAGACCGATATAGGTGCTATATGCCCAGGGATACGCAAAATTATTAATGGCTGTCGTTTTTGCGACATCGAACGTCCCTACCAGCATGTTTTGGAAGAGCGTCCCAACGGGTTCGGCAAACGAAAAGGTTTTATCAACATCTTTGGAAAACAAACTCGGATACGTGAGCAGATGGAGCCACAACGGTGCGGAGAGGAGCAGTGCGACACCGGCGGCAACACAGAGCAACAGGACTTTGGCGCCTCGATTGCTCATAAACCACTCGTCGTACCATGCATACGCCACAAACACCGGCAACACCAGCACAAACGCGAGTTGCATGTACCCCTGCCCTGCCTGCATCAATATGCCGACCACTACACCAAGGATCATGGCGGAGGGGAGTGTGGGTAGCCTGAAGAAGGCAATCAGTGCAACAACTGACAGCCATTGGGCGGCGATGGAGAGTGGCATCCCGACACTCCCGAGCTCGAGCCGCGATGCCATGTGACCACCGACCATTGCCGCAACGGCATACCAGAGGCGAGCGACCGGGTGGAGTGCATAGATCCGTCCGAGCCACCAGGCAGCGAGCCCTATCATCAAAAATGAACCGGCCAAGGTCAATGCACTGCCTTTGACTGCACCGTAGAGGAGCGTCATCAGCATGGAAAGTGGGTGCAAAAAAGAGCCAAACACATCAGCAAAGACGGGATATCCGCCCATGACGTCGGACCATAGTGCGCAACTGCCGCAGGTTTGCAGGTGTTCCCAAAAGAAGAACGAGTGCATGTTGCGTGGGTACTCTGCCCCCATCGGCAACGCCCCATTCATCCATTGTGCCCCGATGAAGGAATACCACACCGCAACCAGGATGCCGAGTTCTATTCCCTTCGACGAGAGAAAAACCAGCAATCTGTCACCATACGAACTGCGCTGTGTGGTCATGGGTTACCTCTGCATCTGTGTCAAAACGCCGGTACCTTGCGGTACCGGCGTTTGTGATAGAGTGTCTATTCGGCAGGGTGGAGGGCGCGCCAGACGCGTTCTGCGCGGAGTGGCAAATCTGTCACACGTGCGCCGACTGCGTTGCGTACCGCGTTTGCGACAGCCGCTGCACCAGCGGTAATGGGTGGTTCACCGATGCCGCGTGCACCAAACGGACCGAAGGGTGACTTGTTTTCGACCAATACGACATCGATATCAGGCAATACTTCGAAGCCGGGAAGGTCGTAGTCCATGAAGCTGGCGGTCAGCAATTGACCGTACTCGTCGTAGATCATCGCCTCGTGGAGTGCCCAGCCGAGGCCTTGCGCAACACCGCCGTGGATTTGGCCCTCGACCAGAGTCGGGTTCAGTGCGAAACCGACATCTTGCACGGCCAAGTAGCGCAGCGGGGTGACGTGCCCGGTATCGGGGTCAACGTGTACTTTGGCGAGATGCGCCACAAAGCCGGGTGCGTTTTCGGACACCGCCGAAGTGCCTTCCCCGACGATAGGACCATTGCCGCCGGCTTTGTTTTCGGCAAGTTCGGCGATTGCGCCGATTTCCATTGCTTTGTCAGGGAATCCTTTGACGCTGACCACGCCATTGATCAATTCGAGGTCGGCAGGGCTGGCTTCGAAGTGATCAGCCGCGGTTTCGAGCAGTTTGGTACGGACCGCAGTGGCTGCGGCAGCAACAGCACCAGACACACTGTACGTCGTCTGGCTCCCACCACTCGGGCCAGCACGTTGACCGGTCAGGGTGTCACCTTGGATCAATTGGATACGGTCTGGACTGACATCGAGAATCTCGGCGGCGACCAGCACCAACGAGCTATTGACGCCCGAAATATCGACGGAGCCGACGTGAATACGGACGGCACCGTCGCTATCGACACGGCAGACCGAAGCCGCCGGCGACATGCCACATGGCCAGCCGCCCACTGCCAGACCCCAGCCGGTGTTGGCTTCGGTGGTGCGGGTTTTCCACATCTCGTGGTTCTGCACGGCCATCAGACACGCTTTGAGACCGATGTTCGGCCACTTATCACCGTTGCCCATACGATCGCCTTCGTCGACACCAATTTGGACACGCAATTCGAGTGGGTCACGACCGAGCTGGATGGCCAGCTCGTCGATGCTCGATTCGATGGCGAATGTCGCTGAAGGAGCGCCAGGGGCGCGATAGGCACCGCCCTGTGGCTTGTGGGTAAGGACTTCACGACAGAGGATACGGACGTTGTCGCATTTGTAGTAGCCACCCAACAAAATGCCCAGAATGCCACCGATGGTAAAGGGGAAGACACCGTTATCCAACGTTGCGACCGCATCGAGGGCGACGAGCGTCCCGTCTTTTTTGGCGGCAATGGTCAAATCAATGATGGTAGCGGGGGTTGGTGTGGTCGACAAAAAGTCTTCGGAGCGGGTCAACACCATCTTGACCGGACGGCGTACTGCCCAGGCGACCGCTGCCACCAACGGATCGAGGATGCCGTATTTGGCACCAAATGCACCACCGACCACCATGGGGACGACGCGCACTTTGGATTTGGGCATCGACAAAAGACGGGCTATTTCGTCACGGACACCAAACTGCCCTTGGGTGCTGGTGTAGATCGTCAATTCGCCACGCATCATGTGTGGGTCTGCAACCACAGCGTGTGGCTCGAGGTAGCCTTGGTGCACGATGGGCGTGGTATAGCGACGGGTAATCACAATATCGGCGTTTTTGATGGCTGCATCGACATCACCGCGGTTAAACTTGGTTTCTTCGTGCAGATTGGATGGTTCGCGATGTCCTTCGTCGGCGCCTTTCTCGACTGCAGCGTGTGCAGCGGTCAAGTCAATACCGTCTTTGGGTAGGCCGTTGGGCCAAATCACGGGTGCAGAAGCCAAAATGGCTGATTCCATATCGCCCACGACGGGAAGTGGTTCATAATCGATGAGCACCGCGTCTGCACCGTCTTTTGCGGCTGCTTCGGAGGTTGCAACCACAACGACCACCGGGTGGCCGCGGAACAAGACGACATCGTGTGCCAACACGGCACTTCCGCGCGAATTAACCGGGCGGTCTTTGGTAGGCAAATCGGCAGCGGTCAACACGGCAACGACACCAGGAACAGCCATGGCGGCGGTACGATCAATACCAGTTATCTTGGCATGGGCATACGGGCTCAAGACCGGGCGTCCGTACAGCATCCCAGGCAGGCGCATATCGCCGGTATACTGTGCCGAACCAGCCAACTTCTCTGGTCCATCAATGATTTTGTGGCGTTTGCCGAGGGTCTTGAACTCTTTTTTGGCGGTCATGGGTTCCTCGATACTCTAGACGATTGCCGGTGGCGTGTTGCCGGCTTCGATAATTGCGCGACGGACATTCACAAACAACAACAACAGCATCCCGATGATGAAGAAGAATGCAATCATAACCAGTGCGAGACGATACGACCCAGTGAACTGGAACACCAATCCGAAAACCAGCGGCCCGATCCAACTCGTGCCACGTTCACTGACTTCGTACAAACTATAATACTCGGCTTCTTTGCCTGAGGGTATCATCTGGGCAAACAATGACCGACTCAGGGCTTGTGTGCCGCCCAGCACAATGGCGATACCAGCACCCAATCCGAGGAATTGGTAGACGTTGCCTTTGGCCATGAAGTACGTCACAAATGTTAACCCAGTCCACACCAACAAGCTCATAACAATGGCACGTTTGGCACCGGTAAATTTCGCGACGCGGCTAAACGCCAACGCCCCAAACCAAGCCACAAACTGTACCATCAGAATCGTAATAATCAGGGTCTGTGATTCCATCCCCAATTCTTCGGTGCCGAATTGCGAGGACAACGATATAACCGTCTGTACTCCATCATTGTAGAGCAAATAGGCTGCTAAAAAGAGCAACGTCTGTGGGTAATGACCCGCGTTGCGGATGGTGTCGCGGAGTTGCTTGAATCCTGCCGAGATCACAGATTGGCCTTGCCCGAGCTCTTTGGACGGGGCGCCAACGCGGAGGTGGGTCAGCGGAATACGCAGGAAAATTGCCATCCACACACCCGCTGATGCCAGACAGATGCGCACTGCGAGGCCACCATCGATGCCGAACGTGTCGTGCATCGTAAAGAGCACCAGATTGAGAATGAGCAATAGTCCACCACCGAGGTACCCAAACGCAAAACCGCGCGACGAAATCGTGTCGCGTTCATCGGGAGTCGCTATTTCGGGCAAGAAGGCATTGTAGAAAACCATCGACGCGCCAAAGGTCAGATTGGCGATCAGGTACAGGACGGCACCGTAGAGATAATTCGTCCCTTGTAAAAAATACAAAAGAATCACGGCAATGGTGCAGATATAGGCAAAAATCCCCATCATACGTCGCTTAAGTGACGTATAGTCTGCCACGGCCCCGAGGATCGGCAGAAAGAACACCTGCAAAAAGACCGACAACGACGTGACATAGGCAAACAGCGAACCTGCCGCGATGGGAATATTCGGCCCAAACGGGTACAACATCCCCGCAGTGTTTTCGGCAGCTGCATTGGCAATGCTGGTGAGATACGGTCCCAAAAACACCGCAATGACCGTCGTGGAATATGCCGAGACGGCCCAATCAAAATAATACCAACTCCGTTGTTCGGTATTGCCTGCAAACATGTGAGCCTCCTCTGCACGAGTAGTCAGGGAATGTCGGGCCTGTATATGTCGCATGGAACGGTATGCTGAAAGTATAACCCATTTCGGTCGAAGTGCGCCGAAACCCCGATGACAAGCACTCCTGCGGTACGGGCAGCCACCACTGCTTCTGCGAGCCACGGATCGATGGTTGCATCGATGGCCACGCGGGTCACGCTGCCCTGCGCGACCACCACGAGCACGCAGGTGCGACCGTGAGTGGCATGCTCTGCCAGCTCGTGGAGGTGTCGCGTCGCACGGGTGCTCGGTGCATCGGGGACAAGTCCCACCTCAGCAACAATCCGTCCTGCGGATTTTACCTCGAGGAAGATTGGTCCCGCGTCGGTCTGGAGTGCGAAATCGAAGCGACTCGCGCCGACTGTCACTTCACTGCGTACCGCGGTGTACGACGGTACCCCGGGGAGTGCGTGTTCGGTCAACAGGAGTTTCATCAGGCGATTGGGGAGGAGGGTATCAAGTGATGCCCAAGTTCCATCGGATCGTTGTGCAGCAGCGGCTTGCCATTGGGTGGCACGTTTTGCTCCGTCACGCGCGACGAGGCAGATGGGGACGCCGGGGATGAGTGTTTCGACGAGTCGGCCACGATCCGCGATGTGCGCTTTGGTCACCGTGCCATCGGGGAGTTCTACGACTGCGACAAAGCGATTGGGGCGGTCGACAAATGTCGCGAGACATTGCAGACCACCCCCAGCAAGCGGCACACCATACGGCGTTATGACTGCGTCCACTGTGGTGTACGTTTGTTCAAAAACGCATCCGTGCCTTCTTTGGCATCCGGAGCGACAACGATGTGTGCGAAGGTAGCACACTCATCAGCGAGGGCATCCTCAAGTGGTTTATCTGCTCCTGCGTGGATGGTACGTTTGATAGTTGCAACGACACTCGCCGACATCGAACCGATGCGTTGTGCGAGTTTTTGGGCAGTGGGAAGCAGCTCTACAGGCTCAGTTATCAGATCGACCAACCCCAATCGGTGGCAGTTTTGGGCATCAATGGGGTCGCCGGTCAACGCCATCAGCAACGCGGTGCTTACCCCTGCGCGTCGGGCGACGCGGACACTCCCACCCCACCCCGGCATCAAGCCGAGAGTCACCTCTGGAAGTGCCAATCGTGCGTTGCTACTGGCAACACGCATGTCACACATCAACGCAAGCTCACAGCCACCGCCGTACGCGACACCATTGACAGCGGCAATGACTGGGAAGGCGGCAGTACGAATCTGTGCTGCGAGCTGGATCATCACTTCGCCGAAGGCCGCACCTGCAGTGACATCCGGGAGGGCGTGGATTTCTTTGATATTGGCGCCTGCAACAAACGCCCGTTCACCAGCACCGGTAATGATAATCGCCTTGGGGCGCTGCTGGGCAAGCTGCGGAATCAGGGCAGAGAGTTCTGCTACTGCTGCCATGCTGAGGGCATTGACGGGAGGGTTGTCGATGGTAAGGGTAACGACACCCTCGTGGGTGGTTTGGGTCCAGATACTCATTGCGCTCTCCTTTGGTGTGTTCCGTTATGCCAAGGGGTAAAAGCCCCCACCGGACTTCTTGCCGAGCTGACCATTGGCGACCATGTCACGCAAGCGCTGTGGTGCTGCCAGCCGCGGATCGTTGAGTTCGCGGGCCAGCACATCGCCGATCGACACCGCGGTATCGAGACCAATCACATCGAGCAACATGAGTGGCCCCATGGGATAGCCACAGCCAAGCTTCATGGCGGTGTCAATAGCATCGCGATCAGCGACACCGGCATCGAGCAGACGGACTGCTTCGAACAAATAAGGGATGAGCAAGCGATTGACGATAAAGCCGCTCTGATCGGCAACCGCTACGACCGTTTTGCCGAGTGTGGTACCCAGTTCACGCAAGAGCGCTTGGGTTTGTGGACTGGTAAAGGGCGTCGAGACCAGCTCGATGAGGTGCATCAGCGGGACAGGATTAAAAAAGTGAAAGCCTGCGACACGATCGGGACGGGTCGTCGCTTGGGCTATTTGGTGAATGGGGATGGATGACGTATTGGAAGCAAAAATAGCTGTCGGTTTGCATATCGCATCGAGTTCTCGGAAGAGAGCTACCTTGAGCTCGGCCTGCTCTGCGATAGCCTCGATGACGAGGTCGGCATCACGCAAGGCGGTACGGTCGAGAGTCGCAGTGATACGAGCAAAAGCCGCATCTGCCGCTATGTCAGACATGCTTCCTTTTTTTACGGAGCGCGCGTACCCGTCACGAATACGAGCTAAGCCGCGCGCGAGTGGCGCTTCTTCTTGTTCACAGACAATGGTGGCGTAACCGGCAGCGGCAACGACCTGTGCGATGCCTGCGCCCATCAAGCCACAACCGACGACGGCGACGGTCTGGATGCTCATTATTGACTCCCGCACACACCCGTTCGACGAAACGGCTGATTCGTGCTACTATGGCGCGCGAACGTTGCGACACGCCAGTCTGGTGTGCCGTCAGCATAAGGGAAATGCAGCGATGACGCAAGGATTTCGGAGCGAAAAAGACTCCCTGGGCGAGGTCCAAGTCCCAGCGAGTGCCTTGTATGGTGCCCAGACACAACGCGCCGTACACAACTTCCCCGTCAGCGGGATGCGACCATACCCAGCATTTGTCTGGGCGATGGCGGTCATCAAACGAGCCGCAGCAGAAGTCAATCGTGACCTCGGTTTGCTCGATGCGAGTGCAGCCAATGCAATTATCAGCGCAGCAGACGAAGTCATCGCCGGCAAACATGCAGACCAGTTTGTCGTCGACCCCTTCCAAGCAGGTGCTGGCACCAGTCACAACATGAATCTCAACGAGGTATTGGCAAACCGTGCCAACCAAATCCTCGGCTTCAGCCTCGAAGACGCCAAAAAACCAGTCAATCCGAATGACCATGTCAACATGGCACAGAGCACCAACGACACCATTCCGACTGCTATCCGACTCGGTGCCTTGTGGCGTGTGAATGAGTTACTGGCATCGATTGATGCGCTTGCAGACGCGCTCGAAGTCAAGTCTGTTGAGTTTGCCGATGTGGTCAAATCGGGGCGCACCCATTTGCAGGATGCTGTGCCGGTGACCATGGGGCAAGAATTCGGAGCGTATGCGTTAGCCGTTCGGAATGACCGCGAACGGGTGGCTACAGCAGCCGCCCGGATGCGTCGCATCGGCATTGGTGGTACGGCGACGGGATCGGGCCTGAACGCACATCCCGAATATCACCCACGAATGGTCACGACGCTCAGCCGTTTGTTGGGTCAGGAGTTGCGGACATCGGGCAATCTGTTCGAGTCTATGCAAAACATGGCCGATGCGGCAGATTTTTCGGCGTCGATACGGACATTGTGTGTGACCCTGACCCGCATCGCCAACGACTTCCGTTTGTTGGCGTCGGGACCAGCCACCGGGTTCGATGAATTACGCTTACCCGCCGTACAGCCTGGTTCGAGCATTATGCCCGGCAAGATTAACCCGGTATTGGCCGAAATGCTCAATATGGCCTGCTTCCACGTGCAAGGCTGCGACCATACCGTGACTCTGGCAGCCCAAGCAGGCCAGCTCGAGTTGAACGTGATGATGCCCATCATTGCGCACAACCTCTACGAGATGATGCACGTGATGATTGGCGCAATGAATGCGTTCACCAGCAAGTGTGTCGTCGGACTGACCGCAAACCGCGAAAAAGCATCCGGTTGGTTGGCCAAAAACGCTATTTTGGTGACCGCACTGAATCGCGAAATCGGCTATGCAAACGGTGCTGCTGTGGCCAAAGAATCCATGGCGACCGGCAAAACCATCAAGGAAGTAGTCATCGAAAAAGGCTTGTTGAGCGCCGAGCGTATCGACGAATTGCTCGATGTGCATGCGATGACAAAGGGTGGTATTATGGGGTTCGGAGCGGGCGGCGGCTAAGCCAAACCTTCCGTACAACACACATGAGCGCCGGTGCTCGCGAATCTACGTATGACACGTATCCGCGGCCCGGCGATTTTTTCTCACTTTTTGGTATGTCTGCTCAGCACCCCTGAGTAGTCCCATATGATTCGTTCTGAGTGATGGAGGTCAATTGTGCGCGTAGGTATTTTGACCGGTGGTGGTGACGTCCCAGGTTTGAATCCGGCTATCAAAGCCGTCGTGAATCGTTGTGCCCAGGCAGGCATCGAAGTCATTGGTATTAAGCGTGGTTGGGGCGGTTTGCTCAACTACAATCTCGATAACCCAGAAGGCAATGAGGAATGGGCTGCCCCGTTGACGCCATTGCATGTGCGCACCATCGATCGCTACGGCGGTACGACATTGCACTCGTCACGCACGAACCCACAGCGCGTCACCGAAAAGATGATGCCGGAGTTCCTCAAAGGCCGATTCACACACTCCGGCCCCAAAAACACGGCAGATGCGACGGCGCATGTCTTGAAGGTCCTCGAGCACCTGGGCATCGATACGTTGATTCCCATTGGTGGCGACGATACCCTGTCATATGCGGTCCGCATGCACCAAGAAGGTGTGCGCGTTATTGCCATCCCCAAGACCATGGACAACGATGTGTTCGGCACCGATTACTGTTTGGGTTTTTCGACTGCGATTACCCGCTCGGTCGAATTCATCAATGCACTGCGCACCCCAACGGGCTCACACGAACGCATTGCAGTGGTCGAGCTGTTCGGCCGTAACTGTGGTGAAACCGCGTTGGTCGCCGGCTTCTTGGCCGATGCAGACCGCAGCGTCATCGCTGAAGTGCCCTTCGACATCGAGCGCCTTGCAAATCAACTGGTTGCCGACAAAAAGCGCAACCCATCAAACTACGCCATCATGGTCATGTCTGAAGGTGCGCACATGATCGATGGCCAAGCGATGGAATACGGCGAAGAAGATGCCTACGGTCACAAAAAGCTCGGTGGTATTGGACAGATCACTGGCGATGCCATCAAGAAGATTACGGGCATCGACATCGTCAATCAGACCGTCGGCTACCTGATGCGTTCAGGTGCACCTGATGCCATCGACCGCATGGCAGGCTTTTCGTACGGCAATATGGCCGTCGACCAACTCCTCAAGGGTCACAGCGGGTTGATGGTTGCCATTCAGAATGGTGTATACACCACCGTTCCTGCTGACACCCCATTGCAAGGCGTGAAGCGCGTCGACACCGAGCAGTTCTACGATTCAGAGAACTACAAGGCGAAAGTCAAAGACTTCCTCGGCAAACCATTGTTCTGGTACTAGGCCACACCGAGCGCCACGCTGGTACCGATGTACCACGTGGTGCTTCATCCTTTTCATAGCGTACAGGGGGACAACCGATGACCATCCGTCGTATCTTAGACATCGAAAATGCCGAAGACTTGGCGATATTGCGTAGCGTGTGTACCCCTGTTACCCTCCC
>JBJONV010000022.1:0-3037 GCA_046051665.1 Chloroflexota bacterium
ACGACATCACCCACGGCAGTACGATTGCCATGCTGCGCAACCGGGAGTGCCAACGGTAACAGTGCTGCCGCCTGCTCGGCGATTTGGAGTGGGATATCGGTTGCCTGTACCATCGCTACGGTAATGGCCGCGGCCCGTTCAGGGTCGTCTTTGGCGCGTTTGTACGCGGCAGCCACGGTCGCATACGCTGCGATGTCTGCGTCGATGAGGTCGGTCAAACGTGCCCGGATGGATTCGCACTGTTGCAGTATCTGCTGTGCGTGCGCATCAAAATCTGCATAGCGCGGTCGGCCGACGGTCAACGAACAGACCATACTGATGAGCCCGGCCGCGAGTGCACCGGATAACGCTGCCACGCTCCCGCCGCCCGGCGTGGGGCTGGCGGAAGCGAGTTGGTCGAGGAATGCCTGTACAGACTGCTGCCGGAGCTCGCTGCTCATGGTGACTACTCCTGGGTGGTCGGTTTGCGTTCTGCCAGCAAGGTCTGTATCCCAGCGACCAAGGCAGACACCGCATAGCGATGCTGGGTGCCTTCCTTGAGGTCGCGGACGACCACTTCGCCGGCGGCGAGTTCATCGGGACCCTGCACGACGGCATAAGGGATGCCGCGGCGGTCGGCAGTCTGCAGTTGCTTGCCCAGGCGTTCGTTGGCGTCGAGGGCAACCTCGACCTTGAAGCCCGCTGCCCGCAGGCTGTGTGCATGGGCCAAATTCGGGGCGCTCAACTCGGCACTAAAGATGGTCACAAAGACTTCTGCCATGGCCCCTTTGGGTCCCATGCCGAGCTCTTCCATGACGTCATGCAGACGATCGAGGCCAAAGGCAATACCGACGGTGGGCAATGATTTGTCGGCGAACAAGCCAATCAGGTCGTCATACCGGCCACCACCCAAGAGCGAGCCCATCGGTGGCGATTCGACCACCGCCTCGCAGACCATCCCGGTGTAGTACGACAAGCCACGTGCCAAGCGGGGGGCGACGGTGTAGCGGTTGCTGGGGACGCCCATCGCTTCGGCGGCGGCGATAATCGCGCGCAGATTGAGGATGGCGGCCTGGGCACGTTCGTCGCCTGCCAATGCGGTGGCCAATGCGTCGAGGACGTCATTGGGTGCGCCGGTCAGCGATACGAGGTGCAGAATCTGGTCGCAGGCTGCAGCCGACACGCCGCTATTCTGGAGTTCGGTGCGGACGCCATCGACACCGATTTTGTCGAGTTTGTCGATCGCACGGTAGACAGATCCCGCAGCGGCTTCGTCGAGCCCCGAGACACGGGCAATGCCGCCCAGGATTTGGCGATGGCTGATGAGGGTCACGAAGTTATCGAACCCGAGGGCGGTCAGTGCATCGGTAAGGACGGCGACAATCTCGGCATCGGCAACGGGCGAAGCCGAGCCGATGATGTCGATATCTGCCTGATAAAACTCACGGTAGCGGCCGCGCTGGGTGCGTTCACCGCGGTACGAGGCACCGATTGCGTAGCGCCGCCACGGCAATTGCAATTGGGATTGATATTGTGCGACGACCCGTGCCAACGGCACGGTTTGGTCATAGCGCATGGCCAACTTGCGCCCGCCATGGTCTTCGAAGCGGTAGATGAGGCGTTCTTCGTCGCCCAATTTGCCTTCGAGCGTCTCGGCGTGTTCGAGCACCGGCGTCTGCAGCGGTTCGAAGCCGTAGCGTTCAAATACCGTGCTCAGGGTTTTGATAATGTGTTGGCGCAACATCATTGCCGGTGGCAACAGGTCGCGCATCCCTTTGACATTTTGGGGTTTGGTGCTCATGGTGACTCCAAAAAAGAACGTGCTCTGAGCATAATAGCACGTCTCTTTGGATGCCTCTAAACAGACATGCTACCGTTTGCGTGCCGTTGTATTGCCAAACCATCGTTCCAAGGCGGCTTCGCTTTTGAGGATGAGCGGTGCGACGGTGTCGCGTGTTTTTTTGTAGAGTTCGTAGAGGCGTTCGCCGTTCTGCGCAATCCACGGTGTTTTGCGCGATTTGATGAATTTGAGGAATCGAAGAATCAGCAGATGCAAAATACGGAGTAACGGGTCACGGGATCCGAGCAACGCAATACCTGGGATGAGGAATGGCCAGCCCGGTAAAATCGGTAACAAAATGCCTAAAACACCGATAATCACACAGATTGCGCCAATAATCCGCCGCACAATATTGAGAAAAGGGAGATGCATACCGTATCCTTTACGGGCCGGTAATCACCGACCCTGCGAGTTGTCCACATGCTGCTGCGATCGACATCCCGCGTTCGACGCGGACCGTACAAGCGACGCGGGCGTCTTGGAGGACGCGTTGGAATGCCACGACCCGTTGACGCTCTGACCGCCCGAGGGGCATCCCTGGCACGGGATTCCATGGAATCAAGTTGACGTGGCAGAGCATCCCTTGGAGTTTGTCGGCCAGCTCTGCGGCGAGTTCCGGTGTGTCGTTTTGTCCTTGTAAGAGCACATATTCGAACGATACACGCCGGTTGGTTTTGGCGATGTAGTCGCGCGTCGTCCCCAACAGCTCGTCGATGTTCCAGCGATCGTTGACCGGCATCATGCTCGAGCGCAAGGCATCGTTGGGTGCATGCAGCGAAATCGCCAGATTAATCGGGTAGGGTGCATCGGCCAAGCGCTTAATCCCCGGCACCAAACCGACGGTCGAAACCGTCAAGCCGCGCGCGCCGATGTTGATACCGTTGGGATCGTGTAGGCATTCGACGGCCTTCCACCAGCGATCATAGTTGGCGAAGGGTTCACCCATCCCCATGAACACCACATTGCCGAGGTGTTGTGGCAGTGCATCGGGATGGCCGCCGTCGTTGCCCCACCAGTCGTCGCCTGCAGCATCGGTCTGTTTGGCTTGGGGGGCGAGGGTTGTGGGTTGGAGTGCACGCAAGGTGCGTCGCGCCCACAACACTTGTTCTACGATGTGATGGCTCTCGAGGTTGCGAAGCAGCCCCAAACGCCCGGTGGCGCAGAACGTACACCCCATGGCACAGCCCGCCTGCGTCGACACACAGACCGTGGCGCGGT
>JBJONV010000023.1:0-9175 GCA_046051665.1 Chloroflexota bacterium
GCGAATACCGCGCCGCAAAGCTTGTTTCGGCGATGCCAATTGCACCATTTGCATAGCGCAACGACAGGACCGCGTTGTCTTCGACGGCGCGCTGGCTATATGAGCCATAGGTTGCGCTGACACTGACGGGGCGGCCGAGGAAGTAGCGCGTCAAATAGATGGGATGGCACAAATCGGTGACCACACCGCCTTGGGCTTGTATGGGGTCGAAAAACGTCCCGACCAACCAGCCATTCGGGTTTTCTGTGGTGCGTAACGCGCCGTTATGCGAATCACGCACGCGCACATAGGTCAATTCACCAAGTGCACCGCTGTCGATGATGGCTTTGATGGCGACGCTCGAGGCGTGGTAGCGCCGGTAGAGCGAGACGACCAATGTCACCTGATTGCGAGCAACGGCTTCCATGATGGCTTCGGCATCGCGCACATGGGCTGCGATGACTTTCTCGGTGAAGATATGCTTGCCTGCATTGGCCGCAGCGACCATCAGCTCGCGGTGCATGGCCGTCGGTGCCGTGATAATCACCCCTGCGATGTCTGATCGTGCCAACACGTCCCGATACTCTGCGATGAATTCGACACCATAGTGCGTCGCCATTGCGTGACCGCGTGCGGCGTCTTCGTCCCAGATTGCTACGAGCTCGGTGCCGGGGTGGGCGACTGCTTCGTTGGCGTAATCTTTGCCGTGCACATGCCAAAAACTCAAGACTGCAACACGCATATGGGCCTCACTTTCAGGCGGGGAACGATTGCATACAGATGAACACCAGTGGCATCCCAGCAGGGGCAGGGATAAAGAGATCACCCGGATCTCGGGACCCACTCGCGACCAAGGTACCGGTGCGTGGGTCATAGATGCGGTACGGTCGGGGGACGCTATCACTGACGATCATCAGTGGACCACCGGCTTCACTATAGCAGAGAAAAAACGCATCCCCACGCCGTAATCCGCGTCGTCCGAGTGTCACCTGCCAATCCGGTACGGCATCGGTGAGTCGGTACGATGCCAGGATTTTGCCCAGCATGCCGACATACCTCGACCCTTCGAAGTCCAGTGCCTCACGCCAGCCACACCCGGGTGCGACAAAAAAAGCCTCCTGCCCCGGTTCGTCGGGGTGTAAACGCCACTGCCACAGACTCCCGGCACCATACACCACACCCATGGTCGCACCTGCGCACAGGTTGACCCAGGCCTCGCTGCCCTGCCACCAACCAGCAGCATGACCAATTGTGGTCATGTTTTCGTAGGTCGGTTCGCCGTTTGCGATGGCTTTGATAGGGGTGTTACGCCACATATCTGCCACACGCTCGGGCATGTGTTCCCCACTATGCCCGGTTTGGCACCATTGGAAGTCGAGCCATTCCGCGTCTTGATGCGCACAAAAATCTGCATGCGGTCGATAATGAATCCCCGTCGGATGACCATAGCAGTCCCACGCATGCACAGCAGCCCCACCTGCGGCCACCGGAGGCTCGTAGCCAGATCCATCACCACCCACCAAAAACACCACCGGGCCAGCGCCGTAGCGGGCGACCAAATAGGTGCAGTAGCGGGCGTACTCGGCCGGAGGAACCACGGGACCAGCCACGTCAAGACCCTTCCAACCAAATCCCATAAAGACCGGCTGCAAGACAGGAACGATATCGTGTGCAAGCAATATCTCGCGTAGCACATCAAATTCTGCAAAATATGAAGGGTTGAGCTGGGTCAAATGCCCCGCGGGCAGGTCCGCAAAGCCACGGGCAAATCCGTAATCTGCGGTGCGATCATGCGGCCCTTCGGCGCGCATATCGGGTTGGACGGACATCAGCAGGACCGCATTGAACCCTTTCGCCTGGCGATCGCGCGCATAGATCAGACAATCCGCAGGTGTGGCACGCCACGGCAGGGCCCATGCGGTATCAGCCACGAGGAGGGCGCTCCTGCCGTCTGTGTGGATGATGTTTCGGCCACCAGCAGACATACGCCAAAATCCGTGCTGTTCCCAGGTGCGTGTTCCGTGCGACGCACCAGCCGTCAACGTCCCCTGTTGCGTCAAGCCCGGGTCCGCAGGTGTGCTTGTACTCTGCCAGCGCCAACTCCCATGGTCATGTGTCGACGCAAACCGGATGCACCAACGGTTGGCGCCATCCCAATAGGCAGGGCGGCGCAGTGTGGTGCCGTCTTCGTGCACAAAATCCGCCCAGACGTCGACATCCATATATGGATTGGCAGGTGTCTGCGTGGCATGGAGTTGAATCGTTACTTCGTGCCATTGTGGTGCATGCATGTGGACCTCGCTTGCGTGTGGTTCATCGAATGGTCGGCAGCAGGAGTTACCCGGTATCACGCTGATATCCAAAAAAACCGTAATCGCCTAGATCTCGACCCCTGGGACGCCCATCGCACCCAAGAGGAGTGACAGCTCCCCAGCATGCGGCAGGTCATGATCGAGTAAGCCCCAGACGTGCTGAAAGACTGACTGCGCGGCTTCCCCTGCAAACGTGTCGGATGCATCACCATCCATCACGGTCGCGGAAATGATCTGCCATGTCTGTTCGAGCCCTTCCACAAGCGCTCCAGCAAAATGCTGCGGTGCATCGGCATCGTCCCATTGCAGGTACGGCTGCAGCACGGTCGTCGCTGTGGCACCGAGCGCATTGGTGAGATGGAGGGCACGGCCAAAGACGATGTGTTGTGCCAGCGCACCGGGGGTACGCAGATGTGGAATGGGTCGGTGCTGTAATTGTTCGATGGTGAGTGGTGCGATTGCGCGGATCAGTGCCGCATTGTAGTCCAACCAGCTGTCGTATATGCGTGCTTCGGCGAGAGTGGCTCTTGTCATGGTTCCTCGTGTAGGGTATGGCGTTGGCTATGCGCATTGTACTGCCTGTGTGGCGAATTTATGACACGGTAACTATTTATGTATGAATTGCACAGCACATCTCTGGAATGTGTATAACGCGTCTGCCATAGAGACAACGTTGGCAAGATACCAGACACCCTCTTGTCGCATGGTAAGCGAAAAACGTATCACGATGAGACCATTCCAAACCCAAGAATTGCAGGATAGACTCGCTACGTCATGAAATGTAGAAAGGCGGGAACACTTACATTTTCTTGAGATACGTCAAGAGCGTGATGATACTGACAGTAACGACGAGAACCGGTCCAGGTGGCTGATTGATGGCCAACGTGATACAGAATCCGCCGAGGTTGCCGATTACCCCGATACCCATTGCCCACATAATCATCCCACGCTGTGATTGCGCGAGATTCCGCGCAGCTAAAGCGGGCAGGATAGTAATTGCATCAACTAGCAACGCCCCTGTTTGGCGTACTGCTGCGCCAATAGCGAGCGCGACAACACACATGACGATGGCGGTCAGGAATCCAACTCGTACACCGGAACTCCGCGCGATTTCGCGGTCGTAGAGCAACAGTGCAAGATCTCTTCGATGGACGATTGCCACCAACACAACCGTCGTTGCAATGCCGCAGAGGATCCAGACATCTTGGCTTCGCATTGCCAATATAGAGCCCCACAGCAGCTCAAATGCGCCGTTCGCGTTGACACCAGCGATCGAGAGTACCAACAATGCAGCGGCAATCGCAAAGGTCATTACCAAGCCCATCGGGCCCGCTAGCCCTGTAGGTTTGTCAGCCAGCGGGGCGAGCGCAACCCCGACAATCCCGCAACTGATAATGCCCATCAGCGCGGGGTCCACTCCAAGCACCATGCCGAGTGCGATTCCCAGCAAGGCAACATGCATCATCGCAAAACGTACGGGTACGATATTCAGTCCCAATATCCATACCCCGACAATGGGGAACACGAAACTACTCACACAAAGCGCAAAAAACGCCCGTTGGACAGGAATCAACGCGAAATAGTCGTACCAGTGGTGCGTCATCTCGATACCTCACGCATTTGCCCGCCTGCCATCTCATAGATTCTGTCACACCGTTCAATCAGCGCGCGATCGTGGGTGACGACAAGCATCGTATGCGCCGATTCCGTCAGGAGCTGCGCCATGATCTGTTGCCCAGCAAAATCAAGTGCAGCTGTTGGTTCGTCAGCGATTAAGAGTGCTGCACCGCCTGCAAGACAGCCCAACGCACGCGCCAAAAAAACACGCTGTAGCTGCCCACCGGATAGCGTAGACAGATTCCGTTCTGCGAGAGTATCTACCGCTAACGCCGCTGCAGCATCCTGTGCCGCAACAGGGTTCGTACTGCTCGCAAGCAATTCGTGGACGAGTAATGGAAACGCACCGGTGGCTTGTCGCTGGGGCATCCAGGCGATCGATCGGAAGACCCAGTCGTGATACCCGCGCATCGGGACCTGACGACCCTGGATTGCCAATGTTCCACTTGTCCGTGGATGAAAGCCGAGTACTGCACGGAGGAACGTCGTTTTCCCTGATCCGTTCCCGCCAATGAGTGCGACGTGCTCACCAGCATTGACAGTAAGTGATGCATCACTCACTGCTACGTGCGTGCCGTACCTGCACCAGAGGGCACTCACAGTCAGTGCAGGTGTTTTTTGTACGCATGAGATCGTATGGCTCATCTTTCCTACCTATTGCCCAACGCAGTTTCGAATAGTGCCGTCATACAAGTGAAGTACTCTCTTTGTGCATCTACATGGGGTATAGAAGAACATCTATGTTGCATCTGCCTAGGGTAAATCATGTTGGTTCACCATCGTGCATCAGAGGAACACAAATCGTATCGTTCCCTCGGCATGAACGGTATTGCAGGTGATGGAATTGTTTATCGACATCACGGATTGGGCTGAACGCAAATCACAGTTCATCCACGAAAAGATAGTGTTCTGTATCCATCACATCGGCGAAGGACAGCCGTTCACGAATTGAATGCACAACAATTGCCGTCGTGTCGTGGCACGAATGAAGCTGGAGAGTATCAGGATTCCTGATACTCTCCGATAATGAACGATAATGCGTGGGTTAGTCGTTTGTCCCAAACACCTTTTTGATTGTCGCGGCATTGGTGCGGAACACGCTCAAGAGTTCGTAATCATCACCAGGGAAGTTGATCAAATCGACCTGGAGAGCACCGGTCGCTTCGACAATTGCTTGACCAGCAGGCATATGTGCATTTTCGAACACATACGCCGGTTTGAGATCACTGAGCTTCTTGAGCTCTTCGGGCGTCATCGGCATAGGACCGTAACTACCCGCACTGGTCAACCCAGCAAAAAACACGAACGGCGTTACAAACAACTGATTGACGACGACTGGTTTGGCCGAGCCAAGACTCTTCTGGACGTCTGCAGCAAGAGCGGCGTACTCTGTGTCGAATGTGGCGAGGTATGCCGTAGCAGCGTCGCTCGTGCCAAAGAGTGCACCGAGCCGTGTTACTTCCTTGTGGATGCCGTCAGGGCTATTTTCGGTTGCAACCGTGATGAGTTTGGTTTCGTCAGCGCCGACTGCTTCCTTCATTTTGGCTGCAAAACCCTCGAATCCTGCCATGAGCACAAAATCAGCGTCGGCAATAGCTGCCAAATCTGATGGCTTGGGATCGTAGTCAGGTGGATGTTGCAATGAACTTGGGGCAATCACCGTGATGTCGGTTGCACCGGCAGCCTTGGCAAATGCAGCAACCCAGCTGGTAGAAGCAACAATTTTGAGACTTTTGGATGCGGGAGCACCCTCGCCAGCTGGTGCGGCAGTCGGTTCGGTCGCAGCTGGTGCTTGTTGGCCACAGCTAATCAAAACACCCAGGATGGTCAAACAGACCATCATCGTGCGGAATATA
This sequence comes from Chloroflexota bacterium, assembly GCA_046051665.1. Lineage (GTDB taxonomy): Bacteria > Chloroflexota > Chloroflexia > Chloroflexales > Roseiflexaceae > UBA965. The sequence continues at coordinate 5,765 of JBJONV010000023.1, forward strand.
CGCATAGTGAGTTCTCTTTTGTGCACATGTCCTCACCACCACAGTGGCGGCGAGCAAAATGAATATGACGATGGCCAAAAGAAGTTATTTGGGAGGTGGAGTTGTGGGGAGCGCGGCATACGAGGCGACAGCACCGAGCGATTCCGAGGTTGCAGCAATCAGCACCATCCTGACCGCAATTGATGCCGTCAGCGTGAATACCGCCGGGTAGACACTCAATGGCACAAGTGTGCTCGATGATGAAGTCGGCACCGACGATGCAAGCCCTGTCGGTACTGGTTGATCAATACCCATGTCGCAGACGTACAGCGTTGTGTGTTCCTTGCCGTGTTCGGCATGCATTGACCAACAGTGCACGTGGCATGCGAATGGGTTCAGCACCAGTAACAGACAAACGACACAGATCGATACCCAATCCGTCATACGGCTTGGCATCGTCAAGAAGGTGTTCCGTTGTCTGCGAGGCAGGAGTTGTGAATCCATTCACATACATTATCAGGAAATAGGTGTATTGTAAAGAATCATCAAACCGCAGCGTGGCTGCTTCGCAGAGGAGTCCCCAGCATGACCACTCCACCGTTCTACACCCACCTTCGTCCCCAGCAATTCCGCGATCGCTTGGCTGCCTGTCCCGTCGGCTATATCCCATTGGGGACGCTCGAGTGGCACGGCGAACACGGCGCACTGGGCACCGATGCGCTCATTCCGACCGGTATCTTTGCGCGGGTGGCACAGCAGTACGGCGGGATTGTCTTCCCACCGGTCTACATGGGGCCAGACCGCATCCGCCTCGCAGCCGACGAATCATCCTTGCAGGGGATGGAATACGCCGACTCCACCACACCACCACATCAGCTCGACGGTGGCTGCTATTGGGTGCCTGAGGGGTTGTTTCAGCTCATGCTCGAAAACCTGATTCAGCAAGCCAAACGAGCAGGTTTCACGGTGCTGGTTGCCGACGGGCATGGACCGTCACGCATCCTATGGAATCGCATGGCGCCGTTTTGGGAGGCACAGTATGGCATCCGCCTCATCGGCGTCACCCGTGACATCGGCCCTGCCTGGTGTAGCCAAATCGATCACGCCGCCATCAACGAAACGTCGCTCATGCTGGCACTTCACCCAGACCTCGTCGACTTGTCTGCACTCCCTTCCGACCGTTCAATATACCCCCAGGGTGTCGGCGGCCCAGATCCACGCGACGCAACCGCAGCACACGGCGAAGCACTCATCGCAACGTGTGTGCACCTGCTTATCGAGACACTCACGAAGACACAGCACCATCCTGCCCCGTAATGTCGGGGTGGTCGTACGATCGGATCTATTGGGTTTTCTGTGTGTGGTTTTTGCGATTTTGGGGTGCAGTACGATACAGGTAGTTAGGCTTGGTGACACTGTATATTGTCTCATTACAACGTCACGTAGACCCGTTTTCTGCATTCTTTCGTTCAACCTGATCTCTGATTTCTGATTTCTGATTTCTACCCGTGCGTCGTCGGTCCATAGACCAGACCCAGCACATAAATCACGACCAACACTACTGCAATAATCACGTACGCTGGGTATGCATCGGCGTGGAACCACGCTTCAACCCCTTCGGCTTCGGCATGACTGTCGTCCATCGGCCATAACCGCGACATCAGCATCATCATGGTAATCAGCGTAAATGCCATCAGCGCCATGAACGGGATGTTGATGAATCCAAAAATATCGAGGTAGTCAACATTGCACGGGACTGAGGTTTTGCACAGCGGCGGCGGGAACCAGTCGGTCTTGATGATCAAATAGTGATAGAGCGACACGCCAATCCCTGCAATCGAAAACGGCAACACATAGCGGTGTACGTCGTTTTCACGACGGATAATGCCGAGTGCAATGATAATCGCCAATGGGTACATCAGGATGCGCTGGTACCAACACAGGGTGCACGGGATAAACCCCAAGACTTCGCTGAAAAACAAGCTCGCTGTGGTGGCAACCCAGGCAACCAGCAGCGCGATATACCGCGTCGAACCCAATACAAGCTCATCCGCTCGTGATAACGTCGATTCTACGTCGCTCATACATCCTCCCCTTTAATGTATTCATTTTACCACCCGCTCCGTCGGATTACCTCCGCCGCGGCGTCGCCAAGAACACAACTGCGCCTGGGTGTTACAATGTTCACGAGAGCGCATGTGGTCCGGTGGCTGTCCTCGTCTTCAAAACGGGCGAACGGGGTGACGAGCCTCGTTGGTGGGTTCGACTCCCACGCGCTCTTGCCACTTCTCTGTCCAGTGAGTCGCCCATGAACTACACCATCACCACACAACGCCCCGATATACCAGAATCGATTGCACTTATCGATGAGCTGCAAACCTACCTCGAGTCCTTCTATGCGCCCGAGCATCGCCATGGTTTCAGCGTCCAGCAACTCATCGATGCGGGGGTGAATTTCTATGTCTTGCATGTCGATGGCGTCGCTGCGGGGTGTATCGGCCTGCTGTGTCTGCCCGAATACGCCGAAATAAAGCGCATGTACGTGCGCCCTGCATATCGTCGTCACAAACTCGGTGTACGCCTGTTGGAGCATGTCCAAGCGGTCGCTCAGCAAAAGCAGATTCCGTTGTTGCGCCTCGAGACAGGGATTCACCAGCCCGAGGCGAATGCCCGGTATGAGTCATTTGGTTTTCGCCTGATTCCTGCGTTTGGTCCATATCAGGACGATGGTGTCAGCTTGTGTTATGAGAAAAACGTCCCCGCACGTGACACACCATAGGCACGCCCCACCTCACCTCGAAAGCAGTGCGATGCCCAGCACTCCCACACATCCGATTGACCCGCGCGTCTATCACCTGACGCGTGCCCACAAAATAGCCCTCCTGTCGGGTCAAAATTACTGGCAAATGCAGGGGATTCCTTCCTTCGGGTTGCCGGCGATTATCCTCACCGATGGACCACACGGGCTCCGCAAGCAACATTCGAATGACGATATTTCGCTCGTCAATAATGTCGCCGCAACCTGCTTCCCCACCGCTTCGGCCCTCGCCAGTAGTTGGGATCCCGAATTGGTCGCCACCGTGGCCGCTGCCATCGGACGCGAAGCGCGTGCCGAAGGTGTCAGCGTCGTCCTCGGCCCTGGGGTCAATATCAAACGCTCGCCGTTAGGTGGACGCAACTTCGAATACTTCTCCGAAGACCCATACCTCTCGGGCGTTTTGGCGACACAGTACATCCAGGGAATCCAGTCGACCGGTGTCGGTGCGTCGCTCAAACATTTTGCAGCCAACAACCAAGAGTATCGGCGCATGACCATCAATGCCGTTGTCGATGCGCGCGCTTTGCACGAAATCTACCTCGCGTCGTTTGAACCCGCCGTCATCGAAGGCCAGCCATGGACCGTGATGTGCGCCTACAACAGCGTCAATGGCA
>JBJONV010000024.1:0-8580 GCA_046051665.1 Chloroflexota bacterium
CTAGCACGCACACACCATTTGCATCGGTTAACCGACAGGGTCTTCGCGTCTTGGAGTGCATCGGTACGCGGAGTATGTGCGATGTTGATAAAAATCGGAAGGGGCAGTGTTTCGCAATCCATCTGATGCTGTGCGCTCACGTTGATCGGTATTCTTCATACACCTGTACCGTACGTGCTCGACCTACTCTTGGACTTCTCGCCCCAAACCGACAGCCCCCGCAGCGCATGCAGGTGCACGAGGCGGTAGCGTCCCGCTACAAACGCGGTCGGGCGGTGTGCGCAGAGGCACACACAGACACATATATAAGGTGGTGATTCCGCGGTGTGTTGGTGATTTGCCGCAGAGTTGCGTGTTGCGAGAATTTCTGAAGGGCGTTTTGTGCATTCTGCTGTGCCAAACGAATGGCTGCTGAATTCCAGTTCTCACAAAATACTTGACAACCGCGTTTTTCCACCTATATTGAAAAAGGGAGTCGGGCCATGCAGCAAGCAAGAGGAACGTCCATGTCAGACAAATTGGTGATCGTCGAATCGCCGGCCAAAGCAAAAACCATTGAAAAATATCTCGGGAAGGGGTACACCGTCATTGCCTCGATTGGCCATGTCCGTGATTTGCCCAAACAAGAAAGCGCCATCGACATCGCCAATAACTATTTGGCCAACTATATCGTGATGCCTGGCAAAGAGCGTGTCATTGCCGATTTGCGTGCTGCGGCGCGCAAAGCCAGTGCCGTTTATATGGCAACTGACCCTGATCGCGAAGGTGAAGCAATTGCCTGGCATATCGTTGAATCAATCTCGGTCCCGCGCAAAATTCCCGTGCACCGCGTCACCTTCACCGAAATCACGCCGAATGCCGTACGTGCTGCCATGGATCACCCACGCACCATCGATATGGACCTTGTGAATGCCCAACAAGCACGTCGCATCGTCGATCGACTTGTCGGCTACGGTTTATCCCGTGTGCTCTGGGACCGGGTCCGTCGTGGCTTGTCCGGTGGTCGTGTCCAATCGGTCGCGGTCCGTTTGGTGGTCGAACGCGAACGCGAAATCTTGGCGTTCGTCAAACAAGAATACTGGAGCATCGAAGCCGATCTGCTCAAGCAGAAGGACAATGCGTTGCCCTTCCATGCCAGCTTGATTGAAGTCGACGGCAAAAAAATCGAGAAGTTCTACGTCGCAGATCAGGCGCATGCTGGTCGTATCGTGACCGATTTGCAGGATGCCCAATGGCGCGTGCAATCGATCGAACGCAAAGACAAAAAACGCAACGCCCCGCCGCCGTTTATCACCAGCACCCTCCAACAAGAAGCCTCCCGCAAGCTGTCGTTTTCGGCCAAAAAAACCATGATGGTAGCCCAGCAACTCTACGAAGGCATCGATATCGGTGGTTCGGAAGGTGCTGTTGGTTTGATTACCTACATGCGTACCGATAGTGTCAACGTGGCCAAAGAAGCCCAAGACGAGGCCCGTGCATACATCAGCGCGACCTACGGCAACGATGCGATTCCATCCAAACCAAATGTGTATACCACCAAATCCAAAGGTGCCCAAGAAGCCCACGAAGCGATTCGTCCGACATTAGCAGCCCGTGCTCCCCAAGATATCCGCGCCAAAATGAACCATGATCAGGCACGGCTCTATGATTTGATCTGGAAGCGTTTTATCGCCAGTCAGATGGCACCTGCAGTGTTCGATGCACAGACGGTCGATATTGCTGCTGGCAAAACGTTGCCCGCAGAGACGACCACCAAGGCTCCGTACACGTTTCGTGCGACTGGTTCTGTCCTCAAGGTGCCTGGCTTTTTGGCGGTGTATAACGTCAGCCTCGATGACGGCGAGGTAGACGAAGACAAAGAAAGCCGACTTCCGTTGTTGGCCATCGCCGAGGCATTGCGGCTTCATCAACTCTCGCCCAATCAGCACTTCACCGAACCACCACCACGCTACAGCGATGCGACCCTCATCAAAGAACTCGAGCGCTTGGGAATAGGCCGTCCTTCGACCTACTCGACCATTACCGCGACGATTGTCGATCGGAAGTACGTCGAGGTGACGAGTGGTCGGTATATGCCCACGACGCTCGGCGAGAAAGTTAATGATTTGCTCGTCGACGACTTCGACAAAATCGTCGATTATCCGTATACATCCCGCCTCGAAGACCGCCTCGACCTGGTCGCTGAAGGTCACGAAAAATGGCTTGCAGTGGTCGACGAGTACTACAAAGTCTTTTTGTCTGCCTTGGCGAGTGCGGGCAAAGAACGCGTCGACACAATGACCAACATGCCCTGCCCGAAGTGTGATGCAGGTATGTTGATGGTCAAATTTGGTCGTGAAGGCGAATTCATGGGATGTACGCGTTACCCGGACTGTTCATTCACGAGCGATTTTGTCCGATCCGAAGGAATTATCACACTCAAAACCATCGATACAGCACCGATGCCGGATGTCGAATGCCCCCTGTGTAAAGGCCCCATGATGGTACGACGTGGACGATTTGGGAACTTCCTTGCCTGTGTCGGCTACCCGACCTGCAAAGGGACCCAACGCCTCGACAAAAACGGCAAACCCGTAGCACCACCCGAACCAACAGGGATTACTTGCCCCAAGTGTGAGGAACGTGAACTCCTCAAGCGAAAAGGCGCATTCGGCCGGCCCTTCTACGGTTGTAGTGGGTACCCGAAATGTGACTATATCGTCAATGATCTCGCCGAAGTAGCAACGTACGACCCAGCAGTCGAGGCAGCCAAACCACCGCGCCGTAGTGCAGTAGCCGCACGTGCGAACGCCGCCAAGAATGCAGCCGCTGCAGCCAAAGCGCCGACCAAAAAGCGCGCCGCATCCACTACGACCGCCAAACGCACGACGGCAAAACCGGCCACGAAATCAGCGACTAAGTCGGCAGGAACCAAAAAAACCAGCAAAACCACGGCGAAACCAGCCACCAAGACGGCCAAGGTGACTACGGCCACGGGAGCCAAATCAGCACCGCGTGCCGCTGCCACGTCACGCACCGCATCGACCAAAACGGCAACACCGCGAGTGCCACGTACCCGCATTGCCGACCGCGAGATCGAATAACGACGGTAGTGCGTACCTTTTTGGAATCAATGAACGGTAGTACTACTGTTTATTGATACATGAGGTACACCATGCAGAAGCAATTGAGTGAGCGCTTCCTCCGACCTGCAGTCTGGCTTGTGCTGACTGCAGGTATCTTGTTCGTCGCCTGGTATGTGCTCGCACCAAAAGGGGTAATAGACGACCCATTACCCCCTGTGGTCGTGGCTGATGTAGCTGCAGCAGTGCTCACAACCCCCGAGCCCACAGATGTCCCGAACGCCGAAGTCGTGGTGTATGTGACGGGGGCTGTCGCACGACCGGGATTGTACGCCCTCGCACACGGTGAACGCGTCGGCGCTGCGGTCGCAGCGGCAGGTGGATTGACGAGTGACGCGTCGTACGATGCAGTAAATATGGCAGAACGCCTCGGAGATGCACAACATATACGCATCCCGTTCCGTTCGACTGAGTCGCCGGCCCCGGTCGCGACAGACACGCAGGGCGAAGTGCCGGCACAGATTGCCATTAACACCGCCACTGCAGCGGAGCTCGAGCAGTTACCCGGAGTGGGAGCGAGTATGGCCGAGCGAATTGTCGCCTATCGGACAACGCATGGGCCCTTTATGACGCTCGCGGATTTGGATGCAGTGAGTGGGATCGGCTCTGCGTTGCTCGCAAAACTCGAGCCGTATGTGCGATTTTGATGCATAATACTACGCAGGAGTGTAGGTCTGCGTTGACCCAATACACCAAGATGGTGTGATTCTCCGTATTGACTGCTCGCCCGCTCTGGTGAGCACCCAGGAGCCACCATGTTATCGACAACCCGACGTACCCGCATCGTCGCCACCATCGGACCTGCCACCGAGTCGCCCGCGCAACTCGATGCCCTCATTGCAGCGGGGATGAATGTCGCCCGCATGAATTTTTCGCATGGGAGTCATAGCGATCATGCCCGCCGCATCGCTGATGTGCGTGCCGCTGCAGCGCGTGCGCATCGACCGATAGCGATTTTGCAGGATCTGCAAGGCCCCAAGATACGCACCGGCTCGCTGATCGGAGGTACGGCGGTACATCTCGACGTTGGTGCCGAGCTGACCATCACCATTGATCCCATCGACGGCAGTGCGTCGCGGGTGTCGACCACGTACACCCATCTGCCGTCAGATGTAGCCATCGGTGATCGAATTTTGGTCAGCGATGGTCTCATCGAGCTTCAGGTGACGCAGGTACGTGAACGCGAAGTCACAACGCGCGTGATATCCGGCGGCGAACTGCGTCAAAATCAGGGCATCAATCTGCCCGGCGTCGCAGTCAGTATCCCTGCGTTGACCGACAAAGATCGGGAAGACCTTGCATTTGGTTTGGATCAAGGAGTCGATTACGTCGCGTTGTCGTTTGTCCGCCGTGCCGCCGATATGCAACTAATCCGCGATGTCATTGCGGGGCATGGTGCGACTGTTGGTGTCATCGCCAAAATCGAAAAACCCGAAGCACTCGATGATCTCGATGCAATATTGCATCTGTGTGATGGAGTAATGGTTGCACGTGGCGATTTGGGCGTCGAGATGCCGCCTGAGCAGGTTCCCTTGGCACAAAAGCGCATCATCGAAGCAGCCAACTACATGGGCGTTCCGGTCATCACGGCGACACAGATGCTCGACTCGATGATTCGCAACCCACGGCCAACCCGTGCCGAAGCAAGTGACGTCGCCAATGCCATCATCGATGGGACCGATGCCGTCATGCTGAGTGGCGAGACAGCAACGGGTGCATGGCCTGTCGATGCCGTACAGATGATGCACCGCATCGCAGTCGAAACAGAGCGGTCAGGGCGACACCACACCAATGGAGGTTTCGTCCAACGCGTCCATGGCCCTGCCGATGCCGTTGCAGCAGCAATGAGCCGTGCCGCCTGTGGCATCGCCGCAGAAGTCGGCGCCGTGGCAATCATCGCCTTTACGATGTCGGGGTTGACTGCTCGTCTCGTGGCCCGGAGTCGTCCTGACATGCCAGTGATTGCTGTCTCGCCCGAAATACAAACCGTCAACCGTCTGTCGTTAGTATGGGGTATTCATGCCATTCACGGTCGCGTGGTCAGTCGCCTCGATGACCTCATCGATATGCTCCACATCATGCTTGTCGGGCAGGGATTACTCCCCAAAGGTGCCAAAGTCGTTTTGGTTGGTGGGCATCCAATCGCAACCGGTGGGGCCACAAACTTTGTAAAGGTGATGGAATTGTGATCAGCGTTCCGTTCCATTGGGCGCACCTGCGACGTGCCATCATGATGCTCCTGGTTTGTACCGCATGTCTCTCGGTCACACCGTTTGTCGGAGCGATGGCATCGGTGTCACCGCATGCGGCAATGCTCCACATAGCGGCAGACGGTGTGGCGACCATGACGCTAGAGGTCCCCGGCCTCACCGAAGACGCTGCCCGTCTCCAATTCCCAAACGGGGTACAGGTCGAGCGAGTTGCATCTCCGACGCTCAGCGTCTTGCTGGCAGCACTCGTCGTCCCATACGAAACATCCGAAGTGCTCGAGTTTAATGGCGTGCTCGATCCCACCCAAATTCCGACGCTGACTCCGTATACCCGTGTCACACCAGCTGCCGGTGCGGTGACACAAAGTGGTACAGACGTCGCTCTGGAACCCGTAGCGACAAATGCCGTCTATACGCTCAAACTCACCTGTCCGGGTTGTGCCAATGAGTGGTATACCGCAGTGCTCGCACTCCTCCCCATTCATACTCCGGTACTGGTCTTGGGTAATGGTGTTGCAGACTGCGGCGGGTTGTGGCGGGTACGCGCCCAATCTCCCCTCGGCATCGATGGAACAGTTACTGTACCTGTCGTGACGCTTTTGACCGTCCAAAACACCGCGGAAATAGGGAAATGTACAATCAGCGATGGACAATCGGCTCCGCTGACCCCTCCGGTCCGACTCGTGACGGTCGATGGCACCCAGACCCTCCTGCGGCTTGTGTTTTGTTTGGTAGTGGTGTTGTTGCTCAGTGTGGGTTCATTCTATGGTGCGGTGGCACTAACGAAGCGTATGCATAGTGCCGTTGGTTTTCGGCGCGAAGATCGCTAATGGTCTGGTGCAAAGGCGAATAAAGCGTATGTGGGTGTCTCGAATAGTCACGACAGTGGTGTTGATCGGAATGGTGGGGTGGGTACACCCTGCCCCGGTGCACATTGGTGCCGCCGCGTCACTCCGTCCGAGTGTGACACCGACACGCACTGCCACACCTGCCATTACCAAAACCGCTCCCGCTCCCGCGACCCCTACTGCGACACGCATGCCCGGCACCCGCGTGCCTGCCGACATGATGGGATTGGTCGGGCGCGATCCTTTTTTCGAGACAAAAAACGGCAAACCCAACACCGTCGCCCAGGATACGATGGGACGTACCATGACGGCGCTCGGGGTGCGCTGGGTCCGGATCGATATGCGCATCCCTGCAGATTACTGGGCGTCGGACGAAGCTGTCGATACCGCCATTGGCCAATATGACTACTTCATCAACACGGTAGCCCCGCGTGAAAAACTCAAGGTGCTGTTGCTGGTGAACTTCGATGTGATTATGGGCGTCGATGCCAACGAAATAAGCAAAGGCCCATTTTCACCTGATGCCCTTTATGGACCCCGTTATAACGCCTATATGCGGGTATGGATGGCACGGGTGCAACGTATCGTGGCGCGCTACGGCAAGGCGCTCAGCGCCATAGAAGTCCTTAACGAAGCGAATCGTTTGCCACGGTATAGTGTCGATGGCCCGATTGCAAATGCAGTCCCTGCAGAAGTCTTGGCGCAGCTCACGACGACCCTCTACCGCGCGTGCAATGGCGGTCGTCTGCGTGCTTCGTGTGCTGGTACCCCGATCGTGCTCGGGGGGTTGCATCCGCGCGGTACCGATGCACAAGGCGGGGTACCTGCACAAAGCGACATCGACTATCTTGCTGCGATCTACCGATCACGTGCATTCGCAACTGCCAAACGCCAACTGGGACGTTGGCCACTCGATGCAGTCGGATACCACCCATACCCCGTCGAACTGCAGTATTTGGGTGTAAAGACGATGGCGCAGGCGATGGACCGTATACGGGCACGCTTACGTACCATGGATGACGAGCTTCGTCCGGTATGGATTACCGAACTCGGCTACAACGTGGGGTACGGCCGTCAAAATGAACAAGGCCAAGCCGATTTTCTGGGAGCAAGTTATCGCTCATTTGCAACGCGGAAGTTGGCGAATGGGGAGCGTGAGATCCCTGTGGTTTTTTGGTTTAAATACGAAGACTTCCCACCCGAAAGTGGAGCCAACGCACAAAAATGGGGGCTCGTCCATATTCCGTTTGTCGATGGGTTGTGTGTGGGTGGCGCGTGTTATCGCGCGAATGGGGTGCCGACACTGTATCGTCTAGCGTGGTATGTGTATCGTGATTTGAGTGTGCGCAAATAGGTGTCAGGCGGCGTGAAAACGTAGCTACAATGAAGACGCCGCCTAGGATTGTCTACGAATAATCAGCCACAGTGGATGTCTCTACGGGTTCTTAGGGAGCACTCCACTGACGACCATAATCGACGACGCTGGCAATGTAGCCCGCGACGTCGTTTTCGTTTTCGGGGGCATAGATAGGCACAATGGATTCGACCGTCGAGACACCACGTTGGTCAATGTATTCCTCCGCAATGAGGCGATACCAATCGTGGATGCCGGTTTGCCAGTCAGGATAATCGCGAAAACGCCCGTAACAACGTGAGTATTCGGCACAAATGATGTTGCCGACGTTATGGGTAGTGCTGCCATCTTGCTTCCAACCGCTCCATTCGGGATTGGTAGCCAAGTTCGACTCGTGCATGAAAAACGCTAACGCATACACCGGATTGATGTTGTATTGGAGGCCTTCAGCAATCCAGACCTCCCCCGTGCCGACAGCAGGTGAATTGTAGAGGCGCAGAATTTCGTCGATGCGTGCAGCGCTGATGGTCGGAGGCCCGACAACGGATGTGACACCAGGGGGTTGGAACCGCGGATTCGTACCGAGCGTGGTGAAGCGTAACGATTGCCACGGGAGGCGTGGAGCGTCTGGATTGCCGCGCAGATATGCGTCCGGTGCAATCACCAGTCGCCAGGCGACAAGCGCAAGTAGACAAACAGCACAGCAGGCAAATACGAGCCACGTGTTGCACCCTTTGAGTGACCTGCGACGTTTATGTTGGCGTGGTCGTGCTGTTTGTGTGCTCCGTCGCATCGCTCACGCCCCGCTTCTGTATACGGATAGAATGGCTCAAACCTGGGGTGTCTGGTGCATTTCAAGGAGTTTGCCGCGGCCGCTGATCCACGGGTGGATGCGTTCTGCAGCAAGCCATGCTTCGATGGCAGGAGCGGGTAACGAACCACGTTCTGTGATCACAGCGGTGACCTGCTCGATGGGTGTTACATCAAAGAGCTGTGCTGGGTGTGCAGTCGTTCGGCAAGCGTCATCGGCGAATTGCCAGCTCGCA
>JBJONV010000025.1:0-9021 GCA_046051665.1 Chloroflexota bacterium
GCGCGAGCAGAGCTCGCGCGGCTTCTCTGTGTGTGCAATCTAGTTCATAGGGATTTGGGGGACGATTTTGCCTTCGATGCGATCGAAGATTTCTTTGAGGGAATGACCTGTAATCGTCAAACCGTGGTTCTTGAGGCCGATGACTGCCCGTGACGGATCTGGTGCTTGCCGAACCAATTCGGCCACTTCGGCGGCGATTTCGTAGGTGCCACATGGGTAGTTGACCTGCGTGGATGGGATTGGGTCGCTCCACCAGGCGTGGACGTGCACAATCGCACCAACGCTCGGGTGCTCGCGATAGATCATCCAATGCTCGATGGCATCGACCGATACGCGGCGTGGTTCGATGTTATCTGGCACGCTCAGTGTGATTTCGAGGCGTTCTGGCACATACCCGGTGACCAACAGCACGTCGCGGCCGACAGCGTCGAGCTTGCTCTTGTCGACACCCGATGCCGACATCCAGAAGTACTCGGGATTGTGCGTTGCACGGGCGCTCAGATTGCCGTAGCTCAAGCCACCGATACCGTACATACGACGCACCATCTTCATGTCGGATTCGGTCAGGTAGTCTTCGAGGCGCGTGGGTGACGGAAGCAGACCCATTGTGTCGAGACGCTTGCCTGCATCACAGATGTCGCGCATCGGTTTTTCACCGTTCCAGAGTTCCTTGGGAAGGTTTTTGACATAGTCGTTATTGATGACCAAGTGGCTCAATGCCAACGGGGTCACGCGCTTGTACATGTTTTCGTAGTCTGTCGCCAAATCGCCGGTGTGTTTGACCACATAGTGACCCTGCTCGGGCGTAATGAAGTGGCTCTCGCGTACGCCATCTCGGACCGTATTGTAAATAATCAAATTCGAAATCGAGCGCACGAGCAATGGGTAGGCAGCGTGCATGACACTTGCTTCGTTGCCGGCACCTTCGAAGATTGACGCGACAAATGTGCCCTGGCCTTTGCGGTTGACCGGCTTGGGCTTTTCGACATTGCACATGTTGAGTACGAGGCGCAGTGGATCGTTGAGCTTGACTTCGCCCGATGCGTCAACGGCGTTGGCCGCAAACGTGTGGCCCTTGGCGACGATGATGTCGCGCAGGCGCAGTGCAAATTGATTGACGAATTCGCTGGTTGATTCGCCAGCAATGGTGAAGGTCATTATCTCGTTGGTCGGGAATGGGGACTTCCAAGTAGGCGTATGGGAACTGTTTGTCATTCTCTCATCCTTAAGACGCGAGTCATCCGCGATGGCTCTGTGTCGTCGTGGGCGCACGGCGCCGCTTTTTCACAAACACATACTACGATAGTCTCTCTTTGGCATTCTGTCAAGGAAAAACACGGTTGAAGGCATCCACATGCGACACCCTCGCAATCACACATCACACGACAGTGACACGACGAATCTGCGATAATGACCACATATACCAGGAGTGAGCGTGCGCATGCGTATTGGGATACTCGGGGGGACCTACGACCCCATTCACAACGGCCATATCCACATTGGTCAGCATGTTGCAGACCAGCTCGGATTGACACAGATCCTCCTGATACCCAGTCGGACGCCGCCGCATCGTCCGGCACCACAGGCCACGAGCCAGCAACGCATGGCCATGTGTCAGTTGGCAGCACCCGGTGACCCGCGATTCGGTGTGAGTGATATTGAGCTCCGACGGAGCGGCCCGTCGTACACCATTGATACCCTCGAGGCGCTGGCACACGAAGCAGCAACGCTCCTCTTGATCCTCGGCGCTGACGCAGCAGCGCTCCTGCCGCAATGGTACCGTGCACCTGATCTCGGTCGCGTCTGTGAACTCGTCGTGGTCAACCGCCCCGGTACCGCAATCGATTCTACGCCGATTGTGACGGCCATACCAACCCTTGCAGGACGGGTGCATACCATCCACGCACCTGAATACGACGTATCGAGCAGTATGGTGCGACAACGCTGTGCTGCCGGACAATCCATCACCGACCTTGTGCCACCACGTGTGGCGGAGTATATTGCCCACCATGGGCTCTACCGGAGTGCATCGTGATTGAATTCTTCGAACCGATTGATACCTATCTGACCCGCAATATGATTGCCATTACGCCGACCCAGCGTGCCGCCTTGGTGACCTACCTCGAGACCCTCCGCGAGTGGAACGAGATGCTCAATCTGACTGCAATAAAAGACCCCGCCCAGATGGTCACCAAGCACGTCCTCGACGCCCTAACCTACTTGCCTTTTTGGGCAACTCCGCCAAAACGCATGATCGATGTGGGTACCGGCGCCGGCATCCCTGGCATCATCTTGGCTATCATGTGGCCATCGACCCACGTCACATTGGTCGAAAGCATCGCCAAAAAGTGCAAGTTCCTCGTGCATGTCGCCGAAAAGCTCGAATTACAGAACGTGCATATCATCAGCGAACGCGCCGAGGTCATCGGCCATAACTGGGATTACCGCGGCCAATACGACCTGTCGACCGCCCGTGCCGTCGCCGAATTGCGGACCCTGCTCGAATACCTCCTCCCGCTCTGTGCCGTCAACGGCGTGGTCTACGCCCCAAAAGGCCCTACTCCCGAACAAGAGGTTGCCGACGCAGCCAAAGCCATCAAAACTCTCGGTGGACAGCTCCGTGACATCGTCCCGATTGATGTGCCGCCCCTCGAGCCGCGCACGATGATCCGCATCGACAAAATCCGACAGACGCTGCCCCAATATCCGCGCTATCAAGGCACCGCGAGCAAGAATCCCCTGTAGTTCTTCTTTTTTCTAGGGAAAAGGCACCGCCCGTCGTTGCCAGGCGGTGCTTACACACCACGGACACACAAAAAAGCCACCATCCGGCATGCCGGATGGTGGCTTTGGACAGTACCCGTTACTTCGATACCTTGAGATACAGGCGATTGACATACTCTTTGAGCATGCGACGCGTGCTGAACTGTGGCGCACAGCTGGCGATGGCGGCCTTCGACAAAGCGACCCATCGTGCCGATACCCCTGATGCATCACGGTCATAGTAGGCCGGCGCGACGTCGTTTTCGAGCAGGTGGTAGAGATGCTGGGCATCGTTCCAATCTTGCTCGTCGAGGTTGTCGTAGTGGCGCTCGTCACCGATTGCCCAGCCGTTACTGCCGTTGTATGCCTCAGGCCACCAACCATCGAGGATGCTGAGATTGGGGATACCATTCAAACTGGCTTTTTGGCCACTGGTACCGCTGGCTTCGTACGGTCGGCGGGGGGTGTTCAACCAGACGTCCACACCCTGCACCAACGCCCGTGCGACACACATATCGTACTCTTCCAAGAAGACGATTTTGCCTGCAAAACCCGGTTCTTGGGAGCGGCGATAGACATCTTGGATGAAGTGCTTGCCCGGATCGTCAGCCGGATGGGCTTTGCCGGCAAACACCATTTGGATGGGTCGTTCGGGGTTGTTGAGGATTGCTTTGAGCCGTTCAGAATCCTTGAACAACAACGTTGCCCGCTTGTACGTGGCAAAGCGGCGCGCAAAGCCGATGGTCAATGTGTTGTTGTCGAAAATCGGCCATGCAACCGGCGGGAAGCCGAGGCGGGTATGGCGCTGTGCCAATCGTTCGCGTACGAATTGTACCAAGACGTTTTTGAGGTGCATCCGGGTCTGCCAGAAGGCGGCATCGTCGCTCTTGGTCAATGCTTCCCAGAGGGCTGGCTCGTCCAGATGGTCGTACCAATCCTTCCCCAATACCGATGTATAAAGCTCGTTCATCTTGGGGGCCAGCCACGACGCCGAATGGACGCCGTTGGTCACCGAGGTAATCGGTACTTCGTCCTGGGTGGCGCCCGGGTAGAGCCAGTGCCACATCGACCGCGCTACTTCGCCGTGGAGCTTGCTGACGCCGTTGTGCATCTGCGACAAGCGCAACGCCAGCACGGTCATCGCAAAGCTGGGACCCCAGGACTGCTGTTGCATGGCGATGTTCATGAACTCGTCACGGCTGATACCGAGCTGGTCCCAATAGCGCGCGAAATACTTATCGATCAAATCGAGTGAAAACGCATCATTGCCGGCAGGAACCGGGGTGTGCGTGGTAAACACCGCCTGGGCTTTGACCTGCTCGAAGGCCTCCATAAACGGGACGCCCTTGGCGACCAATTCACGGGCGAGTTCGAGGACGAGGAACGCCGAATGGCCTTCGTTCATGTGCCAGACCGTAGGAGCAATGCCCAACTGGCGGAGCGCGCGCACACCACCCACGCCCAAAACGAGCTCCTGCGCGACGCGCATGTCGTGATCACCGCCATACAAGCGGGCCGACAATTCACGATCGCTGGGGCTATTGGGGTGAATGTCGGTGTCCATCAGATAGAGAGCGACACGACCGATGTGGAGTTTGTAGACTTTTGCATAGATGGTTCGACCGGGGAGCTCGACTTCGACCACGACTTCGTCACCGTTGGGAGTGCGGGCGGGGAAGGCGGCGATATCGGCAAAACTCATTTTGGTGTTGACGGCTTCTTGCCAGCCACTATGGTCGAGACGCTGGCGGAAGTACCCCTGTGGGTAGATAAACCCGACAGCCACAAATGGCAAATCCAGGTCACTGGCTTCTTTGACATGGTCGCCCGCCAAAATGCCCAGGCCACCGGAGTAGATGGGCAGGGATTCGTGAATCCCGAATTCGGCCGAAAAGTAGGCAATGGAAGCTTTTTGGGTCGGGTAGGTCCGTTTGAACCACGTTTGGCTGTCGCCCATGTATGCATCGAAGGCAGCAATCACGGCATCGTAATCGGCCAACCAGTGTGCATCTTGGCTCGCAGCAACCAGGTTTTTTTGGCGTACATTGCGCAAAAACTGGATGGGGTTGTGGTAGATTTCTTCCCACAAAGACGGGTCAATGCGACGGAACAAATCGGTCGCACTCGGGTTCCATGCCCACCAGTAGTTGTAGGCAACATCAGTGAGTCGGTTGATGCGACTCGGGACCGGGGTAAACAAGACATCCGTACTCGTTGCGCCCAAGGTTCACCTCTATTCTGAATAACAGAAGGAATTTGACACACGAGAAGCGACGGTGCTCCCCGCAAACACCGCTTACTATACACGGTACGAGACAATCACGCAAAATTCTGGTAATGCTCTGGTAATGCTACCTCGTCAGACTGTGCGTGGATTCATCGCTGAGGAGGATTTCATGACCCCAGAAAACTACGCCAATCACCCGCTCCGGCCCCACGTCGACAGCCACGGAGAAGCAGGGGTGTACTTGGTCCAAATGCAGACCGATAGCCTGCAAGTACCATTCACGAGCGGCGTTGGCCCCCAACAAGCCGTTACCAGTGCAGGAGAAATCGCCAGCGAGGTATGGGATACCATTCACACGCTCTATGCAAACCAATACGTCGAAGCCGCAGTGCTGACCACCAATGGCATTACTGCCCTGGTTCGTCTTTTTGACGCAAGTCACAACAGCGATGACGAACCAGAGGATGGAACGTTTTTCGCAGACCATGCGGCCGATTGTCCCTGCTGTGCAGCGATGCATGCCATGCTCCAAGACGAGGATGACCCACACGCAAGCCACGTTTTCTATGAATTCTTCGGATCGGCGGTGGAATTCGTCATGGAAGCACGGAGCGAAATCGCACGGGCGGTATGGAGTCATACCGGGCAACGCGGCACGCAGTTTTGGAGCACGATCCGGCTCGAACCCGTTGCCGACATCCCTACTGTCCTCGCGGCCCACCGTGCTGCAATGGAACGCATCGGCATCGCATTGCCGAAATCTTTTGCGTTGTCTGAAGACGATGCACCCGAAGATTGCTCACAAAACTAATGTTCTCACCGGCGGAGCAGTGCATACGTGTGCTGCTCCGTTTTTCGCAGAACGACGACGTGCTACGCTAAAATAGAAGGAATCATCTACAGTCCGAAAGAGCCGCTATGTTGCGTCGCCTGCCGATATTTGTCCTGAGCTTGTGTGCTGCTGCGCTCGTTGTTCTGGTGCAGGTGCCTTTTTGGGTGTTGTTTGTGGTACGCCGCATCGGGTATGCCTACCCCATCGATTACGGTGAAGGACCACTGCTACGGCAACTCCAGTTCCTCTTGCACGGTGGGTCGCTGGCTGGATTATATGGCGATTTACAGGCGGCACCATTCGTGGTTGCCAACTATCCGCCGTTGTTTTTGGCGCTGACACGCCTCGTCGCCATCGCCCTCCCCGCACTTGCAGCTGGGCGTGTCGTATCAATGCTGGCAGGGATGTGTGTCGCTGTGGCAATTGTCTTGTTGGTACTCCCACGGGAGCGCACCCGGTTGATGGTATTGGCTACGGTGCTGTCTGCGCTGAGTTGGTTCGCCATCCCGATTGTGCGCGAGTGGAGCGGCGTGATGCGGGTCGATATGCTGGGGGTCGCCGTCGGCCTGATTGGTCTCGTCCTGGCATACCGTGGACGATTAACCGCGGGGACAGTACTTGTTGCGCTGGCACTCCTCGCCAAGCCGACGTTGATTGCCGCACCCCTCGCGCTTCTGCCCGTGCTTGTTGTCCGTCCGCGTGCAGATGTGTTCCGCGCTGTGGGGATTGCGAGTGCCGTGGTTGTGGGCATCATTGCCGTTCTGACACTGAGCGGCGCAAACCTCTGGTTGCATTTGGTGCAGTCCAATGTGAACGGCTGGGAGTATGCACTGGCCAGAGGCTTTTGGCGGGAGTTGCTCGCGCTCCACTGGCCGTTGATTGCAGTGAGCGTCGGCGCATGTGGGATTCTCCTCCGTCATTGGCGTCTGGCGCTCACCCCTGCGTCGCTCGGCTTGACCATGGCGCTGGCATATACCTTTGGGGGCGTTCTGGTGGGGGTGGGGATAGGCAAGGTCGGTGCATATGCCAACTACTTCCTCGAACTCTACGCAGGGCTCATTTGGGTTGCCACGAGCCTGGCAACCCGTGCCAGTGCACACACAGACCGACGTCGTTGGGGCGCAGTTCTGGTGCTCGCGGCGTGTAGTGTCGGCTTGGTGCGATTTTATCCACTCTGGAGCGAAACATACCCCAAACCGTACGGCATGATCGAGCTACAGCGTCCGGCCCGTTTGGTCATCGGGGGGTACGGTGTACTCCAGGATTATCGTCGTGAGGGGCAGATATTGGCGGCCAACGCAGTCACCAATGCAGATCTGACACGCCTCATTCAGCAGGCGGGCACGAGCGTCTACACCGATATGCCAGCGATTGCAGCCCAAGCCGACGTCAGTGCACCGATGCAGGTGTTCGAACACCGGCAACTGCTCGATGTCGGGCTCTGGGATCAGAAGCCACTGCTCCGTCAGCTCGCCAACGGCACCATCCCGATTGTCGTCCTCGATTATTTGGGCAACTGGATGACCCCCGAAAGTATCGCGCTCGTGACGACGCGCTACGCCCAGAGTGGGTCGCGCGGGAGTTTTGACGTCTACCAGCCCATTGCTACCGGTGCACCACAACACATTGCGGTACCGTTTGCGCAGGCGATGGTCGACCGTCTGTCCATTACTGCTCCGTTGCTCCAGGCCGCCTACGAACCAGGTACGATCCTGCCCGTCACCCTCCGCTTGAGTGGGACTGGCGATCTACAGCCGCACCGCATCACATTGCTCTTGCGGGATGCGCAAGGAACGGTTGTTGCTCGCAGTGAACAGCAGTTATTCGCTGGTGCATTGACCCTGGCAGATTTGGCGGAAGGGCCGCTCGAACATCTGCAAGCGCTATCGATTCCACGGCGCACACCCGCAGGGACATACGCTCTAGCGCTGGCAATCGACGATACTCCTGCCATCGACATTGCACAACTCCCGGTCGCTGCAACCAAAGGCATTATGCGTGGCGAGCCTGCGTATCTCATTCCTGCGACATTTGCGACCTACATAGCGACGCACGGTGGGGAAGCAGCCTATGGAATTCCCCACATGCCCGCGATGTCGTTTGCCGATATGACATTGCAATGCTATACACACCGGTGCTTGATGCTCCCCACTGGATCGACCACCGTCCAACCCGCACCTTTGGGCGAGTGGTTGCGTGGTGCTACGGCGTTACTGCCTGCGGCCAACGCCGACGATCGCTACCACTTCGAGCGCGTGATTGCACAAACTGGTACGTTTGAAGACGCAGCCTTCGCTACCGTCGATGTACCACGCAACGACGGCACAGCCGTTATTTGGCTGTGCCGTGATGGAATGTTGTCGTTCCAGGATGACGAGGTTACCTTGGCAGACGCAGGTGCGCGCCTCTTGCGGCTCCCGGGGATTCCCTACCGCTGGGGGATTGTGCCGTAATTAGCTGTTGAGAGCGGTACGGAAGATGCGCACTGCCTGGTGAATCTGCTCGTCAGTCACCACCAAGGGTGGGATGAAGCGGACGACGTTGTCGTAGGTACCGCAGGTCAGCAAGAGCAACCCCGCTTCGCGGCATGCAGCCAACGTGCGACTTGCGAGTACGGCATCGGGTGCGCCGTTTTTGTCGATGAGCTCGACACCAACCATCAAGCCCATTCCGCGTACGTCACCGATGCGTGGATCTGCCTGTTGCAGTTCGCTGAGTTCCCCTTTGAGGACTGCACCCATGGCTGCAGAGTTTTCTACCAGACGTTCCTCGATAATCACGTCGAGTGTTGCTACTGCTGCGGCACAGGCAAGGGCATTCCCCCCATATGTGCCGCCGTGCGTCCCGGGGTGCCACTTATCCATGATGTCTTTGCGGGTCATCACTGCAGACAACGGCAAGCCAGAGGCAATGCCCTTGGCGGCGACGATGATATCTGCGGTCACGCCATAGTGCTCCATGGCGAAGAATTTGCCGGTGCGCCCAAAGCCTGTCTGGACTTCGTCGGCGATGAGCATAATGCCGTATTTGTCGCAGATGTCGCGTAGTCCGCGCAGGAATGATGCCGGCGGTACCACATAGCCGCCTTCACCCAACACCGGCTCGATAAGAATCGCCGCTACGTCGTGCGGGGTCGTGTTGGCATGCAGGATGTGCTCGACACGCTCGAGGGGGTTGCCACAACATCCCGCCTCGTGCG
>JBJONV010000026.1:0-2693 GCA_046051665.1 Chloroflexota bacterium
GGGCCAGTCGGGGAATGTCGGTTCGTGCTGTGTCTGTGCCAGCGGCACGAATTGCGGGGTTGGGACGGGATCTGATAGGAGGAGCTCGCTCCGCCAGCGACGATAAAACGGCGTGAACACGGTATATGGTGTACCGCTCCCTGAGCGGATACGCTCTGGTGCGACGAGAATTTGGCTATCGTGGGTGTGCACTGAAATGGAGAGCGCAGAGAGTGCGTCACGTACGGCACGATCGCGCGCCTGTGCCCATGGCGTCGGATCGGATTGCCAGCTTACGGCTCGCGCTTGCTGTGCCTGTGCATATGCCGGGATGACAACGCGGGGGTCACCGAACAGGATGACCAAACCACTCCCCAACGCGCGCAGCTCTGCGTGTAGCGTCAGCAATCGGTGATGCAGGAACGCCAGTCGGTTTGGGCCGACCCGGCGTGATTGGACGAGGGTAGGATCCACCACAAAAATCGGAATGACATTGCCTGCGGCTCGTGTACAGGCTTCATGGAGCGCTGGATTATCGGCGAGACGCAGGTCACGTCTGAACCAATGGAGGATAATGTGGGTCATGCTTTTTCCTCGTCGCATGCGATAATACGTCGTATTGTAGTCGTATCATCACATGCATGTGGGGAATACGCATGAACCTGCACATCCGCCCGGTGAATTCAGCTGATCAATCCGTCCTGTGGCGCATGCTGTCATATGCCGCACGCGTCGAACAAGACGGCACGACAGACTGGTCTGTGCTGAGTACCGATCCTTTTCTGGCTGCATACGCTCTGGACTGGGGTCGAAGCGGCGATATTGGATTCGTTGCGGCACACGCAGACAGCGTCATGGGGGTAGCATGGGTCCGTTCGGTTGCGACCATCGGCCATGACCCAATTGGTCACTATGGCGATGCAGAGTTGGTCATTGCCGTCGAACCGGCTCACCTTGGTTTGGGGATTGGCACGCAGTTATTGACCGCACTGTTGGCACAGACCGATGCTGCCGGTATCGTCGTGTATTGTTCGGTGCGTTGTGATAATCCCGCGCAGCACCTGTATCGACGGGCTGGATTTGTGGAATGTGACCGAATAGTTAATCGCGTCGGCACCGAGTCGATTGTGATGCAACGCAAGGAGTTTGTATGACGGAACACCAGCGTATCGTGACGTGGCACAGCCCGTCGTTGTATATGGATCAGTTGCGCTCGCTCAGTGGCGCCGAATACGTCGCAGCGGTGCGACGTGGCGATATTCCCATCTCGCCGATGCTGGCGTTGTTGGATATCCATGGTCAAGAATCGGCTGATGGGAAGGCTATTTTTACTGTTCTCCCGCAAGAATTTCACCTTAACCCAATGGGCATGGCGCATGGTGGCTTAGCCTGTGCCCTGTTGGATACCGCGATGGCAGTGGCGGTTATATCGACGCTGCCACGTGGTGTCGGCTACGTAACGCTCGAAATCAAAGTCAACTTCATCAAGCCAATGACCATGGACAAAGGGGAGTTGCGTGCAGAGGGGCATGCATTGCATGTGGGCAGTCGGACCGCAACTGCAGACGGCAAAATCGTCGATGCCGCGGGTACACTGTATGCCCACGGCACGACGACGTTGCTCTTGATGCGCCCGAGTTAGCGCAATGCGTCTGCTGCAGTAAGGGTGCGATGCAAGGCAGTTCCTGCCCCGATGTGTGCACGGCGCGCGACATCGAACCCGAGTGGTAATCCGACATGGCTTGCAAGGAGTTCAATCTGGGTATCGCTGAGTGCAGTCCACTGCGCATCGAGGATGATGCGTCCACCAGCCAATAAAATCACCCGATCGGTGTGTGTTGCGCAAAAATCCAAGTCGTGCGTGACCAACACCACGGTACGCCCAGCAGCAGTGCACGTACCTAGTGCCTGGGAAAGGGATTGGATGCTTGCATCATCGAGTCCTGCGGTCGGTTCGTCGAGGGCGATGATGTCGCTTTCGAGTGCCATTATGGCCGCTGT
Organism: Chloroflexota bacterium; assembly: GCA_046051665.1. Classification (GTDB taxonomy): domain Bacteria; phylum Chloroflexota; class Chloroflexia; order Chloroflexales; family Roseiflexaceae; genus UBA965. The sequence continues at coordinate 1,981 of JBJONV010000026.1, forward strand.
CGCGACCAATCGGCGCCGTGCGACCGGTAAGTCGTATGGATGGGTGTCTGCATCTGCGCTCAGGTTGCACGCTGTCAATGCGGATTCGACACGGCGCTGCTGCTCTGCAGCAGAAATCCCGAGCAACGACGGTCCGTAGGCGACCTCGGCACGAACGGTTGCAGCAAAGAGTTGATTGCGGACATCTTGGAAGACGATACTCATCTGCCGCGCCAACACACCCGGCGCCGTAGTGCCGATTGCAGTGCCGTTGAGCAATACAGTCCCTGATTGCGGTCGCAACAGGCCATTGAAGTGGCGGAGCAATGTACTCTTGCCTGCGCCGTTCGTCCCCAAGAGAGCGATGCGCTCGCCACGGAAGAGCGTCATATCGACGTCGTTCAAGACAGGTGTGCCCGGAGTGTACGCAAACTGTACCGAGCGGCACTCGAGCACCGGTTGTATCTTCACCGCAGGCATGCTGATCGGGAGTGGAACTGTCGGCTGCGGCGGTTGTGCTGTTCGATCGATGCAAGACACGAGGGCATCTCGGGTGGTTGCAGTGGATGTGCCACTCCAAATCCCCATGCGGGCAGCATATGTTGATAGTCGGAGTGCATAGGAACGCCCAAGGGCACGCTGGGCATCGCCGATGACAGAACCTGGGGGACCTTCTGCGTGGATGCGTCCTTCGTTGAGCACAATCACCCGGTCTGCATACGTAGCGACCCAGT
>JBJONV010000027.1:0-7456 GCA_046051665.1 Chloroflexota bacterium
GGTCGTATCGATAACTTGTTCGAAGCTCAGCAGCGTTTTCTCGCTGATGCCTCGCACGAAATCCGTACCCCCTTAGCGGCGATGCAGGGGAATATCGAAATCCTGCAACGCGGTGCGGCACGCGACAAAGAGCTCCTCGAAGAATCGTTGCGTGACATGCAGAACGAATCTGCACGCTTGATACGGCTTGTCAACGACCTGCTGATGCTCGCACGGAACGAATCCGCAGCCAATATGCGGTTTGTACTAGTGGATATTGCCACACTCCTCCTCGAAGTGGTACGAGAACTCAAGCCACTTGCAAATGGCGTTGTCCTTACATTGGATGTCCGTACGGTGGTGTTTGTCGAGGGTGATCGTGATCGCATCAAGCAAGCGCTCATCAATGTGTGTATGAATGCACTGCAACATACCGCTCCCGAAGGAACCGTGACCTGCACGCTTACGCGTGAGCATGCAAATGCGGTGATTACGATCCAAGATACGGGAACGGGAATGAGTCCCGATGACCTCGAACATATCTTTGAACGTTTTTATCGTGCCGATCGTTCGCGAACACGTACGGCAGGGGCTGTCGGTGGTGGCGCTGGGTTAGGATTGGCGATTGTCAAATACATCATTGACGCCCATCAGGGATCCGTTTCGGTCCAATCGACCGTCGGTGTCGGTACGATTTTTCGCTTACAACTGCCGTGTATCGAAGCAGTGCAGGACGACGACGAATAATTCACACCCCATGCTTCCATTGCGAGACCGAAATACGGTATACTCTGTACACCCCCCTTGCCTGTCTGACTGGAGCCGAAATGCGTGTATTGACGCTCAGTGATGAGGTCGTGCCCGTGGTCTACAGTTTGCAAATCAAAGAACGATTTGCAGATGTCGACCTGATTTTGGCGTGCGGTGATTTGCCCTATTATTACCTCGAATACTGCGTCTCGATGCTCAATACCCCGTGTTTATATGTCGCAGGTAATCACGATAAAGACGAATGGACCGGTGGCGGTGAGTTGGTCACGCATCCGCGTGGCTGTACGTCGGTCGAAGACCGAATCGTGACGATGCAGGGGCTCACGGTAGCTGGGTTGGGCGGATCACTGCGCTACAACAACGAATCAGGACCACAGTATACCGAAGCGCAGATGCTGATTCGCATGCTTCGGTTAGCAACGCGGGTGCGGCTGTACACCGCACTGACACGACGGCGCCTCGATGTGATGCTCTCACATGCGCCACTCGCAGGGATTCATGACGCCGCAGATCGACCACATCGCGGTTCACATGCATTTGTGACCTTCCAACGCTGGTTCCGACCCGCATATTGGATACACGGGCATGTCCATCGGAATTATTCGTATGGCGTGGCGACAGAAACTTACTATAATCAAACAATGATTCTCAATACCGCTGGATATCGCCATATGACGATCGATCGGCAGGGGACTACAGGAAGCACGCATGCCTGATCGACAATTCATGGACCTCAGTGCGCGGAGTCAGTTCGAAGACGCACGCCGTCGCGAATGGTTTGCAGCCTTGACCGATGCACTCAATCACGCCCCTCACGATTTGCTGGCGTTCGAAGATGTCCGCCAACGTCTCCAAATTCACGGGCAAAAAAGTTTAGGCTTGCAGACAATCCCACTCGACTCCATCATCGGCAGTGAAGGTCGCTACAGCGACTTCGACCGGCATTTTTTGCCCAAAACTGATGCGACGCGTGACCGCTGGATGAACATTAACAAAGCAGCGATGCAGTACATCGATTTACCACCTATCGATGTCTACAAAGTCGGCGAAATCTACTTTGTGCGTGACGGCAATCACCGGGTTTCGGTGGCGCGGCGTGTGGGTCAGTCATTTATCGATGCGAATGTCATCGAACTCATCGTCGATGTCCCGATAACGAAGGAATTGACCGCAGAGGTGCTCCCACTCAAAGAAGAATACAGTGACTTCCTCGAATGGACGCAACTGCATGTGCTCCGACCGGACCAACGCATCGAATTTACCGAATCAGGTGGGTACCTCGAGCTTATCCGGCATATCAACGGGCGGCGTTATTTTATGGGGCTCGAACAAAAACGGCCCATCGAATCAGTCGAAGCAGTTGTCGACTGGTATGACAACATCTATATGCCAGCCATAGCGGTCATCCGTAGTCAACACATCCTCGAACACTTTCCCGGTCGTACCGAAGCAGATTTGTATCGTTGGATTATGGAACACCGCTGGTATATGCTGGAAAAATCAGGGGGGCGTGATCCTGGTCCAGCTGCAGCAGCAGCCGACTTTGCGCAATCATATGCCACGCAGCGTTGGTACCACGGGTTGGCCCAACGCATCGCTTCCGTATTAAACGCACGTGGGGAATCGAGCGCAGACTAACGTTTACTGCCGGGCTGTTTGGTCCACCAATCGTGATAGGGCAATAAATCCGATAAGGAGACGACGACGTCGTGACTCAGGATGACCTGGGTCACGACGATATTTTGTGGATGCATGTCTTTGATGAATTGTCTGCAATGACCACAAGGAGGAATTACATAGACCGCACCGTCTGCGTCTTTCCAAACGGCGACAATCGTGCGAACAAGATATGTTCGACTCGCCCCAATCATGGTCGCAATTGCGGTCCGTTCTGCACAGATTGTGTTTGAATCGGTGCCCACGCAGACACCGGTATAGATGGCTCCGTTTTCGCCGATGCACGCAGCGCCGACGTCAGCAACGACCCCGTTGGGGCTCGCTACACTGGCAACGACCGACGCCGCGCGCTGGATTAATTCCTCAATGAGAGATTGGTCGGGTGTGCCCAGTGTAGCCATACGCTCCCAATGGATTCCACTAGATAGTACTGCCGCTGGGAATGATTTTGGCAGGGAACTGTGATTCGTTGCGTTCGGCATTGATGACAACATTGCGGCCGAGGATGCTCTCGGCAGGGATGCGTGCGCCCTTACCAATGACGTTGATACCGGTATTCACTTTATCGGGCTGGAGTGTGTTTGGCGTATCGTAGTCGGTTCCCGACCCGACGATGGCATTGGCGCCGACGAGCACGTTCTTGTCGATGATGCTTTTGTCGACCACGGCCCCTGGTCCTACCCAGCTATCGGTCATGATGACGCTGTCGCGCACGATTGCCCCGGGGGCGACATACACCCCTGGCGACAGGATAGAGCGTTCGACGGTACCGTGGATGGTACAGCCGTTGCAGACCATGCTTTGGCTGATGGTCGCCTGCGGACCAATCTTGGCCGGTGGTCGTTCTTCGGAACGGGTATGGATAATCCATGCCGGATCATAGAGGTTCAGGGTGTGATTGGGGTCAATCATTTCCATACTGGTCTTCCAGTAGGAGTCAATGGTCCCGACATCGACCCAATACCCTTCGAACGGGTATGCAAAGACGCGATCATTGGCAACCATCGAGGGAATGACGTTTTTGCCGAAGTCGGTACGGTTGACCCCATCATCCTGGGTGGTCAATGCGGTAATCAGCGCATCGGCGTTGAAGACATAGATTCCCATGCTCGCCAATGTACCTTTGTCACGTTTTTTGGGTTTTTCGGTGAACTCGACCACCTGCATGGTGTCGTTGACGGTCATAATTCCGAAGCGATCGGTTTCGTCGAGGGCGACATGCATCACGCCGACGGTCAAATCTGCCTTTTGTTGCAGATGGAACTCGATCATCGGCGCGTAGTCCATTTTGTATATGTGGTCGCCAGACAAAATCACGACCAGATCGGCACGGCGCTCGCGGATGTAATTGAGATTTTGGAGGACGGCATCCGACGTGCCTTGGTACCAACCTTGTTCATTCCGACCTTGGTACGGCTGGAGGAGCTGCACCCCGCCATTGCCACGGTCGAGGTCCCAAGCCCGCCCATTGCCGATGTGGCCATTGAGCGAATGCGGTTGGTATTGGGTCAGCACGGCGACATCGAAAATGCCGGAGTTGACACAATTCGAGAGCGGGAAGTCGATGATGCGGAATTTCCCGGCGAACGGCACCGATGGTTTGGCTCTTTTTTCGGATAAAACGCTCAGGCGTGCGCCTTCGCCACCTGCCAGAATCAATGCTACGACACGCATAGGAGTCTCGCTTTCAGATTACGCTTCGTCGCGGATAGTCTGCATGACTTGGTCAAAGAGGATACCGTTGGTACTAATGGCGTTCCCACCGTATATCGTCGTGATGCCGTTCCAATCGGTAAACGTTGCCCCTGCTTCGTGGAGGATGGGTACCAGTGCACCGCAATCCCAGGGGCTCATCAGTGCATCCAGCATCACATCGATGCGCCCGGTCGCTACCAACATGTGGCCGTACGCATCGCCCCAACCACGAACCATTTTGGCACGGGAACGGAGCCGGTCAAATGCCGGTCCTTTGTTGTTTTCGTACATGTGCTGCACATCCGTCGTCGAGATGACGGCTTGCGCCAAGCTCGTGGTGGTGCTTGCACGGGCACTTCGTCCATTCCACAGACACCCCTGCCCGATGGCAGCGGTAATCAGTTCATTGCTGGGTGGGATCGCAACCGCACCGACAACTGGTACACCTTCCCGTTCGAGGCCTACCAAAACGGTATACATCGGTACTCCGGCGACGAACGACTTGGTCCCGTCTATGGGGTCCAAAATCCAGCGAAAACTGGCACCAGGGCGCGTTTCGCCTTCTTCTTCACCCAAAATACTATGCTGCGGATAGCGTTGTTCAATGAGCTCGCGCATCACGCGTTCGGCTTGGCGATCTGCAATGGTGACCGGTGAGTTGTCTTCTTTGAGCTCGACTCCGACATTTGTCTGGAAGTAGCGCAAGGTGACTCGCCCGGCGAGATACGCGAGTTCTGACGCAAACGCACGTAAGCTGGACAAATCTTCGTGGGTCATCGGTCGCTCCTATTGCTGAAAAAGGGATTCGAGTACATCCAACACCCGTTCGTGTTGGGAGCTCGTCCCTATGCTGATGCGGATGCAATCTGCCAGGCGTGGTTTGGGGAAGTAGCGAATCAGAATCCCGGCCTTCATCAGCCCATCGCGGACGGCAAGCGCGGGTACCGGCGTCCGCACAAGCAGGAAATTCGCCACGCTCGGGTGTACGGTACACCCGAGGGCAGTCAATTGACCTGCAAAAGTCTCACGGTCGGCACACAATTGCGCCAATAATGGCTGCATGCTCGCAAAATCACGGATCGCAGCAGTCGCGGCCACATCTGCAGCAACATTCACCGTGTATGGCGGTTTAATTTTGCGCAGTTCGTTGGCCAGTGTCTCGTGCATGACGCCGTATCCGACCCGTAATCCAGCCAAACCAGCCCACTTGCTAAAGGTGCGTAACACCACGAGGTTGGGATGTTCATCGATTAAGTCAATAAAACTGATGCCGCTGAATTCGGCGTAGGCCTCGTCCGAAACGACAATCAGCGGCAACGCAAGAATTTCCAACAATTCTGCACGAGTCAGCGGATTGCCTGTGGGGTTGTTTGGAGCAGCCAAAATGACGATTTTTGCATGATGCTGGGTAATCGCCGCGACCATAGCGTCGATATCGAGTCCGTAGGATTCGGTCCGCGGTACCTCGATGTATTGGCCTTGGAATAAATTCGTACTAAACGCGTACATACCAAAGGTTGGAGTTGCATCGACGACCACGTCGCCGGGGGTTATCGTGGCGCGCATCAACACGTCGATGAGCTCATCAGAGCCGTTCCCACAGATGATGCGTTCGGGCGACACCTGCAGGTGGGCAGCGATGGCATGGCGCAACGTCGTGGTATCCGGATCGGGGTATAACGCTACCTGGCCACGCGCCCCTTCGGGTGTGCTGAGTGCAGCCAACGCGGCCCGTGTCGCGGCGGTCGGACCGTAGGGGTTTTCGTTGGCGTCGAGTTTGATGAGCTGATCTTGCGTCATTCCAAGCCGGTGTGCAAGCACATCGAGGGGAACAACCGGCGTATAGGGCGCAAATCCGGCGATATCGCGACGCAACAGTGAGGCGAGTGGGGTTTGCATGGTGGTACTCGTGTGAAGAAGGTGACGCAATCATACCACAGTGCCTCGGCGACGTCACGCAGATGCCACACGGGTGGGGTAATGGTATACTGGCAATAATCGTATTTGACGGGGGTGGGTATGACGACGCAGCGGCCGAGTATTTCTGCATTCTTTCCAGCGTACAACGACGGTGGAACGATTGGGAGTTTGGTCGTCACCACGCTCCAAACACTCTCAGAAGTAAGCGACGATTACGAAGTCATCGTCATCGAAAATGGCAGTACGGACTTTACGGTCGATGTCCTTGCCGAACTCGCAACGCAGTACCCGCGCTTTTCGTACCAAGCACATCGTGAGCCATTAGGGTACGGTGGTGCGTTACGTGCAGGATTTGCTGCCGCTTCCAAAGAATTCGTCTTCTATACCGACGGGGATGCGCAATACGATCCGCGTGAGCTGAAGCTCCTCTTGGCAGCCATGCGGCCAGACATTGACGTGGTAAATGGCTACAAAATCGATCGGAGCGACCCGCTCCATCGCAAAATCATCGGCCGGGTCTATCATCACACCGTGAAGTTGATGTTCGGCTTCAAGCTCCGCGATGTCGACTGCGATTTCCGGTTAATCCGCCGTTCCGCCATGTCGGCAGTGACATTGGCATCCGACAGTGGCACCATCTGTCTCGAGCTGGTCAAAAAGCTCCAAGACGCAGGCAAAAAGTTCGCCGAAGTGCCGGTCCATCACTACCATCGTACATACGGCAAAAGCCAATTCTTCAACTTCCCCCGGATTTGGCGGACCCTCCAACAGTTAGTCGGGTTGTGGTGGACACTGATGGTGTTACGCAAAAAAGGCTAAGCGAAACAGGGAATGCACAAACCGGCAGGCGGACGCCTGCCGGTTTTCTTGTGTTTTCGCACCGATTGTTAGGTTGATTTGGCATCCGCCATGGCTGCACACAGAATTGCAGTCGCCTGCCGACCATCGACACCAGTGACGCGCAACGCTGCCTCGCCCCGGACACACGCGGCGAAATGGCTGACCTCTGCCGTGAAGCGATCTGCGTCGACGACGGGAAGTGTGGTGCTGACACCATCGGCGCGCTGATGGACCAGTTCATTGGTGTTGTAGTCCATAGTGAGTGTCCCGCTGGTGCCATAGACCGACACACTCCATTCACCGGGTGGGGTGCGCCAACTCGCTTCGATGACGCCAATGACACCATCAAGACTGGTCAATGTCAGAATCGCGGTATCTTCCACCCGTAACGCAGGCCCTAGGTCTGTCGCACGTGTCGTCGCGCTGGCTTGGACGCGTCGGACATCACCAAACAAAAAGCGGAAGAGGTCGACCGAATGGACACAGGTGTCCATGATTACCCCACCGCCAGCGAGCGCAGGATCACTAAACCAGCGTGTCTCGACCGACGGTAACACGCCCGCAAAGCGGTTCC
>JBJONV010000028.1:0-32939 GCA_046051665.1 Chloroflexota bacterium
CGTGCCCTCAAATTCCGTGCCGATCACACGACCACCGTGAGCACTTACGACGAACTCAAAGCCGCCATCGAAACCGGCTTTGCCGTCTGCTGGTGGGATGGTGATGCCGCCGACGAGAAACGCATCAAAGAAGAAACCCGCGCAACCATCCGCTGTATCCCCAACGACCAACCCGGTGGCACCGGCACGTGCGTCTACACAGGCCGCACTGCTACCAAAACCGTCGTCTTCGCCCGTTCCTACTAAGCGTTTCGTTCCGTTGTCTGGCGTCGTGGAGTCATCTCCCCGCCAGGCAATGGTTTTTTTGGAGCATTCGCATGCCTACCCTGCGCTCGCTCGAAGGGCAATACAAAGCCCAGATATCACTCCTGTGGCAACCAATCAACGGCACACCCATTGCCTATCACGCAGATCGCCAAGTCAAAACAGCCAGCATCATCAAACTCCCCATCCTCGTGCATGCCGCACTGCTCGTCGATGCCGGTCAACTCGATTGGGATGAACGCGTCGCCTTGGCCACGTCCGATGTCGTCCCCGGGATGGGGGTGCTTCGCTACCTCGATGCAGGAATCAAGCCGACGCTCCGTGATCTGTGTGTATTAATGACCATTATTTCTGACAACACAGCCACCAATATGCTCATTGATATGTTTGGTATTGATACAATAAATGACCGCATCAAAAACCTCGGCATGGCACACACACGCCTCAACCGCAAAGTATTTTCCCCCAACACCCCCGACTGCCTGCCCTGGGGGTTGGGCGTTACGACCGCACGCGACACGGTCCACCTCCTCACCGAAATTGCAAATGGTCACATTGGCATACCCGCAACAAACCAATTCTTGCGTGATACATTGGCTCGGCAGCTTGATCGGGTCGGCTTCCCCCGCGGCATTCCCGCCGGTTGGAGCTACGCTGGCAAAACTGGGTCAGATGACGATTTGCGCAACGACTGCGGGATTCTCACCGCACCCAACGGCACGCAGGTCATCGCGGCGTGTTTTGTCCAGGAGTTGGCCGAATCACCCTCCACTGTCGATCACCCTGGCCTCAGAGCACTCACCGAGGTGGCTGCACTGATGACGACAGAGGCCTGACATGCGTACCATGCCGACGCTCCATGGCGCACGCATCCACATCCGACCGTACCAACAAACCGACATATCGGCTATTGTGGCGCTCTTCGACGAGATTACCGATCTTGCGACGCTCGCCCCCGAAGTGCTCGAACGGCGTACTGCCTGGCTTGCATGGGTCAGTAGCAATCCCGTGCAACTTGCACGCCTCGATCAACCACCGTATGGCGATCGTGCGCTGGTATTGACCGAAACAGACACCGTTATCGGCTCGGTTGGACTGGTCCCCTGCCTCGATGTCTATGGGCAAGCAGGCATCGGTCCAGACGATGGTCGCAGTCGTGCCGAGATGGGGCTCTTTTGGATGGTCCATCCCGCGTATCAAGGCAAGGGTTACGCGACCGAGGCAGGCTCGTTGCTTGTGCGCTATGCCATCGACGAACTCGGCATCGAACGGATTATTGCCACAACCGAATATGACAACCATGCCTCGCAAGCCGTGATGCGAAAACTGGGTATGGATATCCGCAAGAATGCCTACCCGACCCCAGCGTGGCTCCAACTCGTTGGTGTCTATGAACCTAGCATGGAACCCGAGCGATTTTCGGACGGCACCTCCATCCGCCGCATCGTCGAATCGGATTTCGACGAGATGCTCACGCTGTGGAAAAACGCCCCACTGCGCATCAGTCCCACCGATACGCCCACCGGATTACGCCGTCACATTGCTCTTTCGGGTCGTTTTGCGCTCGCCCTCTGTAACGCCGAAGGTGCCATCATCGGCACCGTTTTGGGGAGCGACGATGGTCGCCGTGGCTGGGTCAATCACCTCGCGGTGCGTCACGACCAGCAACACAAGGGGTATGGTGCACGACTGGTCCGGGCATTGGCAGAACGACTTACCGCTGCAGGATGCGAAAAATTGAATCTCCTCGTGGTCAACAACAATGCCCATGTCGTCCCGTTTTATGAATCACTCGGATTCGCCGTCGATGACAATCTCTTTATGGCACGCTGGTTACGCGAGCTATGACGTTCCACCGTGTACCGTACATCCTCATCTTTGCCGTTTTCATGTGTGCGTGTACCGCACCAATGGCCACCCGTACGTACACATTACCCGAACCATCGGCCGATGAGCAGACAACCCTCGAGGTGCGTACCGAGTCAGGCACCGTACTCAGCTTGGTGACGACCAATGATGGCACAACGACACGCACGACATTCAGCGCCAACGGCGCGTATGCTCCTGCATGGGTGTCGGCAAACGGCGGTTCGGTGACTATCCAAACGGTCGACCAACAAAGCGCGCTCATCGCAAAAGACTGCCTCCAGAGTGCTACTGACCTACCGCTCCTCTCTGCTGCCGCAATCGTCGGACCCCAACCAGGTTTCGTCACGGTGTCTGATGGACAGACACAGAGCACGGATGGTAGGACGCTCTGGCAAGACTACCGAGGCAGCGCCGTGGTACGCGCAGCAGCACTGGTGGCACTCGACGCACACGGCACCGGGAGCATCCTGTTGCCCGATAACCGCACCATGCGTGATGCCTATACATGGACGTATCGGCGCACGGATTTCCTCGAGACGTTACCTCGCATGACCGTACAATGCACAGCCCAGGAACTCGAATCGTTTGTCTTGCCGTTTTCTGCGACGGGCCGGCGGATGTATGGCGGCGCACTCCTTGCAGAGCACGCCGATACTCCTGCAACAGTGAGCGAAGCGTTTTCCATCCTGCTCCGTGCACAAGGCTGGACCGTGATTGACCTCGATACATCCCCCGACCGCATCACACTCGTGGTCAGCCGTGACCGCAGTGTGTATCGCATCGTTTTGAGTAGCACTGCAACCCAAAGCACCGAACTCACCGTCTATCCGGATGAACCCTGAACGAGCTGTTTGCGTGGTAGGATTACTTCGAAAAACAAAATACCCCTCACAAAGAAGGATTTTTATGCGTAAAGTGCTCTCCATCCTGTCGTGGACTGTCGGTATTTTGATAGGGTTCGTCCTGGTTTTGGTTGCCTCTATCGTCGTGGACCGTGCCCTCGCTGTGGGCAAAGTCGATGCAATGACCAACACCATCATCCCCAATGGCACAAACCCGGCCGTGCGCGCCTATGTCGCCAAACCCGATGGTGATGGGCCCTTCCCCGTGGTCATCATGGTCCACGAATGGTGGGGTCTCAAAGAAGAGATGATTGGCAAAGCCGACGAACTCGCCAAAGATGGCTACGTGGTTATCGCACCGGATGTCTTCCGCGGCAACACGACCAGCTGGATACCCACGGCGATTTATCAAGTATCAACCACCAAAACGACCCAAATCGATAGCGACCTCGATTCGATTCTGCAATGGGCCACGAACCAGCCGTTTGTCGACCGCGAGCGTATCGCCATCATGGGCTTCTGCTTCGGCGGCGGGACGTCGTTGCGATATGCCGTTGCTACGCCAGCCATCAAAGCAACAGCTGTCTTTTACGGTGCAGTCATTACCGATCCTGCGGTATTGAAGTCACTCAATGGCCCCGTTTTGGGGATTTTTGGTGCCGAAGACACCATGATTCCTGTGAGCGATGCAAATGCGTTGCGTGACGGCCTCGATGCTGCCGGTGTCGCGAACGAGATAACCGTCTACGAAGGCGAAGGGCATGCGTTTGTCACCAGTGTCGAAGACATTCGTGCGGGTGGCAATCAGGGTAAAGCATGGCAGCAACTACGTTCATTTTTGGCTGCGAGTTTCTCACCCCAAGGCTATACGCGCATCCAGACCGTTGCCTACACCTCCCCCACCAATGCCACACCATCCGACTGGTCCACCAATCGATTCCTGCACCTGTATGTCTGCAACCTGGCTACCGGAGGCACCACTATCCAGAGCAAATGACCACATTTGCGAACGCTTCGTATGGTACGCTGAAGAGGCTTGCGGTGCACATACCGTGCCACCCACGCCTGTGTGAAAGGGGTTGGATATGGATAGTCTGATTTTTTGTTTCAGTGTGTTGGTCTTTGTGGCCATCGCGATCGTCATTACCGGTGTCAAAATCGTCCCGCAGGGATACGAATGGACCATCGAGCGCTTCGGCAAATACCGGACGACCCTCAAACCAGGGTTGAGCATCATCATTCCCTTCATCGACATGATCGGCCGCAAGGTCAACGTCCAAGAGCAGGTCCTCGACATTCCTTCGCAAATCGTCATCACGCGTGACAATGCGACGGTGCGCGTCGACGGCGTGTTGTTTTATCAAGTCTACGAAACACAGTTAGCTGCCTATCAGGTATTCAACTTGCAGGCATCGATTATCAACCTTGCCTTGACCAATCTGCGTACCGCCATCGGCAGTATGGAGCTCGACGAGGTACTCGCCAAGCGTGACGAAATCAACACGCGCCTCCTCTCGGCACTCGATCATGCCACCCAGACGTGGGGGACGAAGGTAACCCGGGTCGAAATCAAGGACGTCCTGCCGCCCGAAGACATCACCCGTGCCATGTCCAAACAATTGACCGCTGACCGCGAGAAGCGTGCCAAAATCCTCGAAGCCGAAGGCTTCCGCCAAGCCGAAATTCTGAATGCCGAGGGCCTCAAGCAAGCGAAAATCCTCGAAGCCGAAGGAATGTTGGCTTCGGCCCGCCTGCAAGCAGAAGCACGTGAGCGCCTCGCCGGCGCAGAAGCAGAGTCAACGCGCCTGCTGGTCGAATCCGTCGGCAAACCCGAAGCTGCGTTGCAGTACTTCATCGCCCAGCGGTACATCGACGCACTCCAGAAGCTCGGCGATTCACCCGCATCCCGCATGATTGTGGTGCCGACGGACTTTTCGAACTTCGCCGGGGCGCTCGGTGCCATCACCGAGATGATGAACAAAAAGGACTAACCGATGAACTCGGCGTTTTTCTGGCTGATGGTAGGCGTCTGCCTCATCGTCGCCGAAGCATTCATCCCCGGTGTGTTTGTCTTGTGGATTGGGATTGCAGCCCTGGCGACAGCCGGGGTTGCCTTCCTCTTCCCTACCCTCGGGATCTGGATCCTCCTCTTTTTTGCAATAGTTACGGTTTTGACAGCTTTTCTTGGTACAAAAATATACCAAATGATTACGTCATCACCGAGCACCCTGAACGAACTGGCACAACAACTCGTCGGCAAGAGGGGGATATGCATCGCCCGACTCGACGATCCCGAAATACGCATCAGAATCGATGGAGTCGAATGGGCGGCACTAGCCGATGGCGAAATCGATGTCGGCGACGCGATAATCATCTTGCGCTTCCAAGATGCAAAACCAGTGGTACGAAATGCGTAATTTGCCAGATATTATGTGAGTAAAATCGCGTATCGCTTTACACATTTTTTATGAATTATTCATTTGTTTGCACTCCCTGTCTATTGACTATCGATTACGGGAGTGTTACTATTTCGTCAAGCCACTTCTACAAATCGTAAAGTAGAGACAATGAACCGCGAACTCATGACCATCCGCCAGCTTGCAGACCGAGCTGGTGTCACCCAAAGAACCATCCGATACTATACCGATGAGGGACTCATCGACGCGCCTGTGGACAAGGTGCGCACCCCACGATATACCGAGCGCCATCTTTTGCAACTTTTAGCCGCTGCTCGCCTCAAAGCAGGCTACCTCCCATTGCGTGTCATTCGAGCGCGTATGGCGGGGATGACTGACGCAGACCTCCACGAGGTCATCAACAGTGCGACCGTCGCCATCGAAGAACTCGTGACGGCAGACGTCCCCGAAGAAGTGGTCGCGAGCCATCACATCGAGCGTGTGGTCAGCAACGCCAAAGCCGATTATTCGGTGCCCGCTGTTGCCGAAGGAACCCAAGATTTCCGCTGGCATCGGTACCTCATTGATGACGGGATCGAAATCCACTTCCGTGATGATCGCATCATCGATAGTGGCGAACTCCGCCGTATCAGTGCGATCCTCCGTCGCAAACCGTAACCACTTCCATAAAAAAAACACCCCCGAGCGTTGCTCGGGGGTGTTTTTTTGTTCTTAGGACGCAGCGCCGGGCACATTGTAGTCTGGATCATCCTCGATTTTGGGGGGCGTTGGCCGCTTGTACGGACCCGGTCTGCGTCCATCATGCCAGGCTCCAAAAATATCGAGATAGCCCGTTTCTTGGACGCCCGCAGTAGCACTCGCCTCGCTGATCCCAAACAATCGCGCCAAATCTGCATCCGGCAAGGCAAATGCAAGGGAGTCTTTCGATGCAGGTGCGATATCGTCGCTTGCATCATTGGTGGCCTCATCCGAGGTGTTTTCTTCCCATTCGTCCGAAAAGTCATCATCCATTGAAGCATCGTGCTCGTCGTTTTCCTCATCGCCATCTTCGGCCTCGGCATGGAAGTCGAAGAACTCTGCCAGAAAATCTTTGGTATCTTGACGATTTGCTTCGGTGAGCTCAGGGAATGCCTTTGTCCAACGACCAATGCGCAGCTTGATAGTACTCGTCTGCGCCAGCATCTGCTCAAATTGCATCTGCATTTCATGTAGACCCGTGCGGGCACTACCGGGATTGGTCACGACCACAATATCCATGAGATATAAAAGCGCCGACGTGATATCGTCGTGCGCCGAATTGAGGATCTTTTGCAGAATTGCAGGATTCATTTTGTGCGTCATATGTGCTCCTTTTCGTCTGTTGCGTTCCGGTTTGTTTGGCCATCTTGGAACACACACCTTCTGTTACATTGCCCACCTCCTATCTGATTCGTGTCGCATTCCTGCGTGTTTTTCGTACAGTTCATAATAACACAATTGCGTAATATTTGTCAACCTCTTGACAATTACAGTGTTTACTGTTATATTTACGTAGCAATGTTATTTATTGTATCGAGAAATCCAAAGCACGAGGAACAGAGAAAGGATGAAGGTATGCCAGAACTCCGAGTCATGACCAGCAGAACGCACCTGACCGATGAGCGTGATGGAGCCGGCCGATCAGAGGAACTGATTATCCGAGCGACGGTCATTGCACCCGAACAAGCCCAGACAAACAACCCGCGCATCCCACTGAATCTGGCCATTGTGATCGACCGCAGTGGCTCGATGGCGGGGCGCAAACTAGCTGACGCAGTTGCGGCAACGCAGCGGATTGTCAGCCGGCTCGGGAATGAAGACCGCTGTACCATTGTTGCCTTCGATACACACGTCTCGGTGCTGGCAGACGGCAATCTGGTGAGCGAAGCGCAACGAGATTTGATTCGGCACGCATTGACCCGCTTGCAGGTCGGTGGCTCGACAAATCTCGCAGGTGGATGGGATGCTGCTGTGCGCATCCTGACGGGTCATCACCGCCCGAATGCGTGTATCAGCCGAGTAATTGTGTTGACGGATGGGAACGCCAATATCGGTATCCGCGATGCACAGACACTTGGCAAGCAAGCCGCGTTGTATGCCAACAACGGGATCAGCACCAGTACCTATGGACTTGGTCGTGGGTACAACGAAGAGGTGTTGCACGAGATGAGCCGACTGGGGATGGGGAATCACCAGTTCATCGAGCAGTCTGCAGACATCGACGGCTATTTTAGTCAAGAACTCCAAGAATTGTTTGCGGTGTCACTGACATCAGCCACCGTCACAGCCACGATCCCGGCGGGGTATCTCTGCGAAGTCGTCGGTGGGATCGCACACCAGTCGGAAGGCACGACGACTCGGATTGATATCGGATCGATGGTATCGCTCGAACAGCGACACGTATATCTGCGCATCGTCCCACTTTCGATGGCAGCGCACGGTACAGAGACGCTCACCCTTCGCTTCGCGGGGGTCGATAGCAGTCAGGAGGCGCGCTCCGTCGATGCAACTGCGACATGGACATTGACCGACAAGACTGAAGCCGGCAAATATCCCGTCCAGACCGACATTGAACAAGAAGCAATGCTCATCGATTTGGCGCACACGCGTACCGAAGCCAATCGACTGAATCAGGCAGGTCGCTACGACGACGCACGATCCTACGTCCGAGACCGGCAGATGCGCAGTACGGTCTACGAGAAGTTTTCGCTATACGAACGGAGCGCGATGGATTTCGAGCAACCGTTCAATGATCTGATGAGCAAAAGACGGCTCGCACGCTCACACATGTCGACCCGCTTTTCGACCAAAGATCTCGCGGAACTCAAAAAGAACCTCGCCGACTTGATCCGTGATGGTGGCTCCCCAGCCGAAATCGAAGCTGCAGAGTACATGATTGATGTGATGAAGCGCCTGCTGGGCATTCGTTCTTAAGTCGTCCGGCGATTATTTTCGAGTGAAAAAGAAAGAAGGAAAACACCTATGACAAAGCACATACACGTCGCAATGAGCCGAAGTGCACTGCAAGCACAGAACGGAGAGCTCATCATCGAAGTAGCCGTCCAAGCACCTGACCGTAAAATGCACACGACCACGCGCATGCCATTCAACATTGCGATTGCGTTGGATGTGAGTTCATCGATGCAGGGTGACAAAATCCGCCACGCCAAACAGGCAGCCCAGCGCATCATTACACGCCTCGAACCCCAAGATAGTTGTGCGGTCGTGATTTTTTCGTCCGAAAGTCAGGTCTTATTCCCTAGCACGGCGATGACACCGCATGCGCGTGAGGCTGCCATTGCCGAAATCGAAAAAACCGTTGCAGAAGGGAATACTGCACTCTATGCGGGTTGGAATGACGCCGTCAACGCTGTCGAACAATCGGCAATCGGCGCACAGGCAATACAGCGTGTTTTTTTGCTGACCGATGGTGAAGCCAATATCGGTCCTGCTGATACGAAGAAGGTCGCACGGGCGGTAGCGGCGGTCCAGCAACGGGGTATCAGTACGACGACATTTGGCTTGGGGCAAGGGTATAACGAACGCCTCCTCGGACTGATGGCCAGTGCTGGCGAGGGTAATACCTACTTCATCCAAGATGCCGATGACATAGACGCATACTTCGGCCAAGAGCTGGATCAACTCTTCACGACGACACTACGCAATACGGTGGTATCGGTCACCATCCCAGCGGAGTTCAGCTACGAGGTCGTCGGTGATCGCAACCACAGTCGTGCTGGTGCGGCGCTGACGATTCCACTCGGTGCACTCTTGAGTGGTGAAGCACGGACGTTTTTGCTTTATCTGCATACCCACCGCGCACCCATCGCGCCTGGCGAATACCCCATCACGGTTGCCGTCACCGCCCTCGATGAAGATTCCGCCCCCTATACGGCAGCGAATACGACGCTCGTCACCGTTGCAGCACAGGCTGTCGTCCATTCGGAAGCGATAGAACAGCGGGCTGCAATGCTCGATCGTGCCAGTATCGTGGCCAAAGCACTCGCACTCCACCAACGTCATGATTATGCGGGCGCGATCGCATTGATTGCTACGCGCAAAGCAGACTATCCCATCTATGCACGATTCGGCGTCTACGATACAGAACTCGAGCGCTTTAACCAACGTATGGATGTCTTTGCAATGAAGCGGGAACGGATGCATGCCAACGACATGGTAAACAGTTCTACCGGTACGCTGACAAAATACCGCCGGATGCTCGAGGTGCTCATCCAAAAAGGAGCCGATCCCGCCGAAATCGCCCGTGTCCGCGAAATGGTCGAAGCAATCGAAGAAAAATATCGAAGATAGCAATTCGCCTGCGCAAAAGACAAAACAGCTCCGGGATTCGATAATCCCGGAGCTGTTTGTTTTTCTGTCAAAAACGAGTCAGCGATCGATACAGAGTGCCGCGCCACCGATAATTCCGACGACATCGCCGAGGGCAGCGGGTTTGAGTTGGACTTTTTTGCCCAAAACACGGTAGGCCATGATATCGCGGAGCGGCGCAAAGAGGAATTCGCCTGCGCCAGTCAGCCCACCGCCAAGGACCACAATACCAGGATTGATGAGATTGCACGCCGACGAGATGCCGATCCCCAACCAGCCAACGGCATGCTCCCAGATGCGCAGTGCATCAGGATCGCCTGCTTGTGCAGCAGCCACGACATCACGAGCAGCAATGCTGGCTGGATCGCGGTCACGCAACGAAGCCGGGATGTGAGCCCGTGCATCGCGGGCAATCGAAAGTCCCGATGAGAGTGACTCGAGGCATCCATTGCCACCACAAGCACAAGCGGGACCATCGGGTTTGAGGATCATATGGCCGACCTCGCCGGCCCACGCATGCTCACCCCGATGGAGTGCACCATTGATAATCACCCCGCCGCCGATCCCAGTACTGACCGTCAGATACAGCATGTGCGTACATCCGTAGCCGGCACCGAAGCGATATTCGGCCAATGCAGCAGCGTCTGCGTCGTTCGCGATCCGCGCAGGCACACCGAAGGCTGCTTCGCAACGCTCTGCGAGGGGGAATGCTTCCCACCCCGGGATGTGCATTGATAAACGCACGGTCCGCCCGTCGGACTCGACAGGACCACCGAACGATACCCCGACCGCCACAATGGGCTCGGGGTGATTGGCACACAACTGTTGCCCGAGTTCGATCATGCGCTGCATGCCGGCTGGTGCGCCGCCTGGGGGAGTAGGTGCGCGGAGTGATGCCATGACTGCGCCTGATTCGCTGTCGACAATACCGGCAGCGAGTTTCGTGCCGCCGAAGTCGAACCCCAGAATGGCGCTCATACGCCACGAATCCGATTCGCCAAATTGACCGCCAAGGCATGACAAAGGGCAATGTGGACATCTTCGACTTCGGGCATAAAAGAGCTCGGGGCAACAAATGCCACATCGGCTCGCGTCGCCAGCTTGCCGCCACCAAATCCACTCAGCCCCACCGTCGTGCCGCCGTGGGCCTTGACCCAATCGCATGCATTCAGGACATTCGGGGAATTACCGCTACCCGAGATGGCCACCAGTGTATCGCCGGGGCGGAAGAACATGGGCAACTGCTCGACGAACACCTGATCATAGGCAGTGTCGTTACCCCAGGCGGTTACCAACGGCATGTTATCGGTCAACGCGATAGCGCGGAAGCGCCGTTTGTCGGGGACCACGGTCCACTTGCCCAAATCGCACACCAGATGTGATGCGCTGGCAGCGGAACCACCGTTCCCACAGACGATGACCGTCCCATCGCGCTCGTAGGTTTGCCAGAGCACCTCGAGCACGGCAGTACTCTGTGCATCCGAGACGTTGCCGAGTACCGTGGCGAGTTGTCGAAAATACTGCTGCATCATTGCGGCTGCGCTCCTATGCGGTAAATCGATATTTGAATAACGCCCATATGGCCCAAAAACCCTGCGACGGTTTCATTTTTTTGCCTTCTTCGTAGGTTCGGCCGATGTAACTCACCGGAACCTCGTAGATGCGGTGTTTGCGGAGCAGGATTTTGGCGGTAATCTCGGGTTCGATACGGAAGTCATTGCTTTCGAGTGGGATGTTCTTGATGATGTCGGCGCGGAATGCTTTGTAGCAGGTCTCCATATCCGAAATCCAACAATTGAACAAGAAATTCGTCAAAAACGTGAGAAATTTGTTGCCCAATGCATTCCAAAAGTACATCCCTGTGTGATTCCCCATGAATCGCGATCCAAAGACCACATCGACTTTGCCATCGACAATCGGTGTAATGACCTGGTAGTAGTCATTCGGATCGTACTCGAGGTCTGCATCCTGCACGATGATGATATCTCCACGTGCATGGGCAAAACCAGTCCGTACTGCTGCACCTTTGCCGCTGTTGCGTTGATGACGCACGACACGCAGGTTGGGGTCGTTGCGTTGTTCTTCTGCGAGCACCTGCGGGGTGTTGTCGGAGGAACAATCGTCGACGACGATGATTTCTTTATCGAAATTAACGGCCCGCACACGCGCCAGAATCTCGGGGAGCGAATCGGCTTCGTTATAGCAGGGCATAACCACAGACAGACGCATAAGAACCTTTCGATACAGGACGGTACACGTGAAGTGCGTGTACGCTGAAATATGTCGATGCTGACGACTCAGCCGATTATGTTTTGGATTGCCCGAGAAATGCCCGGGAAGGCCGCACTAAAGCGCGCTAACACTGCACCACTACCGGGCACAATCACCTCACCCATGGTGCGCCGTTGCATCGCGCGGATGACAGCCGCGGCCACCTGATCGCTGGTGCAGTTACTCAGCGTCGCCGCTTTGGGGTACTTTTCATTTGGCGCATGCGTCTGAAATCCCGTCTGTGCGACACCAGGGCAGATAATCGTGCATGTGACACCTGTCCCGGTGAGCTCTTGTTGGAGCGTCCGGCCGATGGCTACCAAAGCGAATTTGCTGGCACAGTAGTAGGCCATATTACGGACTGCAACCAGCCCTGCCATCGATGCCATCATCAGTATCTGGCCACGGCCACGGGCAATCATACCGGGCAAAAACGCCCGGGTGCAGCGCACCGCGCCGTAGACGTTGACATCCATGATGCGTTGTAGGTCAACGAGTGGGGCATCGACGAGGGGATCGAGCAAACCAAAGCCGGCGTTATTGATGACCGTATCAACGACGCCAAATGCTTCAGCAGCAGTCACGAGGGCAGCGATGTCGCTGTCACTGGTCACATCGGCGGTGACGGCGAGCGCTTTGGTCGGGCCACCGAGCTCGGTTACCAATGTCTGGAGTTTGTCGGTCGAGCGCGCAGCCAAGATGACCTTTGCGCCTTGGGCAACGGCTTTGCGAGCAATATCTGCGCCAAATCCGCTCGACGCGCCGGTAATGACAACGACTCGATTCGCAAGCGACATACTCACCCTACTCATTCTCTATGCGCGCCACAGCGCGACCCATCGATCATTGCTTGGTCTGCTACAGATTATAATATAGAAAAGCCGAAAGAGGCGGTTTTTTTGTGGTAACTGACGCGCTTGTGTGTATTCATCACAGACGCAAGGAACCCAACCGACGCTGTTGTTTTTTTCATGTACGTACCTGTGTGTCCCCCATACCGGCCAACATACAGTACTATATGGTTGTGTATCCGAACAGTGAGGAAGAATCATGAACCGCACCGTCATCAAAACCGACAAAGCTGCTCCCGCCATTGGACCCTATTCACAAGCCATTTTGACCGACACAATGCTCTATTGCTCAGGCCAAATCCCCTTGAACGCCCAAGGTGTGATGGTCGAAGGCGATGTGACAGCACAAACTATCCAGGTCTTCGAGAACATCACTGCCGTGCTGGCTGCTGCTGGTTCATCCTTCGAAAAAGTCGTCAAAGTCACCGTCTTTTTGGCAGACATGAACGATTTCGCCGCAATGAACGCAGTCTATGCGCAACACTTCACCGTCAATCCCCCTGCCCGCTCGACGGTACAGGTCGCTCGGCTGCCACGTGATGCAAAAGTCGAAATCGAAATTACCGCACTGCGATAACCTACCGCGCTGGTAATGATGTGGTAACGCCAATGTGCCATGCTTGCCTTTTCGCATCGTCGAGAGGTACGTATGGCACAGCGACTCTGGCAGCTCGGATTCGTCGTGATCCTGATGACGTGTATGCTCATTGTTGCGTACACACAGCAGGGTGGGAGCGGCGAGATTTTGTTCCCCGCAACGGCTGGTGATAGCGTCTACATACGGAGCGCCACGGGCACCCGGATCCTCATTGATACGGGGAATGACGCCCCTGCGTTGCTCGCCTTGCTGGCCCACTATCAGCCGCCATTTGCACCTGGCATAGCAGACTATCTGATCCTGACACAGCCAGGCGCGGCTTGGCAAGGTGGTCGAACGGCTGTCTTGCAACACGGAGTCCGTGAAGTCTGGTTTTTGCCTGCGATGGCAGCCGAACTGGCACCAACCTGTCGAGATTCCGCCTTTCGGTGCCGTATGATTGCACGAGGGACGACGTTTTCGCAGGATGGACTGAGTATACGGGTCATATCTGACGAGAGCTTGCGGGTCGATTGGGCTGGCGGAGCATTGCTGATTGCGCATGGAGCTGCGTCACTCGCAGACGCAGAGAATTGGCCACAAACCGGTATCCGTGTCGTTGAGATGCCGTGGAGCATGCCTCCACCACGTGCGCTGTTAGTAGCAATCGCACCGACGCACATTATTTATCAGAGCGGTCAAAAACGAAATCATCCCGCCCGCTTGAGCTATGCCGAACGACGTGTCGGCGCAGCCCATCTGCTCCATCGCGACATCGACGGAACGATACGGATACGTCTCGATGGTCTTGGGCAGGTATGGCGCGACGCACAGGAGTGACCGTGAGCAACACCACGCTGTTTTATCTGTCGATGGCACTCTGCATCCCCCTCCTTGGCGGAGTAGTGTGGGGCTGGCGGCGCTGGTGGCGTGACGACGCTGCGACTGTACAACAACGCTTCCTCAAGAACAGCAGTATCCCCATCATTGCCAACCTCTTCGGCAAAGTCCTCGATTTGGGCTTCGCTGCGGTGACATTGCGCGCCCTTGGACCGAGTGCCAGCGGCGCATGGAGTTTTGTGGCGCTGATTACCAGCATGTACTTGGTGACTATCGTCAATTGGGGCCTTAACGACTTGGCGGTACGCGAAGCAGCAGCACGACCCGGGAGCGCCCCACATGTATTTGGGGTCGGGGTAACGATGCGGTGGTTGATGGCACTGATCGTCGTTCCACTCACCCTGTTCGGCTTGTGGCTGTTGCGCGACCAGATGCCTCCGCTGAGCTGGGGAACGCAGGTCGCATTGGCACTGCTCCTCGTGCACCTCTGGCCAGCCGGGACGGCAGCGGCGGTGAGTGCATCGTTCCAGGCTGCGCAACGGATGGAAGTGCCCGCGTTGGTCGTGATGATTACTAGTCTCTTGCGCACGATGAGCGGCATTGCATTGGTCCTCTGGTTACCGACGAGTGATGCCCGCATTATTGCGATGGGTTCGGTCGCGTTGGGTGCGACGGTGTTGAATGCGGTATTGCTATGGTGGTTCCAACGCCGGCTGTTGTTCCGTGCTGGTCCCCTCTGGGACTGGTCCGTCATGCGGCGGCTCTGGGTCGATGCGGTTCCGCTTTTGTTGAATAGTCTGCTCATGACCGTGTTTTTTCGTTTTGATGCAATCATCTTGCGTGCAGTCGCGGGCGATACGGTGCTCGGTCTCTATGATGCTGCGTACAAAGTCGTGTCGTTGACACAGATTATTCCGCCATATGTGGTCGGGGCATTGTTTCCTCTTTTAGCGCAGCGTGCCGTGCACGACCGTGCAACCCTCAATCCGCTCTTGTCACGGGCAATCGGCGTCCTCCAGGTGGTCGCCTGGATGGGGGTGGTCATCGTGACCGTCATGGCCGATGACATGATTTGGTTGCTGGGAGGGAGCGCCTACTTACCCGAAGCGGCAACGGCACTGCGCGTCCTGATTTGGTACCTCCCGCTGTCGTATACCACCGGTGTCGTGCAATATGCGTTAATCGCCATCGCACGCCAAAAAGCAATTACGTGGGCATTTTTGGTGGGAACGGTCATCAATGTCGGTGGTAATCTCTTGCTCATTCCACTCTACGGTGCAATTGCGGCAGCCGTGATGACGACACTCACCGAGGTCGCATTGCTAGCGGCACTCTGGCCCACCCTGCGCCGAGAGGGGATCGATGTGCCGGTCAGGCGGCTGTTGGTGACGGGGGGGATTGCGGTAACAGCGGTAGGACTGGCATGGGCGAGTGCGGCTGTCGGGGTGCCAAAGATACCAGCGCTCATGCTGGTACTCAGTGGAATGATGATGCTGTGTTGGCGGTTGGGGTACATCGATAGAGCCATCACAGATACGATGAGTCGTATTGCAACGCGGATTTCCTTACGCATACGCAAATAAACAGTGCTATACTGAGGGCGGTTTTGTCTCACAAACCACTCAAGGAGGAGTAGGGAATGACGATCCATACCGAGAACGCGTATCACAATGCGCAGAAGCAATTCGACATTGCAGCCGACATCCTAGATTTGGATAACGGCTACCGCAAGTTGTTGCGCGTCCCACATCGTGAATTCGCAGTGAACTTCCCCGTCAAAATGGACGACGGTCAGATTCGAATGTTCACCGGCTATCGAGTACAACACAACACGACGAGAGGTCCTGCCAAAGGTGGGATCCGCTATCATCCCGACACAGATATCGACGAAGTGCGTGCACTCGCGATGCTGATGTCGTGGAAGTGTGCGGTCGTCAATATTCCGTACGGTGGTGCCAAGGGTGCCGTCGTCGTCGATCCCGCATTGCTGTCAAAGGGTGAAATCGAGCGTTTGACGCGTCGGTATGCCACCGAAATCAGCTTCCTCATCGGTCCAGAAGTCGACATCCCGGCTCCTGACATCGGTACCAATGCGCAAATCATGGCCTGGATTATGGACACCTACTCGATGCACCGCGGGCATACCGTACCTGCGGTCGTCACCGGCAAACCCATCAACATCGGCGGCTCACATGGTCGCAACGAAGCAACTGCTCGCGGTTTGGTGTATATCTTGCGTGAAGCCTGCGAAGGCGCAAACGTCAATATTGCCGGCGCACGCGTGGTCATCCAAGGCTTTGGTAATGTCGGTGGCACTTCTGCGCGATTGCTCGAAGAAATGGGCGCCAAAATCGTCGGTGTTGCGGATCGTGGCGGCGGTATCGCCAATGCCAAGGGCATCGACCTGCGCCAGTTGCAGGCCCACTACGAAAAAACCGGCACCGTCGCTGGTGCACCCGGTGGTGACGCGATTACCAATGCTGAGTTGCTCGAATTGCCCTGCGACATCCTCATCCCGGCCGCCATCGAAAACCAAATCACCGCCCGCAATGCCGACCGCATCAAGGCCAAGATTGTTATCGAAGCCGCCAACGGTCCTACCACGCCAGATGCCGACGCGATACTGTTCGATCGTGGCGTGTTGGTCATTCCCGACATTTTGGCAAATGCCGGCGGTGTGACCGTCAGCTACTTCGAGTGGGTCCAAGGGCTCCAGGAATTCTTTTGGACCGAGCGTGAAGTCAATGCCCAGCTCGAACGCATCATGGTGAATGCATTTGAGCAAGTCAACGGGGTAGCCCAGGCACGTCGTATGCCACTGCGCACCGCGGCCTATCTGTTGGCAGTTGATCGCACCGCCCAAGCCTACATCACCCGCGGTATTTACCCATAATGAACACCCGCCGGCACACCGGCGATGCCGGCGAAGATCGAGCCGCGACGTTCTTGGAACGTCGCGGCTTTGTCATTGTGGCGCGCAATTGGAGTTGCCGGTACGGCGAACTCGATCTGATTACCCGCCATGACGCAACGATTGTGTTTATCGAAGTACGGGTACGGCGGAGCAGCAATGCAAGTGCTCGTGGGTCGATTGGTACGCGCAAAATCGCCCGACTGACTGCCAGTGCCCAGCACTACCTCCAAGTGCACGAGCTCGATGATATGGATTGGAGAATAGATGTGGTCACCATTTCAGGTGACCACATTGAACATATCCCATTTGCAATAGAAGTAGCCGATTAACCGTTCAGTGGTTCCCATGCTTCTTTGAGCACACAATCCCACTCGAATTTGAACTCATCGGCCGGGTCATAGACGTGCGACTGCAGGTTTACAACGATGACTTCTGGCATGTGCAGGGCCTTCCAGCCGTGCATGACCATGGGTGGGATTTTGATGAGCTTGGGTCGGGCAGTACCCAAAATAACGGAGTTCACCTGCCCGAAGGTCGGCGACCATGGGCGAATATCGACAAGCACGACCTGCAGTTTGCCACGGGTCACCGTGAATTGATCGGTATGCACGTTGTGCAAATGCCAGCATTTGGTCACACCGTAGTCGGTAGCACTTTGGTAGACATGTTCTGGGATGACGAGACCTTCTTTTTCGACCCAGGATTTGCTCCAGAGCTCGATAACATCGCCACGTCCATCGAGGTGCGTTTTGAGGTCCTTGACGTACACCCCATCGATGGTGGTCGGCTTTGAAGACGGCACCAACGTGTACGAAAGTGACTGCAGCCACTCTGGTGTGACGTCGCCGGCTTGCATCCGTTTTGTATCGGCCATTACGGCATCTCCTCGCATTTATTGATTACATCGTATATCATTGCGTGTACGTAGATAATTATATGACAGTTGCACAGGTTGTGCGGACCAAAGAAAAAGGACGGCTACCATGACAAAACAACGCGTGAGTGACGCAATGCATGTCGGCGTTATTTCGTGCCAAACCGAAACGACCGTTGCCGAAGCGCTCGCGATGATTAAACGCTACCGCATCCATGCGGTGGTCGTGACCGACGGCCCCGGCTACTTGGCAGGGATTTTGTCACAAACCGACTTGCTCAGCGCGTGGAAAGAAGGCGCAAGCTACGAGAAAGTGATGAACGGTCCCGTCAGCTCAATCATGACGCAGAGTGTCATCACCTGTATGCCCGATATGGATCTCGATCGCGCCATTCGATCGTTGAACAAAAACCACATCCATCGCCTCGTCGTTGTCGAAGAACGCAATGATGGTCGCGTCTGGCCAACCGGGATTTTGTCGATGAGCGACATCGTGCGTCACATCGACGAACAAGCCAAGTAAATCCGACCCTTCCATAGAAAACGCCCCCGTTGCTTGCGCAACGGGGGCGTCTCTGTATCACTTAGACCAGCATCGACAATGGGTTTTCGATGAGGCGCTTGATTTCGGCGACGAAGCGGGCTGCTTCTGCACCGTCGGTAATGCGGTGATCGGCCGACAAGGTAATCGAGCAGATGTTGGCTGCAACGACTTCCATACTGTCACCTTTGAACACCGGCACACGACGTACAGCACCAACCGCCAAGATTGCGCATTGTGGTGGGGTGATGATGGCATCGAATGTCGTCACACCGTACATGCCCAAGTTGCTGACGGTGAAGGTACCACCCGACAGGTTCTCGGCGCCAAGCTTGCCCTCGCGAGCCAGTGCAATCAAGCGCTTGGCTTCACGTGCGACGCCACCCAGGCTACGGCTGTCGGTATTGGTGATGACGGGGGCGACCAAGCCCGAGTCAATTGCTACGGCAATCGATACATTGACGTTCGGGTTGAGCTGAATGCCTTCTTCGACGTACGACGCATTCAAGTAGGGGAACTGTGCCAATGCAACGCCACAGGCTTTGACGATGATGTCGTTTATCGACACCTGTTGGTCCTTGGCCAATGGGGCATTGATTTGCTTGCGCAGTTCGAGGGTTGCGCCCATGTCGATGTCCATCGACACATAGAAGTGCGGCGCAGACTGCCAGCTCTGAGTCAAGCGACGTGTAATCGTGCGGCGCATGTTGGTCAACGGCACGACGGTCGCACCCGCAGCAGCAGCTGGTGGCGGCGCAATGACCGGTGCAGCTGGAGCCGCGACAGGAGCAGATGCGGGGCGTGCAGCCGGTGTTGGGTTGCCTGCAATGGCGGCTGCCACATCGTCACGCACAATCCGTCCACTCGGGCCGGTACCCTGGATATCACCCAGGTTCAACCCGTGTTCACTGGCCATGCGTTTGGCGATTGGCGATGCCTTGAGGCCGGTGGTCGTGGTGCTCACGACGGCGGCACGTGGAGCTGCTGCGGCAGCGACCGGTGCAGCAGCAACAGGAGCTGTAGCTGCGGCCACAGGCGCGGCGGCTGGTTTGGCGACAGCGCCACCTGCTTCAGCGGTGCGTGCGATGACGCCGCCCACCGGGGTCCGTGAGCCCGCTTCTGCGACGATTTCGCTAATCGTCCCGCCGACGAATGTTTCGATTTCGATAGTTACCTTATCGGTTTCGATTTCGGCAATGGCTTCGCCTTTGTTGACGTGATCGCCGACTTTTTTGAGCCAGCGTACGATCAACCCTTCGGTCATGTCGAAGCCCATCTTCGGCATGGTAATGTCTGCCATGGTCCTACCTCCGGTCAACGCAGGTTAGCTGCGATTCAAGACTTTTTTGATGGCGGCCACAATACGGTCGGTGGTCACAACCACTTGTTGTTCGAGGTTTTTGGCATATGGCATCGGCACTTCGCGGAAGTTGACGCGCTGGATAGGAGCATCCAGGTAGTCAAAACCAGCCTCATAGAGACGTGTAGCGATTTCGGCCGATGTGCCGTATGACTGCCAATCTTCGGTCACAACAACCGCGTGATTGGTCTTCTTGAAGCTCTCGAGCGCGACACTCATGTCCAATGGACGGAGGGTCCGCAAATCGACAACTTCGACCTCGATGCCTTCTTGGGCCAGGATGTCTGCTGCTTGGAGCGACAGATGCACCATGCGTGAATACGTTACCACAGTTAGGTGGCGTCCTTCACGGGCCAGCACAGACTTACCGATAGGGACGATATAGTCGCCATCGGGTACTTCGCCTTTGACACCATACATCAAGGTGTGTTCGATGAAGATGACCGGATCGGGATCAGCCATGGCAGCGCGGAACATACCCTTCATGTCAGCAGGGGTTGCAGGTGCAACAACCTTCAGACCCGGGATGTAGGCAAACATGGCGTCGAATGATTGGGAGTGGGTCGCCGACAACTGCGTCCAGCCATTGGTCGTGCGCATCACCAGCGGAACCGAGAACTTGCCGCCGAACATGCTGTAGATTTTGGCGGCATGATTGATGATGATATCGAACGCCAGCAACGAGAAGTTGACCGACATGATTTCTGCAATGGGACGCATACCGGCCATGGCTGCACCGGTTGCCAAACCGAGGATCCCGGCTTCGGCGATAGGGGCGTCACGGATACGCTCTGGGCCGTACTTCTCGAGGAAGCCTGCGGTGACGCCGTAGGTGCTCCCATAGTGCCCGATATCTTCACCGATGATAAACACACGCTCGTCTTGCATGGCCTCGTGTAGGGCTTGCTGGAGCGCTTCACGTACAGTTAGGATCGCCATTCACTATCTCCTTCACGGGTTGCGTGGCAACCGCGTTCACTTCACTAGACGAGCGTCGGATCAACGGTCTGGGTTTCGAGCGGGGCGGCATAAATACCGGCGTCGGTCAACCATTCGTTGCCGGGGACGGGGCTATTTTCGGCGAACTCGACCGATGCATCGACTTCGAGGTCGATTTGTGCATCCAGCGCATCGAGGCGTGACGCCGGGCAGATTTCTTCGTCGATGAGCAACTTGCGATAGGCTTCGAGCGGATCGGCGCTGCGATGCTTTTCGACATCTTCTTTGGTGCGGTACTTCTGGGTGTCTTGGGCAGAGTGGCCGCGGAAGCGGTATGTCATTGCTTCGACCAAAACCGGGCCTTTGCCGCTACGCGCATATTCGACGGCTTCGCCGACTTGCTCGCGGACACCGAGCAAATCATTGCCGTCGATGCGCATCGACTTCATGTCGAAGGCATTTGCTTTGCGATGGATTTCGGTGACGGAGGAGTGGACTTCGAGCGGCGTACCCATGGCGTACAGGTTGTTTTCGCAGACAAACACCACGGGCAACTTCCACAGCTGGGCGAAGTTGAGGGACTCGTAGAATTCTCCACCGTTGGTTGCGCCGTCGCCGAAGAAGACCATGACAACGCCGTTGGTTTTCTGCATTTGGCATTGCAATGCGACACCAGCCGCCAACAACAAATGACTACCGACGATGGCGTAGCCACCCCAGAAGTTTTTGGTGATGTCGGCGAAGTGCATCGAACCGCCCATACCACGGGAACAACCGGTGTCTTTGCCGAACAACTCGGCCATCAATGGATTGATATCGAGGCCACGGGCAATGGCATGTCCATGGTCACGGTAGTGTGTAAAGATATGGTCTTGGGGTTGCAGATTCGAAATGGCGCCGACGCCCGTTGCTTCTTCACCCACGTAGAGGTGCAAAAAGCCACCGATTTTGGAGCGCGTGTACATTTCTTGGCACTTCTCTTCGAAGCGTCGAATCAACATCATTTGGCGATAGTACTCGACCAACTGGTCTGCACCGAGGTGCTCGAGAGCCCGGGTAAATGGCGTACTGGTCATACTGCTCCTCACCGACTGTGTGGCAGAGGTAACTGCCTTTGTAGAACCACGTTGTTTTTGCATTGTGGCTCCTCTTCAACAAATGAAAGATCGCAACAGAAACGACGGGACTATGGTTGATGCAAAACGTCGACTTCAGTGGCGTCGTTCAGCGTACCGCAATGTGAAGCCCTTCGATGACGGTAATCAGCCCCTTCATATCGAGGGCGGAGAGCCGTTTGGCAGGGGCTTTATCGGTGCCACACAACAATAAGCGTTTGCTTGGATGCAAATACCAATCTGCCTGTGGATCAATAACTGCCAGCGCCTGGGCAAGGGGCGTGAGATCGACAGACGATCGTGATTGTGCCGCCACACCCATCCAGTTATGGCGTTCTTCGCGGTACACCGCAAGGACGGCACCGGCACGATACGCCATCACCGACGAACCACCATACGGACCTTGCATCGCAATCCCACGACCCCATGGGGTATGGAACTCAATGCGGCTGGCGAACGCTTCTCCCAATTGGACCTGGCGGACCTCGTGTGCATACCATGCATCGAGGTTGGGGAGCATCAATTCAACCACTTTTGCCGGGTCATGCTCATAGAGAATGTTGAACGAATCGGCCAACATGCCCAAATCACAACTGGTCTGTTCGCTGGGCAGGGCGTTGTCGATGAGCGTCACCTGACGAATCATCCGCTCGAGGGCGACGTCTTGTCCGACCAATGTACGTCGCACAAGTTCAGCAGCGCTGAGCGTACGGACATGGCGTTGGTGATGATCAAAACGCCCGAGTCCGGTATCGACATGGATGACATGCGGGTCGCTGTCGGCAGGGAGGTTGTCGAGCGTCGTACCAGCGGGGACAAAGCGCACCTGATAGTCGTGTGCTCCACCAAACCGTTTGAATATCCAGATTGCAGCGATACAATCCAAATCCGGTGCGAGATGCGCCACGATTGTCGTCGGCACTTCCACGTTCCGCTGACTCCTCTCTTCCGGTCATTCCGCACCATCAGCGTGATAGTGAACCGTAGGTCAAATGACGCGCGCTAGTATAGCAGAAGAGCCAAATTCGTGCAACGTCGCGTTACAGTGCCAAAAAACAGACTTCTTTTGCGCCTAACGGATGCAATCACGCTGGTATGATGGACACACCGCTCCAGAGGAGTACGAATCAATGCAATTCACCATGCAGCACGGGCTCGACCACACCGATATTCCTGCACTTCGTGCGTTTTTGGCGGAGCAGAATCGAATAAACCCACGCGTCTTGTGGGATCATCGGAGGCTCGATGGATTCCTCTACCATCGCGATCCTGCCGATATGCCTGCGGTACGCCATGCCCTCGCCCATTCATTCACGGTGTGGCGCAATGAAAACGGTGTCATCGTGGCAGCGCTCCTATCGGAAGCATCAGGCCACATAACCCCGCATGTACACCCCGATGCAAACGGATTCATTCCAGCGATTGCGACATGGCTGGCACGCCCTGATGCAGGGAATCCTGTTATTTGGTGCCACGACGAAGACACCCGATGGACCACCACACTGACAGCTATGCACTACAAACCGGGTGAATCTGTCATGCTTTTGCAAGAATGTCAGCTCCAGATGCAGCCAAAACCGTCGGCAGCGCTGCCCACTGGCTACACTACACGGCGCAATACGACAAGTGATGCCGACACGGCACAGATGGCCCGGCTCCTCAATGCTTCATTTGAACGAGACATTCATACACCTGCTGAATATCGTCACTACCAGACCAACGCACCGTGCTATCGAGACACGCACGATCTGGTTGTTGTCGATAGTGCTGGGACGTATGTCGCCACACTCGGTGTGACGATTCTCGAAGAACATCACAGCGCGGTCATCGAGCCGCTTGCAACAGACCCGAACGCGCGTCAACGCGGATGTGCGACTGCATTGCTGGAACACGCGCTCCAGATTGCCCAGGAACACGGCTGTCACAGGGCGTATGTCGGGGTATCTGCGGAGAATAGCAAGGCACTGCGCGTCTATGCCCGGTGTGGATTCGCGACTGTGGCACATGAACGCGGGTGGGTTCGAACTACCCGAGATGCGTAAAGCATTCATCCCCACTCGGGCGGTGTGTCGTATGTGCAAAGTGCGTCATTAGAATGATGTTCATTGGAGTGATTCTCATCACTCTTTCACCAATCTACGGCGGGGTTTTTCCTTGCCAATCTCCCCATTTCTCCGTATAATTGCCACAGTATTATTACATTCGCGCGGTGCACTTCACCTCAATCCAAGAGGAGCATCATGGACGAGTCACACGCAGTCACCACCGGCACAATCGCAGGTGCGTCGACCTTCGACATTCACAGCAAAGAATTTTTCGCATCACTCCTCAACGAACAAAGCGAAAAGTTACGTTCCCTCAAACACGGCGACACCATGGACGGCGTGATTTTGGCCATCCACGAGCATGAGCTTGTGGTCGACATCGGCGCAAAATCCGAAGGTGTGGTGCTAGCACGTGACATGCACACACTCGATGCTGACGAACGGGCTGACCTCGTGGTCGGAGCGACCGTTTTGGTCTATGTGATGCAACCCGAAGACGACCAAGGGCGTGTCGGCTTATCACTTGACCGTGCCCGCCAAGAGCGGAGCTGGCGCAAGTTGCAGCAATTCGCAGACGACGGCACCGTCCTCGAGACAAAAGTCATC
This sequence comes from Chloroflexota bacterium, assembly GCA_046051665.1. Lineage (GTDB taxonomy): Bacteria > Chloroflexota > Chloroflexia > Chloroflexales > Roseiflexaceae > UBA965. The sequence goes on from JBJONV010000028.1 coordinate 24,673, forward strand.
AACTTCAACAAAGGCGGTTTGTTGGTCAATTTGGATGGTGTGCGGGGCTTTATCCCGACCTCACAGGTCAGTGGAATTGGTCGCGGCAACGAAGTCCAGAAGCAAGCCGACATGGCGCGCATGATTGGATCGACGGTCCGCCTCAAGATTGTCGAAATGAGCCGAGCCCGTAACCGGTTGATTTTGTCGGAACGACAAGCAAACGCCGAGTCACGGGATTCACGCAAAGGTGCATTGCTGAGCGAGATAGCAGTCAATGACATCCGCGAAGGCACCGTCACATCGGTCTGCGACTTCGGCATATTCGTCGACATCGGCGGGGCTGATGGACTGGTCCATCTGTCTGAATTGTCTTGGAGCCGTGTACGGCATCCGAGCGATGTGTACAAGGTCGGCGATGTCACCAAAGTCATGATCTTGAATATCGACGCCGAACATCGTCGCATCGCATTGTCGATCAAGCGCACCCAGACCGAACCATGGGCCGCAGTAGCGGAAGCGTTCAGCGTCAACCAAGTCGTCGAAGGCACGGTCACACAGATTGCTCCATTCGGCGCGTTTGTGCGAATGTCCGAAGGCGTCGAAGGACTCATTCATTCATCGGAACTCACCGGTGACGCGGTCGCAGCCGTGCGTGAAGGGGCAGTAGTGAAGGTCCGGATTATCCGTGTCGACATTGCCCGCCGACGGATTGCCTTGAGTCTGCAAATCACCCCCGATGCTCCAACAACGGACGCGTCATAGCGCTGGCTTATTCCAATGAGCAGCGATGGGAGCATGTATGTCTGGTGCTTACGATAAATTTACCAAGCGTGCCAAACAGGTTCTGCAATATGCCACCGAAGAAGCACGTACCCTCAATCATTCATACATTGGCACCGAACATATTCTGCTCGGCCTGATTCGTGAAGGAGAAGGCGTGGCAGCCCGGGTCCTCGAGGATCTCGGCGTCCAGCTTGCACAGACACGACATTCCGTCGAATTCATCGTCGGCATTGGCGAAGGCGAATCCCGGCCAGACAAAGAATTGTCGGCACGGGCAAAAAACGTCATATCACTAGCGATCGACGAGGCAAAACGCCTCGGCCACAACTACATCGGCACCGAGCACATTTTGCTCGGCTTGATTCGCAACGGTGAAGGTGTTGCCACCGGCGTCCTCGATATGCTGGGTGTTTCGCTCGAACAAATCAAAACGAACGTGATGCGGGTGATTCGCCAAGGCGGCACCGGCACTGCAAGCGCAGGCGGCACCGGCACAGGCACGACCGCTCCTGCACCCGAACGCCCTGCCAGCCAGAGTAGTAGCACGAGTAGCGCGAAAAGTGATGCACCCGAGAAGGGCAAAGGCAAAACGCCATATCTCGACGCACTTGGAACCGATTTGACCGAAATGGCCGAAAGCGGTCGTCTCGATCCTGTCATCGGTCGCGCACGTGAAATCGACCGTGTCATCCAAATTTTGTCACGCCGCACCAAGAATAATCCTGCCCTGATTGGTGAGCCGGGTGTCGGCAAAACCGCCATTGTCGAAGGTCTGGCGCAGCGGATTGTCGCAGGCGAAGTCCCCGACAGCCTGCGTGGCAAGCGTGTCGTGTCACTCGACATGGGCGCACTAGTCGCTGGTACCAAATACCGCGGCCAATTTGAAGAACGCCTCAAGAAGGTCGTCGACGAAATCAAAGAAACCCGCTGTATTTTGTTCATCGACGAATTCCATACCATCATTGGTGCCGGCGGTGCCGAGGGCACACTCGATGCAGCCAACATCCTCAAACCTGCGCTTTCACGGGGTGAGCTCCAGACCATCGGTGCCACCACACTCGACGAGTACCGCAAGTACATCGAGCGTGACGCGGCGCTCGAGCGACGATTCCAACCCGTCATGGTCGATCAGCCCAACGAAGAAGATACGATTTCCATTTTGCGTGGCATCAAGACGCGCTACGAAGACTTCCATCAGCTCCAAATCAGCGATGAAGCCCTCATCGCAGCAGCAGTCTTGTCGTCACGGTATGTCCCAGACCGCTTTTTGCCCGACAAAGCCATCGACCTGATCGACGAAGCAGCGGCTCGTGTACGCATGACGCGGAGCTCGACCCCGTCTGCACTGCGTGACTCACTGCGTGGCCTCGAGGCAATAACCAAGGAAATCGAATCCGCCCAAGCACAGGGCCAGTCCGAACTGGTTGAAACGTTGCAAGAGCGGGCCGATATCCTCAAAGCACGCGTGGCACAGCTCGAGCAAGAATACGGTATCGACGCCAGTGCGACCGCAGCACCATATGTGACCGAAGAAGACATCGCCGGCGTCGTCGCTATGTGGACCGGTATCCCGGTGACGCGCTTGACGGGTGACGAATCAACGCGACTATTGCAGATGGAATCCGCACTGCATGCACGGGTGATTGGTCAGTCCGAGGCCATCGTCACGGTTTCGAAAGCCGTCCGGCGCGCTCGTGCTGGGTTGAAGGATCCACGCCGTCCGATTGGGAGCTTCATCTTCCTCGGACCAACGGGTGTCGGCAAAACCGAGCTCGCCAAAGCATTGGCTGAGTTCATGTTTGGCTCCGAAGACCAACTCATCAAAATCGACATGTCGGAGTTCCAGGAGCGCCACACCTCGTCACGATTGGTTGGTTCACCTCCGGGGTACGTGGGCTATGGTGATGGCGGTCAACTGACCGATGCAGTACGCCGCAAGCCGTACTCCGTGGTCCTTTTCGACGAAATCGAAAAAGCCCATCCCGATACTTATAACCTGTTGTTACAGGTCCTCGAAGACGGCCACTTGACCGATGGAAAAGGGCGTAAGGTCGACTTCCGCAACACCATCATCATCATGACCTCTAACGTCGGCACCGAACAAATCCGTGGCGCTTCGCGCATCGGATTCCTCGGCAAAGACGGCGAAGCGAATAATCAAGACCTGCAGAACCGCGTCAACGAAGCACTACGAATGGTCTTCCGGCCTGAGTTCCTCAATCGCTTGGATGCAACCATCATCTTCCATGCATTGACGACGGTTGAGATACGCCAAATCACCCGCTACTTGTTGGCGCGTGTACAGAAGCAACTCAACGAGCACAAGCTGACCTTGGACGTGACCGATGAGGCTTGCGATTTGCTGGCCAAACGGGGCTACGACCCCGCATTCGGTGCCCGTCCGTTGCGCCGTATCATTACCAACCTCATCGAAGATCCGCTTTCGGAAGGCGTACTCGATGGACGGTTTGTCGCTGGCGACACAATCCTGGTAGATGTTGCGACCCTCGAAAACGGTGAATCATACCTGCGCCTGCAACCGCAGCGTATCGAAGACGCCGTTGTGGATACGTTGGCCTAAGATGGCCAAAGCGCGCACGATTTTTGTCTGCCAGCAGTGTGGCGCGCATCAGGCTCGAGCAATGGGGCGTTGCCCACAATGCAACGCCTGGGATAGTCTGGTTGAACAAGTTGAACGACGTGAGGCGACAACGCCGTCACGTCGTTCTTCTGTTGTCAGCGGTGGCGCCGGCCCTATTTTGCTCCAAGCAGTACCGAGCGGCGGAGTATCACGCTTGCCGGTACGCTTCCAAGAATTTTCACGCGTGTTGGGTGGCGGCTTGGTCCCTGGTTCACTCGTGCTTATAGGTGGTGAACCAGGAATCGGCAAATCGAGTCTGCTCCTACAATCTGCCGCACATTTTGCCGAGCATGTCGGCGATGCGCTGTACATTTCGGCAGAAGAATCGGCCCAACAAATCAAGCTCCGTGCCGACCGTATGGGATTGCATCCCGAACGATTGTGGATTTCGTCCGAGACGAATCTCGAGACGGCGATCGAACAAATCGTTGATCAACGACCAGGGATGGTGATTGTCGACTCGATCCAGACTGTCTACCTCGAAGAACTTAATTCGGCGGCGGGATCCGTCGGGCAAGTCCGTGAAGGTGCGTTGCGCTTGCTCCGCATCGCCAAAGACCTCAACATCCCCATAATCATCGTGGGGCATGTAACCAAAGAAGGTGCGATTGCAGGGCCACGTATGCTCGAGCATATCGTCGACGTCGTGCTCTACCTCGAAGGAGAGCGATTCCATCAGTACCGTGTATTGCGCGGGGTCAAAAATCGCTTTGGCTCGACAGATGAAGTCGGCATCTTCGAGATGGCTGCGGACGGCCTGCGTGAGATTACCAATCCATCGTTGGTCTTTTTGGCTGAACGTTCAGCAAACACACCTGGCTCTGCAGTAGCCGTGACTCTCGAAGGCACACGACCCATCCTCGTCGAAGTACAAGGGTTGACCTCGAACACCGCCAATCCCCAGCCACGTCGTACGGTGAATGGGTTTGACCTTAACCGTTTGCAGATGCTTCTCGCGGTGCTGGGCAAACGCGTTGGCCTGCCACTCTTCAATCAAGATGTGTATATCAACATCGTCGGCGGGTTACGGATCGGCGAGCCCGCTGCCGACTTAGCGGTTGCGACGGCCATTGCTTCGTCGTTCCGCAATCAACAGGTCAAAAGCGACACCGTGCTGGTCGGCGAAATCGGCTTATCAGGTGAATTGCGCGGAGTCTCGCAGCTCGAACGGCGCCTCGGTGAGGCTGCGAAGTTGGGCTTCCGCCGGGCGGTCTGTCCACCGCTCCAAGCACCATTGCACATCGAGGGGATGCAGATCATCCAGGCTCGCTCGGTGTATGACGCCATCGACGCAGCACTTGGACCAGCCCCCAGTCGCAAAAAATCGAGTGACCCTGACGACGACGAATAGGTATATCGAGGAGCACCATGCGGGCGATTTTGCAACGTGTCAGCCATGCGGCCGTCGACGTCGACGGCGTGCGGGTCGGTGAAATAGGGAATGGGTTGTTGGTCTTGCTCGGTATCGGGCAAGGGGATGGGCCCGACCAGATTGCGCAGGTGACGAAAAAAATCCTCGAGTTACGTATTTTTGATGACGAAAACGGCAAACCGAATGTCTCGCTCATCGACTGTGGCGGGGCACTCCTTGTGGTGTCACAATTTACGCTGTACGCAGACACGAGTCGTGGTCGACGTCCCGGATACTCTGCAGCTGCGGCGCCTTCGGTTGCTGAACCACTCTATGAAGCGACCGTTGCCGTGTTGCGGGCCGCCGGCGTCACTGTCGCTACAGGAGTGTTCGGTGCAGAAATGCAGGTGTCACTGACGAACAGCGGTCCATATACCATCATCCTCGATAGCGACACGCTCGCGTACCCTGCAGGCATCGTGCCCAAAGCAGATGCTGGCCAATAAAACCATGAACCATACGATTCGCATTGCGACGCCAACTGATTACGACGCCATATCGACGCTTTTAGCAGACGCTCAGATGGTCCCTGCGCTCTATGCCCCACCGAGCATGTGGTGGGTGGCTGTGGACCGTCACCACACAGTCATCGGAGCCATCGGCGTCGAGCCAGACCTGCATGCGTGGCTCTTGCGCAGTACTGTCGTGGATCATTCAATTCGTCAAAAAGGGATCGGCAAACATCTGATTGCAACGGTAGAACGCGCTGCGCGTGGAGCGGGGATTGAAACGGTGTTTTGCTTTGGCACCGACGTCGGTGATTATTGGGAACGCCGGGGCTATACGGTGGTGCCCGTTGCAGAGCTGTGCGGACACGTCCCGCAGGCACCGCAAATCGGGCAATTTGTTGCCAATGGGTGGTTGGCCGACGAGGTCGCCTGGAGGAAGGATCTATGAGCTACCGCATCCGTTTGGCGACGCCCGATGATCATCCAATGATTCATTTTCTGCTGACACATACGGGGATGGTTGAGCCTGTCTTCGAAGCACCGAGTTTTTGGTACGTCGCCGTGAACGAATCCGACGACATCCACGGGGTGATTGGTGCCGAATTCGGCGTGCGCGACTGGCTTTTGCGCAGTGCACTGGTATGCGAGCCCTTCCGTGGGCATGGTCTGGGTCGTGCACTGACCGAGGCTATCCTGCATGCCGCGCTCGTGCACCGTATCGACGCGGTGTATTGTTTTAGTACAGATGCGCAAGAATTCTGGACACATATGGGGTTTGTCGAGGTTCCGGTAGCCGAACTTGTGCACAAGATGCCACAGGTTCCGCAAGTCTTACAATTTACTGATATGGGTTGGATCCCGACCGAGGTCGCCTGGCGATACGGTATACAATCATAGAGACGTTCGTCGCAGAGTCGCGCGCACACGAAGGAGTCCATCATGGCACTGTTTGATATGCCCCTGAGCCAACTCGAACACTACCGACCTGACGTTGCAGAGCCCGCAGATTTTGACGCATTTTGGGCAGCCAGCCTAGCCCAGACACGCAGTCATGCGCTCAATGCACAATTTGTGCCGGTTGACGATGGCTACCAGACGGTCGATGTCTATGATGTGACCTTCAACGGGTGGGGTGGGCAACCCATCAAAGGGTGGTTCTTGTTGCCCAAACAGCGCAGTGGGACACTCCCTTGTGTGGTCGAGTACCTCGGCTATGGCGGTGGACGGAGTTTCCCCAATGACTTTTTGTTGTGGTCGAGCCGTGGCTATGCCCATTTTGTGATGGATACGCGTGGCCAAGGCAGCTCGTGGAGCAAAGGCGACACTGCAGATCCCGAACTCGAAGGTTCCAATCCGCATCATCCGGGCTTCATGACCCGTGGCATTGCCGCAAAAGAGACCTATTACTATCGGCGTGTCTTTTGTGATGCAGTGCGCGCCATTGAGGCTGCACGGAGTCACCCAGCGGTGGATGGGAGCCGGATTGCGGTGACGGGCGGGAGCCAAGGTGGCGGGATTTCGATTGCTGCTGCAGGGTTAACGCCAGATGTCGCAGTAGCCATGCCAGATGTGCCGTTTTTGTGCCACTATCGGCGTGCCACCGAGATTACCAATTCTGATCCGTATAGCGAAATCAGCCGCTATCTCAAAACACATCGACACAACGTCGAGCAGGTTTTTGCGACGTTGAGTTACTTCGACGGCATCCATTTTGCAAAGCGCGCAAAAGCCACAACGTTGTTTTCGGTCGGGTTGATGGACGATATCTGTCCTCCATCGACCGTATATGCCGCATACAACGCATGGAATGGACCAAAGCAAATCAGCGTGTGGCATTACAACAACCACGAAGGTGGCGGCACATTCCAGTCGCAAGACAAAATGCGCTTCCTGCAGACACACCTCCCACGCGAGCGTCGCTAATCGCGCTGCTCCTAAACGGTAAGGGACCGACATGTCCGACGCGCCTAGTAATCCAACACCAGCTTCAGATGCATCCACCAGCGTGAACCGTCACGACACGGTCAGCGCACGCAACTATTACCGTGCGCAGATTGCACAGAACCCCAAAAATCTGACGGCATACCTCTCGCTTGCGAAACTCTTGCCGGTGTTAATGGAACGAGAGCGCATTCTGACTCGCGCACAACGTCTGGCACCCGAGGATGCGGTCATTGCTGAAGCACTCCGAGCGACGCGTGACCTGATGCAACAGGGCGTAAGCATCGTCCCCGTACCACGCATTCCCGAGACAATAAATCTCGAGTTGGATGCTGCGAATGATGTGTACGCGGAATCCGGCATTTCGACGGAGCTCAATGTCATCCCCGAACTCGTCCCCGAGCCGGTCACGGTCTATTGTCCGGACCATCCTGCAGCAATCGCATTGCTCCGTTGCATTAGCTGCGACCGGCCGATGTGTGCGCGTTGTGCCACAATGACGCCGGTCGGCCAAATCTGCGAAGCATGCACATTCGCCCGCATCCCGGACCGCTACAAAAGCCGATTCGGGCACCAGGTGTTGACGTTTTTCTTCGCACTTTCACTGACGGGGATTGCGATCCTCCTCGCATCGCGGCTCTTGCCGTTGCAATTCATCGGGTCGTTCTTGTTTTTGGCAGGCGGCATCCTGACGGGTAATGTGGTCGTATCGGCAGTGACACGATTCATCGACAAACGCGGCCGTGCGCTGGTAATCGCTGCAGGTGTCGGTGTCGGATTGGCCAGTGCCGTTGTATACCTGTTGACCCTCACCAGAGGCGGACTGTTTAGTTTGCTGCTGGTCATCATGTTTGCGATTTTGGCGATCCGCAATATCCGGGAACGATTGCGGTAGGGGACTGAGGTATCAGGTATCAGGTATCAGTGGGAGATTGATTGCCGATTTACATCATGCATTATTGTGCAAAACGTCAACCGTACTGACGATAGTGTTCCTGAATGCTTTGCAATCACTGCTGTCTTTCCATCGAAAACTGATACCGAACACAGAGAAGCGGGG
>JBJONV010000029.1:0-12940 GCA_046051665.1 Chloroflexota bacterium
CAACCGCGGTATAATACCCAAAACCAGAAGAAGTGAGACGTGTCATGGTCCAATACCGCATCGCAACACAAGCAGACATCGACGCCATACATGCCTGTTGGCTGGAGACAGAATTCCCAGACGAAAGTCAGCGGGCTGCACTCCCGTTGGTCGGTGTCGCCCCGTGGTTTGGGCACCTCCTCGCACACGGGGCCATGCAGGTGGCAACGGTCGACGAGCAGGTGGTTGGCTTTGCGGCAACGATTACCCGCGGAACGGTACGTTTTTTGGTGGAGTGCTTCATTCTCCCTGCCTACCAATCACAGGGCATCTCACGCGAGCTACTGTCGCGGTTGTACCAAGACTGGACGGGGGTGCGGTGCACCTTGGCGTCTGATGATCGCCGTGCGGTATCGCGCTATGTGCGTGCCGGCATGATCCCGCGCTGGACCCGCTATCGGATGACCGTGAAGCATCCAGAACGCCTCGGTACTGCTGCTCTGCACGTGCAGCCAGCGACGAATGTCACCAATTGGTTGGCCAATGATCGACGGATTGTGGGGTATGACCGTTCGGTTGATGTACGCGAGTACTTCCTCGCCAAGACCGATGCCCAATTACTCGAAATATACGCCGGCGGTGACCTCGTTGCACAGGCAATCGTGGAGCGCAACTATTACAGTCCGACCAAAATCGGCGCGTTGAATATCGCGGGTGTGATGACATTTGTCCCGACGCACGCGGCAAATTCGGTACATGCAGTGGTCAATTGGGCGGTCCGTGCAGGCTGGGCGACCGTTTATGTGCGCGTCCCTGGTGCCCACCCGGCGTTGCCGTTGCTGATAGACCGTGGCTTGACCATTGTCGATACCGAAACATACTGTGCTTCGAAGGAATGGTTTGATCCTTCCGTCTACGCACCGACGGGATTGATGTAAGAACAGAGAGTAGATAGTAGGTATCAGCTAGTAGTTATCAGATGCATCGGGTTTGTTTGAAAATTCTTCGGTAAAAACGAGAAAGTCGTGCGGAAATTAATGTGAACTGAAAACTCCACACTCCACACTCCACACTAATACCTGATAACTTCTATATCTTTCACTTCCAACATCGTACGACTCGGTAAAACACCCCAAGCAAAGCCACGACGCGGTCCCGCTATCAGCCATTGATTATCAACCCATATACACAAACCTAAGCTTCCGTCGGGTGCAAACGGCGCACGGCAGACAAGATTCCCATCGATGAGCCAGCGTACGTCGTGTTCTTGCCATTCAATAACGTATTCGTGCCAACCATCATCGAGTGAAGTCATGCCTTCGTGGAGGCGAAATCGCTCACAGAGCCATGGCCACAACCATGTGTAGACTATTGGGATGCGGAGCAACAAAGCAAAAAGGAGTGCAAACGGTGCCAACATCAACACCGCCCAGCGGCGTGTGTCGAGGGTGGCTACTTTGAAGCCAGTAGGAGCACTCTGCATCCCCCACGCCAGATCACCAGCGCCGTTCCCAAAGAACCATGCGGTTGCCGGGAGCGCAAGGAGCTTGCTTGCCAACGGGGAATACGGTGCATTCCAGAACCCAAAGCCATAGGTGCCACGACAATCACCGGTGATACGTGCCTGCAGTGTGAGGCGCAACGGGGGACGCCACGGGTACCTACTCCGAGGTAACAAATGGTAGTCATCGAGCTGAGCATTGGTATACGCAGTGCCATCTGCTTCGATGGACAACTGCCAGTGGCCAGGGGCGATTTCTTGTACCGTTGCGATTCCTTGGCATACCTGATTCATTCAACCGAAGCCTGTTGGATGAGTCCATATAATGCGTTGAGCGCCGCGATAGGGGTTAGTTCGTTCGGATTCAGAGCACGAAGTGCTTCGACGACAGGATGCGTTTGTGGGGCTGGTGTGGCGTCGGCGAGGGTAAACAACGCGGGTTGTTCGTGGAGGGGACGGTGGTGACCGGCATCTGCTTCGAACTGGCGCAACAGTTCTTCGGCGCGACGCGTCACCACACGCGGTACACCCGCTATTTGGGCCACGTGGATGCCATACGAACGGTCTGCGGTGCCAGCTCTGAGTTCGTGCAAAAACACGACTGCGCCGTTGTGTTCCATGGCTGCCATATGCAGGTTTGTCAGACGAGGCAACACATCGGTAAGCCGTGTCAATTCGTGGTAATGGGTCGCGAACAGCGTTCGGCAGCGTAATCGTGGGTCGTTGTGGATATGTTCGATGAGCGCTTGGGCAATTGCCATGCCGTCATAGGTACTCGTGCCGCGGCCCACCTCGTCCAGAATGACCAGACTTTTGGGGGTTGACTGTGCCAGAATTGCGGCGGTTTCGGTCATTTCGACCATAAAGGTACTCTGCCCCGTCGCGATGTCGTCTTGGGCGCCAATACGGGTGAAAATCCGATCGACGAGCCCAATGTCTGCATGGTCTGCCGGCACGAACGAGCCGATTTGGGCCATCAACACGATGAGTGCGACTTGACGCATGACGGTACTCTTACCAGTCATGTTCGCACCCGTAATAATGGCGATTTGGTTCGTGGTGCTGTCGAGCTCGATGGAATTCGCAATGTACCGTCCACCACGATGGAGCTCGACGACGGGGTGACGACCGTTGCTGATACGTATTGCCGTGCCGTTGTTGAGCGTGGGTCTCACGTAACGATTGCGGACAGCCACATCCGCAAGAGTGGTGGTCACATCGAGGAGCGCTAATTTTCTTGCCAACGCGATGAGCCGTGCACCATGGCTGGCAATATGTGCCACAATCCCCGCAAATGCAGCCCGTTCGAGTTCGTTGAGGCGCTCCTGTGCGTTGATGACGATGTCTTCATATGTTTTGAGTTCATCGGTGTAGTAGCGCTCGCCGCTTGCCAATGTTTGCTTGCGAATATAGTGCTCAGGCACCGCTGCAGCATGGACCTTGCTGACCTCGATGTAATACCCGAATACTTTGTTGTAATCGACTTTGAGTCCCTTGATACCCGTGCGTTGCTGTTCGACGCGTTCGAGTGTGCTTATCCACTGCTGTGCATCACGGCTGGCGGCCACGATTGCGTCCATTTGGGCGACATATCCTGGCCGGATGACCCGGCGCGGGATGTCGTCATCGCCGCGCAGATAGTTTGAGGCACTGAGGAGTGCTGGGGGATCGTCGTCGATTGCGGTTTCGATAAAGGTGAGGACATCAGCGGCATGCCGATCAACAGAGGGTTTTGTCGCTTGAGGATCGGCGTCAAACAGGTCTCCGTCTGGTACTTGGTCGGTATCTTGTGTCCCACATGCACGAAATATAGCAGGCACATGGCGCAAGGCGTCTCGCAGTCGGACGACATCTCGTGGCGTCGTCACACTGACCCCTTGGAGCATGCGGTTGACCGTGCGTTCCATGTCGCCCACATGTTTGAGCGCATCGCGCACGGCAAGGCGTGCAACGGGGTCTGTGGTGAATCGCTCGATGGCATCGAGTCGTTCGGTAATCGGTGCGATGTCCAACAACGGCTGTGCCACCCAGCGCCGCAGTAAGCGTGCGCCCATGGGTGTCCGTGTCTGATCGAGGATGCCGACAAGTGAGCCTGTAGTGCCGTTCATACCATCGAGAAGCTCGAGGTTGCGCCTGGTCTGGGGATCCAAAAACATCACCGAACCAGGGGTGTATGGATGGATGCTCGACAGCTGTGCAACTGCCGTTTGTTGTGTTTCTTGGGCGTATTGGAGGAGTGCACCAGCTGCCTGGACGGCGTATGAACGGTCGTGTAAACCTAATCCTGCCAGAGCAGTCACCCCAAAATGGCGCAGGAGTGCATCGGCCGCCGTTTTGTATTCCCAACGCCAAGCGGGGACATTGGTGATATGACCATTCGTCCAGCGCGCAGTGTTTTGGCTGTCGACTTTACGGGCGACGCGCTCCGACGGGAGCAAAACCTCACGTTCTTGTTTGGTCATAAACGCTACATCGTGACGCAACCCGCTCTGTTGCGCTTCGAGGCCGGGGAGGCGATGGACGGCATCGGCGCTGACCAGAATCTCTGCGGGTGCGAGGCGTGCGAGTTCACCATGGGCTTGTTGGAGCGCTGTCGCACCGCGGAATTCACAGGCGTAGAACTCCCCCGTACTCACGTCGGCATATGCAAGCCCAATGTGTTGGTCTTGGGCATAGATTGCAGCGATGTAGTTGTTGGTCGACGCATCGAGGATGGTACCGTCAATCACCGTCCCGGGGGTGATGATACGTACGATTTGGCGTTCGACCATGCCCTTACCGGCACTTGCTTGGGCAATACCACCGGCAAACACCGACCGTGGACGGGTATCGCTCTTGTTCGCGGCGGTTTCGACGACTTGTTCGGCTATCGCGATACGGTAGCCGGCTGCGACGAGTTTGGCGACATACGATTCAATGGCATGGTAGGGCATCCCGGCCATGGGGCAGCGTTGTTTGACGCCACGATGTTCGCTCGCAAAGTCTTTGTAGGTGAGTGTGACATCGAGGAGTGTGGCGATGAGTTTGGCATCGTCGTCGAAGCACTCGTAGAAATCACCTAATCGATAGAACAGGACCGCGTCTGGTTGGCTGGCTTTGAGTTCACGGAACTGGGTATACCACTTGTGCAACGATAATTCGGGGAATTCGTCGCGGAGTTGGGCGGTAATATCCATTGTCTGCCTCATGGCTCTCATCGAAAACGACGCACAGAACCTGTGCGTCGTGCGAGGTACATATTGGTATTTTAGTGGAATTAACTGTTGAGTTCTACTTGTGAACTATTAATCATGAATATCACACGTTCGCCGATGTTGGTGGTGCGGTCGGCCAACCGTTCGAGCATGTACGTGATTTCGATCAAGATGAGGCCACTATCCAAAGTCGCCACGTTGTTGACAATCATGGCACGGATTTGTTCGTTTGCTTCGTCTTCGAGGGCATCAACGAGGGCGTCTGTATCGGCTAGTGTTTTGGCAATGACGACATCACGCTTCACATACGCATCGAGACATTGTAACAACATCTGATGTGATAACTCGCCCATGCGGATAATGGTCGCTGGGACGGGAACGATAGGGGCTTGGGCAAGCAAACGTGACACGCGTTTTGCGATACCCTTTGCATAATCCCCTGCGCGTTCGAGTTCGCTGGCGATGGCCGACGTGGCCAACAAGGTGCGTAAGTCACTGGCGACCGGTTGCTGCGTTGCAATCAGCTCAAAGACGTGTTCGTCGATAATCTGATGGGTGCGATCTATCTCGCGGTCGCCGGCGACCACTTGACCTGCCAAATTCGCGTCTGCGTTGGCAAGGGCTTGGAGTGCATCCGAAAGACCGAGCTCGACACGACTGCCAATACGCAAGAGATCGTCATGAATGTTCTGGAGCTGACGTGCATAACGTTGACGCATGGAATTCTCCTCGGACGACTCTCACCCAATGGCAGAGGTCAATGTGATATACTGAACAGATAAGCGGTCTACTGCATTGTATTCCGTTAATAAGTGCCATTATACATGGTTTTTCATAAGCCCTTGTTAACCACCTGTAAAGGATTGGTGACGCTGGCGATGAGGTTTTTTGCATGCGCGATCGTAGTCTCATCCGCAATTTCAGTATCATTGCTCATATCGACCACGGCAAAACAACCCTCTCGGATCGCTTCCTCGAAGTGACAGGGACGGTCTCGTCGCGGGAACGCCGTGACCAGCTCCTCGATGGCATGGACCTCGAACGCGAAAAGGGCATTACCATCAAGGCCAAGTCCGTTCGCATGGAATACACCGCCAAAGACGGCAAAACATACGAACTCAACCTCATCGACTGCCCCGGGCATGTCGATTTCACCTACGAAGTGTCGCGGGCACTCGCTGCTTGCGAAGGGGCGATTCTGGTTGTTGATGCCTCGCAAGGTGTCGAAGCGCAGACACTGGCTAACGTGTACTTAGCCCTCGAACACAACCTCGAGATTGTGCCGGTCCTCAACAAAATCGACCTTCCTGGTGCACATCCCGAATTTGTTGCCCAAGAAGTCGAAAAAGTGCTGGGCGTTCCGGCCGAGGATGTCCTGCGCGCGTCTGCCAAGCAAGGGATTGGGATTATCGATATCCTCGAGGCCGTGGTAGAACGGGTCCCACCGCCGAGTGGAGAAATCAATGTTCCCCTGCGCGCGTTGATTTTCGACTCGCACTACGACGTCTACAAAGGCGTTATCGCCTACGTGCGTATCATGGAGGGTATGATCAATAATTCGACGAATGTGCGTTTTATGCGTTCAGGAGTCGAATGTGCCGCACTCGAAATCGGCTACTTCCACCCCACCATGATCCCTGTAGACTCACTCGGACCCGGTTCGGTCGGGTACATTGCGACCGGCCTCAAACAAATCGGCGACGTCCAAGTGGGCGATACGGTGACGTTGGCGAATGATCCCGCAAACGAACCGCTGCCCGGCTATCGACTTGCCAAACCGGTGGTGTTTGCAGGATTGTATCCGGTGGAATCCAATGCCTATGTCGAGCTCCGTGAAGCGCTCGAGAAATTGGCCCTCAACGATGCAGCACTGACGTTTGCTCCCGAAAAGTCCGCAGCATTGGGATTTGGATTCCGTTGTGGCTTCCTCGGGCTTTTGCACATGGAAATCGTCCGTGAACGCCTCGAGCGCGAATACAACCTCACATTGCTGATTACCGCCCCCAGTGTGGAGTACAACGTCATGCTCGACACGGGCGAAATCGTCGCTGTCGCCAACCCCTCCGAAATGCCGGAAGTGGCGAGTATCGCAGCAATCGAAGAACCCGTCATGGCCATCACCGTCATCGTTCCTACGCGGTACATAGGGACCGTAATGGAATTGGTAACGGGCAAGCGTGGCACTTTTGTCGCCATGGACCACCTCGATCCGCAGCGTGTTTCACTCAAATACAAAATCCCCTTGAACGAAATCGTCATCGACTTCTATGACCAGCTCAAATCACGCACGCAAGGCTATGCATCGCTTGACTACACCTTGTCTGGCTATCAAGAGTCGGATTTGGTGAAGCTGGATATTTTGGTGAATCATACCCCTGTCGATGCGTTGTCCTTGATTGTGCACAAAGACAGTGCATACAACCAGGGACGGCAATTGGTAGAACGGTTACGCCGCTTAATCCCACGCCAGATGTTCGAAGTGCCCGTTCAGGCTGCAGTCGGCAGTCGTGTTATCGCACGCGAATCCATTCGTGCTATGCGCAAAGACGTGCTGGCAAAATGTTATGGTGGTGACATCAGCCGCAAGCGCAAATTGCTCGAAAAGCAAAAGGAAGGCAAAAAGCGCATGAAAATGGTCGGCAATGTCGAAATTCCCCAGGAAGCATTCATGGCAGTATTGTCGCTCGATGACGACGGCGATAACGATTAATAAACAGGCGTCGCCGTGGCGACCTGTGCACATCCCCAGGGATGAAGGAAGGAAGAATTCATGCGTCTGTTCATTCGCGCGAGTGTTATCGCGTTGTTTGCGGTAATCCTCGCGGCGTGTTCGAACCCTGTCAGCGATTTGATTGATCCGCCGATGGCCCAAGTGGGCAGTGATGTGCTCCGCACCAGCGAAGCCAATCTGCGCATCGATCGCCTCGAAGTGGGTATGCGCAAAAACCCCGATGTTACACAAATGCCGTCTCGTGAAGAGTTGAGCGCCTTGGTGACCGAGCAGTATGTGGTCCAACACATATTGATGGGTGTCGCCAAAGAGGCTGGATTTACCGCTACGGCTGCAGAGATAGATGCCCAGGTCGAAGAATTCCGCACCGCGGTAAAGCAGAGTGGTGCCGGTGAACTCGACATCGTAATACGCGATCAATTGGGTTACGAAGGTGAAAATGACGTTGCCTTCCGTGATTTCTGTAGCTACTTCTTGGTTCAAAAGAAACTCGCAGAGAGCCTGGTCACAACCGAGAGTGTCAAAGCAGAACTGACTGCATCATTGACCGAACAGTCCAAATCGACAGAACTCAAGGCGCATGCCGCCCACATCTTGGTCACCGAAGAAATCACCGCGACGGCAGTCATGACGCGCTTGAACGCCGGCGAAGATTTCGGGACACTTGCCAAAGAGTTCTCACAAGACCCCGGCAGCAAGGAAAACGGTGGTGATTTGGGTTGGGCCTCCAAAGGACAGTTCGTCCCTGAGTTCGAAGCAGCTATTTTTGACCAGCTGTCGGTTGGCCAAGTCACTGCGGTGCCAGTCAAAACACAATACGGCTTCCACATCATCAAGCTGATCGAACGGAGCCAACAACCGTTGATCGACCCTGCAGCGATTCCTGACATGGTCGAACAGCAATTGGCAAGCACCCTCGACCAGAAACGCTATGATGCAGTCAGTGCCAAAATCGAAGAAGCACGCACCAAGGGCATCGAGGCAAAAACGATTATTATTGCCCCGACCCAGGTAGCTGCAACTGCCACCCCTGCAGCCGAAGGTGCACCAGCGGAAGCCCCGACCGCAACCCCTGCACCATAATACCCCACAGACCAGTGAGAGGGACCGATGATTACGATCGCAGGCCTCGGATATCGCTCAGAACTCCCCGTTGGCGTCGCTGCATTCATGCAGGCGACGCCACTGGTCTATCTGCGCACTACCAAGCATCCTGCACTTGGTGATTTGTCGCAGATAGCATTCCAATCCTGCGATGCGTTGCTCGATGCACCCGATGCAGCATCTGAGATAGCCAGGCAATTGCTGGCAATCGAATCCGACGTGTTGTATCTCGTGCCTGGTCATCCACGGGTAGCTGACGAAACAGTCGCCGCCCTGGTTGGTCGAGCGCCCCATCGCTGTCGCATCATCGCAGGGGAACATCCCATCGATGCCTATGCCGATGAATTAGGACTCCACGGGGCGTCTGGCACGGTGCAGTGGACCGATGCATTGGCATGGGTCCCCATCCCCGACACGCGTGATTCGTGGGCTACCTTCCATGCAGGGCAGTATCCGCCACGGGTGACCCCGATTCCGGTGCGCCCACATGCCGATGCCTGGATTTGCAATGTCACAAGTGCCGTGCTGTATGGGCACGTCTGCGCTGTGCTTCGCAGTCATTACCCTGCTGCTGCACGTTGTGCGTTCCTGCGCGGCCATGGATTGGTCGAGTGGACCACGATTGGGACCATGCAAGCGCCTACGACGTACCCGTTGACCATCTGCATTCCAGCGGTGCCAGCACTCGAAAATGTCCGCAGTGCTGATGGGATTCTGTATGTTATCGAGCGCTTGCTGGGTCCGGGTGGGTGCCCTTGGGATCACGAACAAACGCCAGAATCGTTGCGTCGAACGCTCCTCGAAGAAACCTACGAAGCTATAGATGCAATCGATCGTGGCGATGATCGGAGTTTGGTCGAAGAGTTAGGTGATATCCTCCTGAACATCTTGATGCAGACCGAAATGGCGCGTCAAGCTGCCCGATTTCGTCTCGAAGATGTCTATGAAGCCGTAACCACAAAATTTATCCGCCGCCACCCGCATGTCTTCGGCGATGTTGCTGCACACGATTCCGAAGCCGTCCTCAAGAACTGGTATGCCATCAAGGCAACAGAAGGCGATGCAACAACGGCCGCCAAAAGTCCGCTTGCTGGGGTGCCACTTGCGTTGCCTGCGTTGACAGCAACAAGTGCCCTCATCAATAAATCAAAGCGCTACGGGATGCACCTCGGCGATATGGCTTCAGATCCACCGAGTGTAGAGCAGTTGGGCGAACAATTGTTTGCACTTGCAGTCACTGCAGCCCATCATAATCTCGATGCGGAGTCGGCGTTGCGTGCCGTGAACGCAGCATATCGGCGCCGTGTCGACGCACTCTATGTACGTGACGGTCATCTGAATGGACAAACGCAGGAGTTATGGCGCGATGCCGATAGCAATGTATGAGGTCCAACTCGATCTGGTGGTCATGCTTCGCAAACCGCATGCATGTGGCGCGAATGCGTGGCGCGTCGTGCGCCTGGGTGCCGACGTGGGGGTGCGTTGCGAGCACTGCCAGCATCGCGTTTTGATGCCCCGAAGCGACTTCGAACGACGGGTTACCAAGATCCTGTCACGCCCCAGTGCGCAGCAAGGTAACGACCATCCTGCTCCAACGCCGTAGGTGTCCATTCGCCCGTTGCACCTGTTGTGTTTTTTCATGGGAGATGAGCACTATGCAAAAAAAGCCTCGGGTGTTGTGCATCATCGGTCAAACGGCGGTGGGCAAGAGTGCACTCGCCCTCGAAGCGGCGCAGTGGTATGGTGGCGAAGTTATTTCTGCTGATTCCCGGCAAATTTATCGCAGCATGGACATCGGTACCGCCAAACCGACTGCCGCTGAGCTGGCACAGGTGCGTCATCACCTCATCGATGTGGCAGCACCTGATGGTTGGTACAGTTTGTCGATGTTCCGCCGTGATGCGCTCGCAGCCATCGAAGACTGCGCGGGCCGTGGTGTCGTGCCGATTATCGCCGGGGGCACCGGACAGTATTTGGCGGCTTTATTGGAGGGGTGGACCGTACCCGAGTTTCCTCCCAATGATGCATTACGTGCAGAGCTCGAAGAAGAGGCACGCCGGAACGGATCTGCTGGCTTACATGCGCGCCTCCAGACGCTCGATCCTGCCGCCGCAGCCAGTATCCATACCACAAACGCTCGACGCATCATCCGTGCGCTCGAGGTCTGTCTCGGTACTGGGCAGCGCTTTTCGGAGCTCCAAAAATCAGCGCCACTCACGTTTGATCCGACTGTGGTTTGGCTGCAAATGCCGACAGATGCGCTGTATGCACGGATCGATGCACGAGTCGATGCGATGATCAACCGTGGATTGGTGGCAGAGGTAGAGGGACTCCTCGCCGCAGGGTATGACTGGACGCTCCCTGCGATGTCGGGTATTGGATATCACGAATTCCGTCCCTACCTTGCCCGAGAATGCACCCTCGCTGAAGCCGTGCAACGCATTAAATTCGATACACATGCATTCGCACGAAGTCAGTCAACATGGTTCAGACGCTTTACTACAATCACACATACTACACCGATGCATATAGAGCAACTGTCATCTGTTTTTCACCCAGACTAAGGGATGCACTGGTACAATGCAGGAGACAAAAGAGAGGCTCTACATGAAATTGACTTCCATACGCATACGCAGTTTGTTCCTGGTGGTGAGTGTGCTCCTCGTCGCTGTCGCCCTGACGTTTGTGCATCTGCCTACGCCGACCACCGCCTCTGGGCGAGCGTTTGAACCGTCCAAAGGATGTTTTTGGCGTGAGGCAAACGGTCGTGCGCATCGCTACGAAATCGTGACGTATTACACCGATCTGACGTGGAACCAAGCAGATATGTTGGCTTCGCAGCGCCGCTTCCGTGGCGTAAAGGGGTACCTAGCGACCATTGTGAACGGCTCCGAAGACTGGTGTGTACGTACTGCCATTCTCAATATGTCGGGATTGAAGTGGGCCGATGCAACCGGTGCATGGATTGGTGCGAATAGTTATGCAGTGGCAGGTCGATTCCGCTGGGCTGGCGGGCCCGAAAAAGGACTCCTGTTGAATCGAGCAGCATTCTTGTGGCATACCAATCAACCAGACAACAACGACGTGGAACGCTGTGTGGGGTATATGTATCGCGATGGGTGGGTCGCAGGGAACAATTACCCATGCGACGCTGTCGTCACGAATTCGTTCTTCAAAGATAAAATGAAGCGCTTTGTCGTGGAATACACTGCAAGTGGCTCAGTATTGAACTAAGCAGTTCGGTTCGTTCTGTCCCCTGCGTAGCAGGGGACTTTTTTGTGCACTGCATGTATTTGTACAACATACGGCTACGGTGCTCGGGTCCCGGGAGGAGAACTTCGCAGACAACCCCACGGCGTTGCACGTATGTTGCGCTCTGGTAACGAAACCCATATCAGCTGCTTGATACTGATGGAAATGCCTACGCGACGACAAACCTGCATCGAACACATATGCGCCAGTCGTGTACCACGGTTAGTTGCATATCCACGGTCTTTTGCAAGAGTTGTCTGTAGGTTTCGTCATTTTGCACAAATGTCACGTCACCGAGGGGTGACCGTGCCATCACACAAGTGGTCTGCGCACTTTTCTTCGAGCATACTACTGTGTATTCCGTTCATGCCCGAACAAGCGTGATGCCGTGAACGGTAATGCCCCAAAAACCGATACGACGCATCATGAAGCGCTATACATCCAAAAACCTGATAGCAGTACAGTCAGGTGTCATACGGAATTCACACAGATGAGACGTTGAAGCACGTATTGCACCGCACAACATTGATCAATTTTGTAGTATTATGCATACGTACCAGCTATTCGCTTAAAAAATTTAACTAATACCTCACAGGAAGAGCACATGATCGATTCAATCAACGGTGCCGTGAAACGTGTATTGGTGCGGGGTCTGTTGTTTTGCATGGGGCTCTTGTTGGTTGTCTCTACTGTTTTGGAAAATGGGCACGCCGCAGTGCGAATCCCTCCCAAAAGTCTGCAAAATAACGTAGCTGCCGATTTGCTCAAAACTCAGAAAACAACACCTCGCACCGGTCTATCAGAAGTTCATGTGTTCGGCGATGATCCAGGGCAGGGAAATCTGACCGTTCCTAGTGGACTCGAAGGTGCGATTGCAGTAGGGGCAGGAAGACAGCATTACCTCGTCGTCAAACCAGATGGGTCGGTGGAAACATGGGGCACCGGTTGGAATGGGCAGACTTCGCCGCCTGCAGGTCTTACTGGCGTGATCGAAGTGGCCGGTGGGGACACCTTCAGTCTTGCGTTGAAAAACGACGGAACAGTCGTTGCGTGGGGCGATATGGCACATTGGACTTCTGCAACCGAGTATTTGACCGATACATTCGATGATGCGTTTGTGCCGGCTGGTCTCGTTGATGTCGCGCATATCTACGCACATTCACAGCTTGCGATCGCGCT
>JBJONV010000030.1:0-19471 GCA_046051665.1 Chloroflexota bacterium
CCGATGGGTCAGCCGGTTGTGCATGCACCAATGTCTGCCCGAACAGTGCATATAACTTATATGCTTCGGCAATCGGCGTCGGCCCCGAGTTATACGAGACCGGACCGAAAATACCGAGCCCCTGTGCGGGGATTGCCCCCAAACAGAACTGATTCACCATGATGACCTGCGCAGCAATTAATCGACCCAAGACTTCTGTCCACCAGAGCGCATTTCGATACGAATCCGTACCAGTGTCACGATCGACGCGCCCACTCCAGTCTGAATTTGCCTCGGTTATCGCAAGAGGGAGTTCTTTACCAAGGACTTCGCGCATGATACTGCGTACGTAGGCGATCGATTCGGTCCATCGGACTGGTTCATCTGCTATTTGGCGCGGGGACACGGTTTGTTCACCAAACGGGTACCGATGCAATGACACGACTTCGACATCGGGTACCCGCTCAAGAAACCCGCGTAGCCAATATTCGCCCGATGCATCACGTGGGTACGAATCATTGGGACTGAACTGACTCATTTCGGGACCCATGACGACAATCGAATCGTCGACTGCACGCATCGCATCACGATATGCAATAAAATCCGCTGCATACTCTGCGACAGTATACGACGCAGCACCTCGTTTTTTGACAAATAAATCTGGTTCGTTCCCGATAGCCCAGTATCGTACCCCAGCCTTGCGGGTTACATTCACCGCTCGGACGAGTTCTGCTGCTTTGGCAGGAGTCCCCTCGAACAACCGCACGTGTATTGTCGGTTCACATCCTGCGGAAGCACATAACGCCAAGTATTCATCAATCATCAGCTCGGAAGGATCGTGTTCATCTCCCCAATTCCCCCCTGGCCAACGGATGGTGCTGATACCCAATGCGGGGATCATTTGGCGCTGTTCGAAGCCTATCGTCTGCCATGGACCGGTATTTGAACCATAGACCAACGGCGAAATAGCGCCATAGGAATAGTCGGCGTCGATGTAATTCCCTGGACGTGGTTGCGGTGTGGGACCGACGGTAGGCGTTTGGCCACAAGCGTACAGTGGCAGACCTGCTGCCAACATCATGAGTCTTCTTCTGTTCATCTGTTACTCCTCGGATGGCTCGATTATAGCTTTTTTAGGCTATACCGTACAATGGTGTGAAGCATGCCAAGAGGTCACTATGTCACTCCAACAGACCATTCAGGAACTCCAACAAACCAGTCTGCTGCCGGGACTCGTTATCGGGTATCAATACGGTTTCCATGATCCTGTGATACATGCATACGGGAATGATGGAGCGGGTCTGCCGCTCAATACAGAAAGCATCTTCCCCGTTGCGTCGATTACCAAACTCGCTGTATCACTCGCGATTCTGCGTCAAATAGAGCTGAAGAACATGCGCCTCGATGATCCAATTGGGGAGTACCGAAGCGACATTGAACCTATTGCAGCACAACGTACCATTCGCCAACTGTTATCGCATACTAGTGGGTATGGCATGGATGTGACGAATAAAGAAGGTCGTCATGCTATCGGACTGACCTGGGATATGCTCCGGACAGATTGTCTCGCCGAAGCACCGACGCAGCCTGCGTACTACCATGTGCAATATAGCAACTTGGCATACATTATTCTGGGAGCGCTGCTCGAGGCCGTGACTGGGTTGCCGTGTGCCGACGCACTCGCACAAACCGTGCTACGCCCCTTGGGGATTCGCGGCTGGCTCGGATACAACCCCGACGTTGTCCACGCAGTCATCGGCGACATCCGTGGCACCCATCGTGGTACCGAACTCGAGACCTTTAATTCGCCGTTCTGGCGATCACTTTCCCTTCCGTCGGGAGGATTATGCACGAATGCTGCTGGGGCGTTAACGCTTGTACAAAGCTTTGATCCGATGCATGGATTTCTTTCATCGGAACTCGCAGAGGCTGCAACAGGTGACCAAACGCGTGGCCTTGCCGGTGGCTTTATGAAGCCGTTGTGGTGGCAGCACGGGAGCTGGGGGCTGGGTCCAGAACTCCGCGGAACTAAAAGTCCCCATTGGGTAGACGCATCGTTCCCACCCCATTCCTATGGCCACAGCGGTGCATCCGGGATGATTGTCTGGAATGACCCAGATAATCGCTTTTCGGTTGCGATTCTCGGCGCACGTGCGGCAGACGGTGGCTGGTTGCTCCGCCATGGTCCAACGCTGACCAAATTGCTCCGCCAAGAAGTCGGATTACTATGACAGTGATCCGTTCCATCGACCTCGCCACGGATTCCGCCGCATTTCATGCGGCAGCAGAGATACTCGTCGATGCATTTCACGGCATCTCAACGTCTTGGCAGACACCATCAGATGCTGGACATGCGCTCCGTGAAATCTCTGAGGGGAATGTAATCTTCTTGGGCGCATATCGCAATGAACACCTCGTGGGTTGTATTGGAGCGACCGCACAATATGGAGGGCATGCGTGGGAACTCCATCCGCTAGCCGTCGCACCTCGTCACGCACGAAAAGGTGTCGGTACGGCGTTGATACAGAGCCTCTGCAACAGCTTGCTGGAACGTGGTGCCTGCACGCTTTTTGCCTGGTGCGACGACGAAACTGCGAGCACGTCACTCGGTGGGGTAGACGTCTATCCTGACCCACTCATCGCAGTATCTACACTCGTATCGGGGCCAAGACATGCCGGCGGCTTCTATCTTAAGAATCATTTCCGCCTTACTGGCATTTTGCCCGATGCAAATGGTTTTGGTAAACCTGATCTGTTGTACGTTCGAAGAATTGCTCCCGTAATTTGACGTTTTAATTGAAAGTGACTATCATTATGAACGAATTCTCGGTGTATTCGGAGATGGTATGTCACGTATCTCATTGCTCTTCATGGCAGTCTGTCTGGTGTTATCGAGCTGTACGGGAGCTCCCGTCGTTGCACAAAAACCGAACATCATTGTATCGTTCAGTGTTTTAGGCGATATCGTTGAGAACATTGCAGGCGAAGCAGTGTCCGTACAAACGCTCGTCGGAGCAGACAGCGATGCCCATGCGTATGAACCAACGCCACAGGATGGTGCAGCACTGACCCAAGCTGCAGCGATCGTCACCATCGGTCTCAATTTTGAGCCATGGCTCGAAGAGCTCTACACTGCATCGGGATCGCAAGCGCCAATTATTTTGAGCAGTACGGGAATCACAACAATTGCACCGACTGAACACGATGCAGAACACAGCGACGAACACGAAGGCGAAGCTGATCCGCACATCTGGCATGATGTCACCAATGTTATCTCGATGGTAGGGACGATTCGTGACGCGTTAAGTGCTGCGCTTCCAGAACACGCTGATACATTTGCTGCAAATAGTGCTACATACATTGCTACGCTCAACACACTCGATGCTGACATTCAGGCAGAGGTCTCCAAAATCCCGCTGCAAAACCGCAAACTCGTCACCAATCACGATACGTTTGGCTATTTTTCAAAACGCTATGGATTCACCGTTGTAGGCACCGTCTTGGGTGTAAGTACCGAAGGGAGCGACCCCAGTGCGACCGCAATTGTGCAACTCGCCGATGAAATCCGCCACAGCGGAGTCCCTGCGATTTTCGTCGAAAACATGAGCAACAGCGCACTCATTGAAAACGTAGCCCGAGAGGCAGGGGTTGTCATTGCACCACCCCTGTACACCGATGCACTTGGATTGGCAGACAGTCCAGGGGCAACCTATGTCAGTATGATGCGCTACAATGTGGCCACGATGAAAACGGCTTTGCAAGGCAAATAAACGATGTATTTGAACTATAGTGGCAGAACCCACGTCGATTCTGTTCCCAATTCCCCTGCCATCGAGTTGCGTGATCTGCATGTGCGGTATGACGCCACGCAGGGTGATGCACTAGCAGGTATTTCGGTGAATATACCAGCGAGTTCGCGCGTCGCGTTGATTGGCCATAACGGTGCTGGCAAAAGTACGCTTTTGAAGACCCTCGTCGGGTTGCAACCATACAGCTCCGGGAATGTGCTGATTTTTGGTCGTCAAGTCCGTGCCTGCCACCATCGAGTAGCGTATTTGCCCCAACGAGGTGAAATAGACTGGCGCTTTCCGATTTCGGTACGACGATTTGTGATGACCGGCCGGTATGTCCATATGGGGTGGCTGAAGCAACCAAATGCACACGATATTGCACTTGTTGCGCATACGCTCACGCGACTCAACCTGGATGGTGTCGCAGATCGCCTGATTAGCGATTTATCTGGTGGCCAACAGCAACGTGCACTGTTGGCGCGAGCCATTGTCCAAGAATCCGAACTCCTTCTGCTCGACGAACCATTCAACAACATCGATCCCGAGACACGCCTCTTGATAACGCACATCGTCGCCGAACTCAAAGAGATGGGACGCACAATTGTCGTCGCTACGCATGATTTGAGCCGGCTCACCGAAGAATTCGACTATGTTGCCGTCATTCACGGCGGCTCAATCGCCCAATTCTGTGACGCACAAAGCTATCGCGCTTTACCGCAGGAGTTGGTCATATGAACGTAGTCTACGAATGGGTAATCGGGCCATTCCAGTACGGGTTCATGCAGAGCGCACTGATTGCATCCGTGATTATCGCGATGACATGTGGCATCATCGGGAGTTATGTCGTGTTGCGCAGGCTTGCCTTTATCGGTGACGCATTGGCACACACCGCATTGCCCGGGGTTGTGGTCGCCTATCTCAACGGGTGGAATTTATTCGGAGGCGCACTGGCAGCGGGGGTGATGACAGCCCTCGGCATCGGCTGGATGGCACGAAAAAGTACGTTGCGCGAAGACACGGCTATCGGTGTCATTTTCACCGCAATGTTTGCACTCGGCATTGTGCTCATGAGTAGCACTCAATCGTTTCGTGATTTGAGTCACATTTTGTTCGGGAATATTTTGGGAGTCGACAGCACCGATGTGTGGCTGATAAGTAGCGTCGCTGTCGTTGTCATTGTCGTGCTCGTGTTGCTCCACAAAGAACTCGAGCTCGCTTCTTTTGATGCGTTGCAGGCAGAAGTAATGGGTATTCATACCGACCATCTGCGCACAACCCTGCTCGTATTGTTGGCCTTTACCGTCGTGACGGGTATTCAAGTGGTCGGCGTTATTCTAACGAGCGCGCTCCTTGTGACACCGGCAGCCACTGCATCTTTGTTCACCCGTGATTTGCGGAGCATGATGATCTATGCCGCAGTCATCGGTGCGGGTTCGGCAGTCCTTGGCTTGATTGTTTCATTCCATTACGCGGTTTCGACGGGTGCAACTATTGTCCTCATCTGCACGGGATTTTTCGCAGTGTCGGTTGTTATTCAACGGCTTCGGCAGGGTCGTTTGCAGCGTCCGTAAGCGATTGTTCAATGCGAGAAATTTCGTACTCTACCCGAATGCCTTCGATCTGAAACGCCACGGGTGCGGTGAGATTATAGTCAAGGGTACGCCGCCACAAATCAGTCAAGGCGCGCCGTATCTCGGTGAGTGCCGCCATGCGCTGGTGCGGTTGCATCCGTGGATATTGGTCTCGCAACACAAACGTTGCATCACTGAGATGTTTGCGTTCTTGGACGAGGTACTTTCGTTCCTCGAGGAACGGTGGTGCAAATCCATTACTTTTGAGTAAATGGAATGCCACGCGATCCGCCTCATCCACATGTGTCAAATCGTCATATACCAGGGCACGCTCACCGCGAAATTCTGGGTCGTAGAGCCCTTTTTTGCGCGCTTCTTCGAGGAGCTGATCGATGAGCACACTGCGATATGACATAGCCTCCTCCATCGATGTGACGAAACCGCAAGTATCAGCAAAATATCAGCATCATGAAGCCTCATAAAGAGGCAGGTACATCATGCTGGTGTATAATACCAACATTCGCTTGCAGTACGGAACATACAGTGCAAAAACCACCGCGACGTCGTTCATTGCGCCCCGCGAAACTCTTGCGCCGACCAAGTAAATCACTATTACCCAATATGACACCTGGCCGCTTGAGCTCGAAGCGTGCTGCACGGCAGGCTAACAATTGGCGTACCTATATTATTGTCGTAGTGGCGTTGATTATCGTTGGGGTGGGGGGATCAGCATTGGTCATCCTCCGGCGCACCGATCAAGCACTCGGCAACATACAAACAATTGACCCACGGGCAAACACCGCCATCCCCGACCCAAATGAACCAAATGCCCCGGCAGCGGACGCAACGCCGTTCGCACCGGCCACCCTCAAACAACCATTTACCATTTTGCTTGTTGGTGTCGATAAACGTGCCGAAGCCGTCACCGAAGGCGTGCGTTCTGACACCCTCATTCTCGTACGAATTAACCCACAGGGTAACTGGGCAACGATGTTGTCGATTCCTCGTGACTCGGTTGTCCCACTTCCGAGCGGGGCATTCGGCAAAGTCAACTCTGCATTCTCGTATGGGTATTACAACGCCGAGAAGCTCTATGGTGCGGGCACCAGTCAAGACGCTGGTGGCGGTGCAGCCGCTGCTGAAACCATGGAACGCTTCCTCAAAATCAATGTTGACTACATTGCACAAGTCGACTTTTATGGATTTGAACGCCTCGTCGATAGTGTGGGTGGGGTGTTGGTCGATGTCAAACAAGCACTCGTTGACCCAGAATATCCCACCGAAAACCATGGTGTTGAACGCATTTATATTGCCCCGGGAATCCAACTCATGGACGGCAAAACAGCACTGGTGTTTGCACGCTCGCGTCACTCCACCAATGACTTTGACCGAAGCAAACGGCAACAGCAAGTCCTCAAGGCGGTGCTCAACCAGGTACGATCTCGTGGCTTGGCAGCAAATGTCTCACTCTTGCCGAATTGGATTAGCGTACTCGAACAGAACGTACGAACA
Organism: Chloroflexota bacterium; assembly: GCA_046051665.1. Classification (GTDB taxonomy): domain Bacteria; phylum Chloroflexota; class Chloroflexia; order Chloroflexales; family Roseiflexaceae; genus UBA965. Next base: position 6,854 of record JBJONV010000030.1, read on the forward strand.
ACGCTCCCGATGAGCGATATTTCGACAATGACCGATCTGGCAGGCATCGCAAGCCGCCTCGAATCGAGTCGTATTGCACAGTTTTCGATTAATCCTACAGATGTACGTGTAGACAACGTCGTTACCTCAGACATTTATTGGAACGAAAACGATATCCAGGTTTTGGTCAAAAAATGGCAAACCGGATCCACCATCCCAGGGGTGGCCACTGTGCAAGTGCTGAATGGCACAGGGGTGACGGGTGTCGCAAGCGGCGTGTCGAGTCAATTAGCCAACCAAGGTTTTTCGTTACTCAATCCCGGTGACAATGCAAATACCGAGACCAGCGTCCTCTATGACATCGGCGACCATTCTGCCGAACGCGAGCAGTTAGTCAGTGCGCTTGGTCTAAGCGCATCGCAAATCGTCGTAAATGCGGGTAGACCAGCAGGCGCCGCGAGCGATGCAAGCATGGTACTCGTCCTTGGTTCTGACTACCAACAGAGTTGGACAGGAGCGACCCCATGACGACAAATGACCCGTACCGTCGGGCACTCCATGCCCAGTGGCATGCGGCAAAAGACCCGGCCATCATGGTGTATGAACGCTTGGTCGTATGGAAGGGTGCTCCGACGTTCCGCTACGGCGCGCGTCCAAAACAAGGTGGCGAAGGTGTGCATTCTGCCCTTTCTGATCACTTTTCGATATGTGTCTACGAAAGCAACCCACTGTACTCGGTTTTTTGTAGTGTTGGTGCCTCCTTTCACATCATTCCCAAAAGTGTCGCATCGACTGGTGACCCGCGTGGCATGCGCTACGAATACCTTCTGCATGCGCCGACAGCACATGCAGAACTCGCGTGTGAACTCCTCCTGATGATTGCCGAGCACCCACACATTCACCAGCGTGAAATCGGTCCAGGATATGTCCTCCCAATAGGCGAACCGCTCATCGCAGGCTCTGCACTCGAATTTCTGTATTTTACGTATCCGTTCCTCGACGACCCACACATCTATGAGGTAAACCCCGCGGGAGAAATCGACCATCCGCAGGCATACATACAAACGCTGTGGGTCATTCCGATTAGTCGCGCAGAACGTGAATACATCCGGACCCGAGGGGTAGAAGCATTCGAAGAATTCCTCCATACACGGCATCGTGAGCGCTACGACGCGAACTTCGACCGTGCAAGTTTGTGTTAAGGAGCACGTACACACATGGATGCCTATGCATCGATAGCATCGTTGTATGCCATAGATTTTGCCGACGTCTTGGATGACGTCGATTTTTATCGTTCTCTTGCACGGCATACGAAAGGACCGATTGTCGAATTCATGTGTGGTGGAGGGCGCGTTGCCGTTCCGCTTGCAGTGGATGGACATCAGGTCACCGGTGTGGATATTTCGACCGCAATGCTTGCGCAGGTCCAAGACCATCGTGATTACCGACCCGATTTAGCATTGACGACGGTACACGCCGATATGTGCAGTTGGCAGCCCGAACAACGATATGGGTTAGCGATTGTGGCATTGAACTCATTCATGCATCTGCAATCGACAAAGGAGCACTTGGATGCGCTCCACGTCGCATATCGCGCTCTCAAGCCCGGTGGCACGTTGGTAATCGACTTGTTCAATCCCGACATGCGTCACTTACCGGATTACAAAGGCGATCTTGTCCTCGACAAACAGTTTGTGATGCCGGATGGGCGTATCGTGCAAAAGTTTGTCGCACAGTGGAGTGATACCGCACAACAACGCATCCATGTCGTGTTCATGTACGATGTCAACGACACCAATCAACGTATCCAACGTGTCAATGCAAGTTTTGCGATGCGCTACTTCTGGCGGTATGAGCTCGAGCATTTGTTTGCACGTGCTGGATTTTCGATAGAAGACGTCTATGGAAACTATGAATTAGCGCCATATGATGCCGAAAGCAGCCAACTCATCGTTGTCGCTCGGCGAGACAAAAAGCGCTGAAACTCGTCAAAGTGGTATAATGCAAGTCTATTGTCTCAGCGATTGACAGAGGGGAAATCATGTACCGAACTCACACCTGCGGCCAACTCCGAGCAGAACACAACACACACGTTGTGACGTTGGCAGGCTGGGTACACCGACGCCGTGACCATGGCCCATTGATTTTTATCGACTTGCGCGACCGCTACGGGCTGACGCAGGTTGTTTTTGATGCTGCGAACGATGCTGCGGTGCATGCAATTGCCAGCGAGGCACGGAGCGAATACGTCCTTCGCGTCACTGGTACAGTACGACTGCGACCAGCTGATGCAGTAAACCCAGACATCGCCACGGGTGCAATCGAGATGGTTGCTACGGCAGTCGAAGTACTCAATGCCGCGAAACAGTCTCCGTTGCTGATCAACCGTGACGGTAACGAAGAAGAGCCACTACGCCTCAAGTATCGCTACCTCGATCTGCGCCGTGAACGCATGCAGCGCAATCTGATTATGCGTCACCGCTTTGTGAAGTTTATCCGTGACTTTTTGGACAAAGAAAACTTCGTCGAAATCGAAACCCCGATTCTGACCAAATCTACACCAGAAGGCGCACGTGATTACCTCGTTCCCAGCCGGGTACACGACGGGGAGTTCTTCGCATTGCCACAATCGCCCCAACAGATGAAGCAATTACTGATGGTAGCTGGCTATGACCGCTACTTCCAGATTGCCCGCTGCTTCCGTGACGAAGATTTGCGCGCAGATCGCCAGCCAGAATTCACCCAACTCGACATGGAAATGTCGTTTGTCGATATGGAAGATATCATCGACGTCGTGGAGCGATTGTTCACTGCCATGGTACCAGCGGTGGTACCGCACAAACGTGCACTGACACCGTTCATGCGGATGTCGTATGACCATGCTATCGAAACCTATGGCTCAGATAAGCCCGATTTGCGGTATGGACTGGAACTCATCAATCTCAGCGGAGTCCTTGCAGATACACAATTTGTAGTCATGCAAAACGCACTGACGACTGGTGGAACGATTAAAGCAATACGTGTACCCGGGATTGCCGGATATTCACGCAAGCAAATCGACGAACTCACTGAAATTGCTAAACAAATGGGTGCCAAAGGCCTCCTGTGGGCAGCGATTCCAGCCGAAGGCGGCGAAGTGCGCTCCTCGTTTGCCAAAAACGTCGAACCGAGCGAAATGCAAGCAATTCTGGCAGCCACTCAAGCTACCGCCGGTGATATGGTCTTGATTGTTGCAGATAGCGCAAAGGTAGTCACTGCGGTTCTCGACAAACTCCGCCGTGAATGTGCAGCACGTCTGAATCTTGCAGACCCGAACCTCCTTGCTTTCGCGTGGATTATCGACTTCCCACTCGTCGAATGGAACGAAGGCGAAAATCGCTGGGATGCCGCACACCACCCATTCACCGCGCCACTCGACAGTGATGTCGGATTAATGGACACTGACCCTGCCAAAGTACGTGCCAAAGCATACGACCTGGTCCTCAACGGGTATGAAGTCGCCTCCGGCTCCGTGCGTATCCACCAACGCGCCGTCCAACAAAAACTCTTCGACTTACTTGGTATTAGTCGCGAAACATCGGAACTCCAGTTCGGGCACATGCTCGAAGCATTCGAGTTCGGCGCGCCACCACACGCAGGTATTGCGCCCGGTATCGACCGAATTGCGATGATTCTTGCTGACGAGCAGACGATTCGCGAAGTGGTTGCATTCCCCAAGACGCAACAAGCCCAAGACCTGATGATGGGAGCGCCATCACCGGTAGACGAACGACAATTACGCGACCTGCACATCAAGTTACGATAATTCCCGTTCAGCGCCCGCTGTGATTCTCACAGCGGGCGTTTTTTACATGAGGAGAATAAACATGAAGCTCTATACCAAAACAGGCGACGACGGCGAGACCGGCTTGTGGGGTGGCTTACGCGTATCGAAGGATACCATTCGGGTACACGCGTATGGCACGGTGGATGAATGTAATGCAGCTATAGGCGTCGCACGCGCGTCTGGTTCGGTTACGGTGCTCGATGGCTACCTGCAGGCAATTCAAAATCAACTGTTTGTGGTTGGCTCGGACCTCGCCACTCCGGGGGATGCAGCCAATATCCCTCGTGTGACAACAGCGGACGTCGAATCGCTCGAGCAGGCAATCGATGCACTGGAGGCAACCCTTCCTGCGCTGACACAGTTTATTTTGCCCGGGGGGAGTATGGTCGCTGCCCAACTACATCTGGCACGTACTATTTGCCGTCGCGCCGAACGTTATGTCGTTACCTTGGCTCGTGAAGAAGCATGTAGCGCGGTCATCGGGATATATTTGAATCGCCTGTCAGACTTCTTGTTTGTTGCCGCACGTGCTGCTAACCACGCAGCCGCGATTCCTGATGTCCCTTGGCAGAGTCCACGCACCAGTAAGTGAGTCGGTTTTGCACGTCAGCGGTATCTACATTTATCCCATCAAAAGTTGTCGCGGCATCCCGATTACGTCTGCACGAGTACAGGATATCGGACTCGAACACGACCGTCGGTATATGGTCGTCGATGCAGAAAACCGCTTTCTGTCGCAACGCGAATGCCCCGCGATGGCACGTGTCGGTCTCAGCCAAACGAGCACCGGATGGTCACTCTCGCGGGTCGACCTCCCGACGTTTCGCTGGGACCCTGCACAATATGGCACAGAGTCGACGGTCCAAATATGGAACGATGCAGTCACGGTCGTCGACCAAGGCGAAGCAGTGGCTGCATGGTTTTCTACTGCGCTGGGTCGACCCTGCAGATTAGTCGGGTTCGCACCCGGTGTGCGTCGCTTGGTTGATTCTGCATTTGCTGTTGAGGAACAAGATGCTGTGAGTTTTGCTGATGGGTACGCAAGCCTGCTCGTCACCGAAGCATCTCTGACAGATCTCAATACGCGCACCAAAGAAGCAGTCCCCATGGATCGATTTCGTCCCAATATCGTGGTTGCAGGTGCAACGCCATGGGAAGAAGACCATTGGCGCACGGTACACATCGGTGCAGTTGCGCTGGTTGCAGTGAAAAAGTGTGCACGCTGTGTTATGACAACCATCGACCAACAAACGGGTGAACGTCATGTCGAGCCACTGCATACCTTAGCGGTATTTCGCCAGATCGGTCACGGATTGATGTTCGGACAAAATATGATACATCGAACGAGTGGGATTATCCGAATCGGAGATCCAGTCATCGTCGAGTGACCCAAAAATGATCAACAGAAGTTTTTGGACGACTTATTATTCGAAAACGATGGGTATCTCAATCACCGTGTTCAGAGTAGACCGTTCTACGCGTACTTGCATCTGCCATTCGCCGACCATGTTTATTTCGAGGTCGGTATATGTATAGCCATTTGTCCCTACGTTCAGCGTGAGTGGCGGATTTATCATGCCGTGCTGTTTCATCACGGCGGTCAGGGTGACTCGTGCATCCGTGATGCTCTTCCCGCCGAGATCAGTCACCTCTACCGTCCCTGAACGAAACCCGAGGCTCTGTTCATCGATGTGCAAAACCACCCGCACATCGGTGTTTTGTGCGGTGTATGGTTGTGGACTGCTACACGCAACACTCAGGAACGCAAGCATCAGCAACAGCAAAGCACGCACGACTAGGCTCCTTCTTCGTCGACAGCGACGATAATCGGTATGGTCAAAAGCGTGTCATCAATCATGAGCTGAAACCACAGGCGGTACTTCCCGGCATGTGGAAACGCATACACAAAGGACACCGCATTCCCTGGCTGCACCATGGGCTGAAACGCTTCGTCCATTCCTCCGACTGCATGCACATGCCCATAGACGGGCGAATCCATGCTCCGCACAATGAGATGTCCACGCATGCCCAACCAGGGCTGTAACCCAGCCACCGGTACTCCATTTTTGGCGAGCTCTACGGTAAGCGCCACGGGGATACCAACTCGAATCGGTTCCGCAGCGGTCACCACCACGTCATACCCAGCCGTATTCAGTGGTTCCGCCAATGCTCCGGGGGCAGGCCCACGTGCTACTGCACCACCGATAACAATCTGGCTCGTGAGCAGCTGTGAGCCGGTCATCAGACGCTCTACTTCGTTGATGCAGTGGTACGAGCCCGGCTTGAGAAGCGAACGCTCAAGCTGGTATTGGCCAGCAGATATTCGGGCAGGATGGACATGGTGGAAGAGATTGTTCATCTCATCGATGCAGACGGTGTGCATGAAGGCTTCGTGATGCGGCACGAGATCATCGACAGGGAGGCCTGTCGACCCATCGTAGAGCGAAAACTGGATTGTCGTATCTGTCTGAGTTACCGTTTGTGTGACAAATGGGAGCGGTCCAGGGAGTGGTGTGTTCCACTCGAGTCGAAGCTGCGGGTTCGCGACGATACTCCCGAGACCGAGTGTCAGCGTCAGCGCCACCACAAAGAGTCCCCTGGAGACGGTAAGTACCCACGTTGGTGCGGTCAGCCACAGCACTTGTACCGCCAACACGACTGCCAACATGGCAAATCCGAGAAACAACGGAATGGTCGTCAGCGGGACAACGGTATCGAGAATGGTCACCGGAAGCACGATGATTCCCGGAGCATGACGGGCGTCGTCAATGGTAATCCGGATGTCCCATGAACCGAGAGAAGTTATCGGTACGTCAACGACGGTAATCAACGGAGCTCCGAACGGCGTCGTAAAACTTTGTTCGGGAACACTGACTCCTGTCGAACCCCGTGCACTCACAGCAATCGTCCGTTCACCGTCGGAGTCCTGCTTCGGCAGTATTTTGAGTGTCAACACGGTCGGTGCGCCGGTAGGGACGATTGCCTCTATCCGCACGGGGTGAATACCGGCATCGACTTCAATAATCTGGGAACCACCGGCAACTATACCATGTGCTGATGCAACCGAAGGACCCAAGAGGACAATCAACAGGATGAATACCAACCCCCACTGCGTATGCCTCATGCCGATTCCTTGTTCATGGTTTGCTGAATATTGCACTAGAATGCGCAACAATCGTCTTCCAGAGCATCATACCATGATGCATATGGTATGATATTCATAGATTAGCCACAACGAGGAACCATGAACGTGATGGCATTGGTGCTCCACCCCGCGACCGTTCACATCCCCATCGGTGTCTTTTTCGCAGCATGTATGCTCACCATGATTGCATGGAAACGACAATCTGAACGGCTCGAAGAATCGGGCTTCACAATGGTCATCTTCGCGTGGTATAGCCTTATCCCCACGACCATAACGGGTACAATCGACGCCGTCACCCATCTTCGTGCACCCAACACACCACCCGATGCGTTGTTTTGGATTAATCTGCATGCTGTATCTGCACTCATATTGTGGATAGTGGTATGGCAGGCGTGGCAGCTCCGCAGGCGGATCAAAGAAACCCCCGTATGGCAGGCACGTAGCTACCGTGCGTATGCACTCCGGTTGGTAATTGGATTGTGCTGCGTTGCACTCTCTGGGTGGAGTGGGGGGCATATGGTGTACGTTTTGCGACTAGGGATTCTGCCGAACTAGAGGTATGTCGTTTTATGATGGAAGTGCTGAGCCTGCTGAACTTTATTGCCATTACCTGGTCAATGGAGGTCATGCGAACCTTCGGACTATTGCGCTGGAGCGTCTCTGGAAAAGAAAACCTTCCCCCACGCCCGCAGGGTATGGTGCTGGTGGTGAATCATATCCAATGGCATGATATCCCGTTCATTGGTTGGGCATTGCCGTTGTCACATCGCCCGTGGTGGCTCGCCAAAGTCGAAATTGTCAATTCGGTCTTCGGGTGGTGGTTTCATATGATGCATGTCATCCCCGTGCGTCGCGGCCAACGTGACATCCAAGCGATTGATCGCGCTGCAGATGCAGCGCGTGCCGGCAAGATTGTTATTATCTTCCCAGAAGGCACACGGAGCCACGACGGCAAAATGCTCCAAGGGCGCGGTGGGACGGCACGGATTGCATTGCGTGCAGGTGTGCCCATCGTTCCGATGGCCATCACGGGCACACAAAAGAGCGTTCTGTTCAGCAAACGTCATCTGACTATCGGTACTCCGTATTACCCGGAAGTACGTGGGACCGACGGGAATCTCGATAAGATTCCAGCGCCAGAGATGGCCCGCTTGACCACCGAAATCATGGTCAAAATAGCCGAACTCCTCCCTGTAGCCTATCACGGCTTCTATGCCGAAACCATGAACGAATACGCTGCCCAAAAGGACCAAACCCAAGGGTAGTCACGCGGGAATGCCGATGCACGCAACACTATCGATGCGTTTTGTACGCACATTGAGCCGCTTTGTCATCGTGTCGTGTGTCCGCATATGCCGATTGTTGCGGTTATTCGACTGGCAGATCACCAAAGAAAATACCCTCCCGCCAGCTGGGCAACCGCTGTTGTTTGTCAGTAATCATATTGAGTGGCATGACATACCGTTTATCGGCTGGGCCATTCCTGCGCGGTACAACCTGTGGTGGTTTGCCAAAGCAGAGCTTTTTGATCACTGGATGGGTTGGTGGTTTCGCTGCCTGCCAATGATTCCGGTACGGCGCAGCACCGGTGACACCACAGCGCTCGCTGCTGCCATACACCGTGTATCGACAGGCTCCCCGCTCGTGATATTCCCCGAAGGGACGTGGGATGATGGCAGGATTTTACGGGCGAAGACCGGCGTTGTGCGCATCGCATTAGCGACGAATGCACTGATTGTTCCGCTCGCACTCACCGGCAGACAACAGCCGCTGTGGTTCCACAAACGGACCCTCCGCATCGGCGCACCATTCCGCATGGGTGACCTACCGAGCTATATCCCGAGTGCATCGATTGATCAGCAACCTATCGTTGCATTGACGACTGATGTTATGCATCACATCACCGCGCTTCTACCAACGGAATACCACGGGTACTACACGCAAACACACTGATGCGTGTCTCGAGGAGATGCTATGTTTGCCTACCGACATTTTGCGTTTATTCATTGGTTGAGTGCAATCCTGCGGCGCTGGGGTGTTTTTCGCTGGCAGGTGAATGGTGTAGCAGACTTACCACCTGCGGGCTCGCCCTTTGTATTGGTCGTCAACCACATCAAGTGGAGCGATATCTGGCTGGTAGCTGCGACCATCCCGTTGACACACATTCCGCATTGGCTCGCCAAAGCTGAGCTGTTTGGGCCGCTCACCCGATGGTGGTTCAACGGGATGCAAGCAATCCCCGTGCGTCGCGGACAAAATGATACGGGTGCAATCGACATGGCAGTGGCGACACTCAAAGCGGGCAACATCATGATCGTTTTCCCCGAAGGGACGCGTAGCGGCACGGGGAAGCTCAAAAAAGGCCGTGGCGGGGCTATGCGCATGGCATTGCGCGCTGGCGTGCCTATTGTCCCGGTTGGAATAACGGGCGTCGAGGGTGGATTACGTGCACCGGCCACGATTACCTACGGCAAAGCCTGGCAGCCGGTAGCACAGAGCGGTGTCGATACCATAGATCCGGAAGAAATGACCGCACTCACAGACGACATGATGCGGCATATCGCCGCACTCCTGCCGCCAGAATATCATGGGTATTACGCACAGGAATCTACGCCTCATCACCCATGAGTTTGTCGACGAGCCACACTGCCAGGCGTGCTGCGACTAACGCCAGCACGGTGCTTATGATTTGGTGGAGGATTTTTCGTTGACTTTTAGGATCCATGGTGCTGTCGCTTCTATCTGATGGAGCAGTGCTTGCGTGGTACGATGCGTCGTGTGGGGGTGAGCATCGTGGAGCGGGAATGTCGTCGCAGAGGCAACGACATCCGCTGATTCACGGCGTAGCCATGCCAGGCCAAGCAATGCAAGGACGAACCCAGCAAAAACCCCACTACGCCACATACCTGCCTCACTCTCCGTCGTTTGTATGCATTCTACCACCGTCGTACGGGAACCCGTACGTGCTAGCGAGGACCAAATATGCCTGTTGTCTATGCCGCAATTGCCACACCGCTCGATGCAGCCGGAGCGTTCGATAAACCCGCCATGAGTCGTCTTATACAAAACCTGTATCGTGCAGGAGTGGACGGCGTTGTCCCGTGTGGCACCACTGGAGAAGGGCCATCGTTGAGTGTCGCCGAGCGTCTCGAAATCATCAAACATTGCGTTTCGTCTCGTGATGGCCGCGGGGTTATTGCTGGAACAGGTTGTCAATCACTAAGTGACACGATTACTCTGAGCCGCGCTGCCCTTGCCGCCGGTGCGGACGCATGTTTGGTGTTGCCCCCGTTTTTCTTCAAACAGGCAGGCGAAAACGGCGTTATTGCCTGGTATCAGGCCTTGTGCGACGCACTTCCGGCAGGCAGTAAATTGATTTTGTATCACATACCGCCGATGACCGGTGTACCGATAACAACATATATCATCGATACGCTCTTGGCGAGTCACCCGACGTACATCGCTGGCATCAAAGACAGCGGGGTAGACGCCGCGCATACTGCGATGTTGACTGCACGGTACCCACAATTGGCAATTTACACGGGGAACGCGCCCATCCTCGCACAAGCAATCAAGGATGGCGCTGTGGGCTCTATTTTGGCGATTGCGAACATCGTCCCACGTTCGGTACGTATCCTTACCGATGACCCAACACGCACAGACGCACAGGCGCATCTCGCCGCTGTCGATGGCCATGTCCGCAAAGCAGGTGCGGTAGCGACAATCAAAGCCATTTTGGCACAATCTGGCATCCCGGTTGGTGCGCCGTTGCCACCGCAATTGGCGCATCCTGACGCGGCAGCGACATACCATGCATTTTGTGAATTCCCTGCTCCGCAATAACCCAACTATTCAAGTGAGTCGATATGATCGTACTGTTGCATGGCCCTGATGAATACCGACGGAGCGCGCATCTGAACGACCTGCTCGCTCAGATTCCGGAAGCCGCTCGGTCACTCAACATCACACGCCTCGATGGGAAGCGGTTCAAACTCGACGCCTTCATCCAGGCAGCGGAAGCGTTTCCATTCCTTCACGACCGGCGTACCGTCATCGTCGAAGATTTGCTCAAACATCAAAAAGCAGGCAAAGATCGTGACGAACTCAAACTCGTCCTCGAACGGATGCCAGCATGGTGCGACGTCGTCTTTGTCGAAAACGAAGACATCGACAAACGGAATGCGCTCTACACACATCTCACGAAAACAGCGACAGTCGTCGAATTCCCGTTCCTCAAAGAGACAGACATCGTCCGTTGGATTGGTGAGCTTGCCCGCTCGTTGCGTATCACCATCGATAATCGTGCTGCGTATCGCCTCTTGTCGCTCGTGGGGACCAACGGTCGTACACTCGTCAATGAACTAACCAAACTGGCCACTTATGTGCGTCCAGGCGGGGTTGTTGATGAAGCTGTTGTCGATCTGATGGTGTCGGACGACACCGAAGAAAACATGTTTGCCTTTGTCGATGCACTCGCTGCCCGGCGAAAAGGCGTTGCCCTGTCGAAACTCCGTCACTTACTCAGCGACGGACAACCGGCGCAATACATCATTTATATGATTGCCCGGCAGGTGCGCATCTTGTTGCAGGTCAAAGAACTCGACGGGATGCGACTGCGACCCAACGAGATATCGAGCAAAGTCGGCTTACGACCCGGATTTTTGACTGACAAAGCCATCGAACAAGCGCGTGGATTTACTCCAGCTGAACTCGATCGGCTCCATGAACGCGTCCTGAGCCTCGACCACAAAAGCAAAACGGGCGGCATCGATGTGAATGCGGGTCTGGATTTATTGGTGATGGAAACCTAGCAGACATGAAAAAGCCCCACTCGCAGAGCGAGTGGGGCTTTGCAGGCAGCAGTTACTTGCTGGCTGCGTTGATTTTCTTCATCAAACGTGACTTGCGGCGTGCAGCGTTATTGCGATGAATAACACCTTTTGAAGCAGCCTTATCCAGCGTGCTCAACGCGGTGATGATGGCCTTCTGGTCCAATGTACCGGAAGCAATTGTCTGCTCAGCCTTCTTGACCATCGTCTTGAGGCGGGCGTTGTACGATGTGTTGCGAGCGTGACGGTTTTCTGAAGTACGGATGCGCTTCAACGCAGATTTGGTGTTCGCCAAGGTATCACTTCTCCCGTATAATTCATGGATTCATTGCACATGAGCATCTAAAGTCTGATTATACCAAAACACACTGCAGTGTGCAACACGGGAGCATGAATGACACAAGCACGGTCACGCACGCTATTCAATACCCTTATTGTGGCGTTCGGGTATTTCGCGAGTCGGGTGCTCGGTTTGGTACGTGATATGTTTATCACGGCGAACTTTGGCACGACACCGGAGGTTGATGCCTACCGGGCAGCGTTTGCATTACCCGATTTGCTCTATTTGGTTGTCGCAGGTGGCGCACTCGGGACCGCATTGATTCCTGTTTTTCAGCAGCAGAGAGCAGAATCTGGCGACACTGCCGCATGGAATCTCGCTAATGCCGTGTTGAATGTGACGTTACCACTACTCGTCTGCTGTGCAGTAATCGGCTTGATTTTCGCCGAGCCTATTGTTTCACTTACGACAGCGCGGGGATTCGATCCCGAACAACGTGCCTTAACCGCACAGTTAATGCGCATCTTGCTTATTCAACCCATCATCTTGGGTATCGGCG